>NZ_JAAKVR010000013.1:0-146748 GCF_049175755.1 Aeromonas sp. 600282 | reverse complement strand
AGGTCGTTTAGCTCAGCTGGGAGAGCACCTCCCTTACAAGGAGGGGGTCACTGGTTCGATCCCAGTAACGACCACCATATTCGCAAGCGAAGCTGAGATATCAGCTTCAGCTTCAGCTTCAGTTGCAGAGAAAGTCCCCACTCAGATGGGGATTTTTTTTGCCCGCAATTCAGTACTTCAACTTCTTCTGTTGCCGGTGTGGCGAGCCGAACGCCACCTCTTATTGTGCCACTCTGCCGCTCTGCCGCTCTGCCGCTCTGCCGCTCTGCCACTCCGACCCTTCTTCATCCTGCTCTTCCGAGATTGCCCGACTGCACTCCTGTCCATCGTGATGCTGCTCATATGAACGCCTGTAATAAAGCAAACGCCAGCAATAAAAAGGGCAGGCCAAGGCCTGCCCGCAAAGATGCGCAAGGTGCTACATGATCCCGCGGATCAGGATCCCGCTGATCAGCAGCGGCGCCACCACGCGCCAGCACCAGAGCAGCGCCAGACGCAGGGCAGGTGACAGGCCCACAGGGAGAATGGCATCACCCAGGCGCCAGCCCAGCAGCAGGGTCAGTACCAGACCAAACAGCGGCATCATCAGGTTGGAGGTCAGATAGTCGAGCAACTCGAAGATGGTCTTGCCAAACAGGGTCAGATCGCTCCATGGGCCGAACGACAGGCTCACCGGAATGCCGGAGGCCATGATGAGCAGGGTCAACACCCGGCAGGCGCCACGGCGCGACCAACCCCACTCCTCGGTGGTGAAGCGCACCAGATGCTCCAGCATGGAGATGGAGGAGGAGAGCGCGGCGACCAGCAGCAACAGGAAGAAGACCACCCCCAGTCCCTGACCGAACGGCAGATGGCTGAACACGGCAGGCATGGTCATAAAGGTGAGACCCGGCCCGGCAGTGGGGTCTATGCCGGTAGAGGCCAGCGCCGGGAAGATCATCAAGCCCGCCAGCACCGAGATAAGGCTTGCCAGAGTGACCACCCAGACGCCGGAGCGCAGCACACCTTCGCTATTGGGCAGGTAGGCGCCATAGGTCGTGTGTACCCCGAGCCCGATGGAGAGGGAGAAGAAGGCCAGTCCCAGCGCGTCCAGCACGCTCTGGCCGGTCAGCATGGAGAAGTCCGGCAGCAGCAGCTGGCGCACACCCGCCATGGAGCCGGGCATGGAGAGGCCAACCCCCACCAGCAGTAGCATCATGATGAAGAGCGCGGGCATCATCCAGCGCAGTGCCCGCTCCACCCCTTTCTGAATCCCCCCCTGCACGAACCACCAGGTCAGGCCCGCGAAGATCAGATGGGTCAGCACCGGCCACCAGGGGTTGCTGACATAGCCGTTGAACAGGGCGGTGAGGGCGCTCCCCTCGCTCAGGTTGAGCTTGCCAGCCATCGCCAGCGCGGCGTAACCCACGGTCCAGCCACCGACCACGCTGTAGAAGCTGTATATAAAGAAGCCGCAGGCGATCCCCATATACCCCATCCAGCGCCAGTTCGGCCCCACCAGTTTGCGAAAGGCGCCGAGCACCCCGCGCTGGCTATGGCTGCCGAGCAGGGTTTCGCCGACCTGTACCGCTACCCCCAGGGTGAAGCTGAACAGCAGAAACACCAGCAGAAAGGCGCCACCGCCATTGGTGGCGGTCACATAGGGAAACTTCCAGATGGCACCAAGGCCAATCGCTGTGCCTGCTGCGGCCAGCACATGACCGAGACGGGAAGACCACTGAACCTGGCTCATACAACCTCCGGGTAACACGACATCGAAGCAATACTCCTCTGTAGCAATAAACGACAGACCATAAAAAAGGCCGCCTGAGGCGACCTTTGCAATGAACATTCAGAAAAACTGTGCGTGCAAGGTCACCTCTCTTGCGAGCTAAAAAATCGACCAAACAGCACGAGGATGGCAGACATGAGGTGACAACCTGACTAATGAATTAGGAAACAGCCTAAACCATGGAAAGAATAATTGACACATAAAATCGAAAATTTTTTATGTGTGCCGCTGTCACCACTCTGACTATACGTACAACTCAGTAGGGGAAAACCTCGCCGGGCCGTATCTTTTCTACCTTGTGGCTATTTACTGGGCGATAATCGACGTAGCTTCTTCTGGAACTAGTGACCGCTACATGGCACTGACGGGAACAACGATGAGACAGGATGTCGTATGAGATGGATGGTGCTGCCCTGGTTACTGATCAGCCTGAGTGTGTCGGCGCAGTCCGGATTAACCCTGCTGAGTCACGACTTACCCCCCTTTACCGAATACCGCGACGGCAAGCTCGACGGATTCGCTATTCGTTTGATTGATGAGGTGCAGGAGGAGCTTGGCACCCGCTATCCGGTGCGGATTTACCCGCTCAAGCGGGCGCTGGCGCTGGCACGGGTCGAGCCCGGCTATGGACTGTTCGTGGTACAGCGGCTCCCGGAGCGGGAGTCTCATTTCAAATGGGTTGGCCCGCTCTTTATCAATCGGGTCTTTATCTATCAGGGGCCGGATAGTCGCCACCCGCTGACCTCGCTGGCACAGTTGCGAGATCTGCCCAGAGTGGGGGTCGTGCTGGGCAATGCCGATGATGTGCGGCTGACCCATGAGGGCTACACCAATCTGGTGCGCTACAAGACAGTCGGGGAGGCGATAGAGCGGCTGATGCTGGGCAAGATCGATGCCTTGCCGATGGCGGAGCTGGTGATGGAGGCCACCCTCGACAAGATGGGGTTATCCCGGCGCAGCATCGTCAGCAGTGGCGTGCTGCTCCATCAGGCCGGTCTCTATATCGTCTTCTCCAAGGGAACGGATGATGCCGAGATCACCCGTTGGCAGCATGCCCTGGAGGCCGTCAGAGCCGCCCAGGGGCGGGCCGATGAGCCCACCCGCGAAGAGTAACCGTCACACCAGACCGCGAATCAAGATCCCGCCGATCAGCAAGGGGGCAATCCAGCGCCAGCAGTTCATCAGCAAGTGATGCCAGTGGCTGGCAATCCCCTGCGGCAGCGCCTTGCGTCCCAGCTTCCAGCCCAGCAGCAGCGTCAGCATCAGGCCGAACAGCGGCATCATCAGGTTGGAGGTGACAAAGTCCAGCAGCTCGAAGATGGTTTTGCCAAACAGGGTGGCGTGTTGCAGCGGGCCAAACGACAGGCTGACCGGAACACCGCTAACCATGACGAATCCAGTGATGGCGCTGCAGGCCGTGCGGCGTGACCAGCCCCAGGTCTCGCACAGGAAGCACTGCAAATGCTCCAGCAGGGATATGGCCGAAGAGAGTGCCGCAAAGACCAGCAGGGCGAAGAAGATCACCTCAAGCACCTGACCGAAGGGCAACAGCTGAAATACCGCCGGCATGGTCATAAAGGTGAGGCCGGGGCCGGAGGCCGGGTCGATACCGGTCGAGGCCAGCACCGGGAAAATCATCAAACCCGCCAGTACCGCCACCATGCTGGCCAGCAGCACCACCCAGAGGCTGGAGCGACCAACCCCTTCGCTGGTCGGCAGATAGGCGCCGTAGGTGGTGTGAATGCCCAGACCGATGGAGAGGGAGAAGAAGGCCAGCCCCATGGCATCGAGCACGCCGGACATCCCCAGCTTGCTGAAGTCGGGCATCAGGAAGTGACGTACTCCCGCCATCGCATTGGGCAGGGTGAGGCCAAAGGCGACCAGCATCAGGATCATCAGGAACAGGGCCGGCATCATCCAGCGCAAGGTGCGCTCCACTCCTTTCTGAATGCCTCCTTGCACGACTATCCAGGTGAGGGCGGCAAACAGCAGGTGAGTGAGGATTGGCCAGACGTCGCCGCTGACATAGTCATTGAAGCGGGCGGTGAGAGCAGCCGCATCCCCATGGTTGAGCTGACCGGAGAGGGCCATGCCGGTATAACCCAGGGTCCAGCCGCCCACCACGCTGTAGAAGCAGTAGATGAGCAGGGTAGAGATCACCCCCATTACCCCAACCCATCGCCACTGTTTGCCGAGCAGATCGGAGAAGGCACCGACTACCCCGCGGCGACTCATGCTGCCGAGCAGGGTCTCCCCCATCAGTACCGCAACCCCCAGGGTGAAGCTGAACAGCAGAAAGACCAGCAGGAAGGCGCCGCCGCCGTTGACGGCTGTGACGTAGGGGAATTTCCAGATTGCGCCGATACCGACCGCGGAACCCGCTGCGGCGAGGATGTAGCCGAGTCGGGATGACCATTGGGACTGCTTCATAAGAACTCCAATCGAGCGCCCCTTGGCAGGGGCAGAATGGCGCTCATGTTACGGAGGTCACTGCGCAATCACTACGACGGTTATCAGGTGTATATGCGATTTATTGGCATGATATGCTAATTTAATTCTGTTTTTTGCCCAATTCTGCCACTCAATAAAAAACCGGAGCGAGATTGCTCCGGTTTGGCCTCTGACAACTGCTCGTCGGCGGACTAGATCACCCCGAGCTCCCGCAGCCGCTCCATCAGGTAGCTGTGGGCGGTATGGCGCTCGGAGAGCACCACATCCGGGCGCGGATGGAGGAACAGCGGCAGGGAGATGCGTGACTTGGCGGCATTGCCACCGGTCGGGTTGATGACGCGGTGAGTGGTGGAAGGGTAGTAGCCGCGAGAGGCCTCCTGCAGCATGTCGCCGATATTGATGATGAGGGTGCCAAAGTCGCACGGCACGTCCATCCACTCGCCATCGAAACCCTTCACCTGCAGCCCCGGCTCGTTGGCGGCGGGCAGAATGGTGAGCAGGTTGATATCCTCGTGGGCGGCGGCGCGGATGGCGCCCGGCTCCTCGGTGCCATCGAACGGCGGATAGTGCAGCACCCGCAGCAGGGTTTTCTGGCTCTCTTCGATCATCGAGGAGAGGGGGCAGCTGTAGTGAGCGGCGATATCGGCCGGGGTGTACTGCTCGACCCAGCCCAGCAGCTCGGCGGCCAGACCGTTGGCGAGGCGGTAGTACTCCATTGCCTGCTCCTTCAGTTCTTCCGGCATCTGGCCCCAGGGGTAGATGTGGAAGTACTCCTTGATGTCTTTCTGGCTATGGCCCTTGGCCACCTCGGAGACCGACGGCGGGAAGTAGCCATCCTGGGTTTCGCGGTTGAACAGGAAATCCTGCTTCTGCTCGCTCATGAAGAAGCGATACCAGTTGTCGTAGATGGACTGCACCAGCTCTTTCGGGATGGGGTGGTTGGTCAGCACGCCAAAGCCGGTGGTTCGCAGGGATTCGGTGAAGCGTTGGGCCGCATCGGGTGAGCGGTAATCGACGGTCAGGACTTTCATTGTTTTTGTTGCGCGCCAGTTAAAAGATGGCGCAGTTTACCTTGCACCTGATAACAAGGAAAGCGGGTTGGCTGCCCCGTCTGGCACGGCGTTGAATAGTGACAAAAACATCAAATAAACCGCACCAGACTGCGCGGGGGCGCATCCCTTGTTATGGCCTTTTATCCTCTCTAGAATGCCGCTCACTATCTTTTCCGGAGTCTGTTCATGTCCCCCAAAATCCTGTTGCTGACCCTGCCGGTATTGCTGGCGGGATGCAGTGCCCTGTCAGAAGATGAGTGCCGCACCATGAGCTGGTACAACCTGGGTTATCAGGATGGATCGGAAGGCAAAACCCGTCAGGCGACCCGCGACTACGTTTCGTCTTGCAGCGAATATGGTCTCAAAGTGGATGAGGCCGAGTGGAAACGGGGCTACGACAAGGGGCTGGAGCTCTACTGCATTCCCGAGCTGGCTTACAGCAAGGGCAAGGAGGGGCAGGCTTATCTGGGGGTATGCCCCAATGACGCCAGCTTCCTCAAGCAGTATCAGCGTGGCTACGAAGAGTACAAACTGGCTGCTCGCCTGCGGGAGATCAGCGACGAGCTGGAGCGTACCGAGCGTGATATCGATACGCTGGAGCGCAGCATCCGCAACGAAACCAACACGGAACAGCGTGACTATTACCGCGCCAAGCGCGATCGGGCCATTCGCCACTACGAATCCCTGCGCCGGGAGTACAACCGTCTGCGTTATCCGGATCGGGTGATCCAGTTCTCCTTCGGCGGTTAATCCCTCTCTTCATGGCCAGCCCGCGTGCTGGCCATGTTGCATCTTGTCAGCTCAGGGCAGAACCCAGCGCTGTAGCGCCAGTGCGATGCCATCTTCGTTGTGATCGGCCGTGACCCGATGGGCATGACTCTGGATTTGCGGGGCCGCATTGCCCATGGCCACCGCCAGCCCAACTTGCTCGAACATGCTGATGTCGTTGTTGTTGTCACCAAACGCCACCACCTGTTCCATCGCAATCCCTTCGCTGGCTGCCCACTGGGCCAGCCGGTTGCCCTTGCTGCAACCGGGCTGTACCAGCTCCACCGCATAGGGGGCCGCCCAGTCGCGGGTAAAGGGCATCTGCTCGACCACCTCGCCCATAAAGGTGTGCAGGCGTGCCGGATCCTGATTGAACAGCTCCAGTTTCCAGACCGGGTTGTCGAGCCAGCCTGCCAGCTCCTCGACCGGGTGGAGGGCGATCTTTAGGTGGTCCGGCTGATTGGCCGACCAGTGGCGGATGCGGGTGACATGCTCCTCGCAGCCGATGTAGCCAATGCCCTCGCTCAGGTGGAACAGGGCGCCCATCTGCTGCGCCTCGACCGCGGCCAGCAGCTCGGTAAGCGGAGCGACCGCCAGCGGGTCGCCACGTAGGATCCGGTTCTGCACCGGATCATAGAGATAGGCGCCGTTGCTGCAGATGAGGGGGGTATCGAGGGCCAGCTCGTGGTGGAAGGGACGCGCCGTCATGTAGTGGCGCCCCGTGACCAGCAGCACCTTGATGCCGTGGGCGCGGGCTTGCGCCAGGGCTGCCCGGGTGGCCGACGAGATCTTGTGATCCCGGGTCAGCAGGGTGCCATCCATATCGAGCGCGATGGCCTTGTACTCACTCATAGCTCCTCCAGCATCGAACAAATCCGCAAAGAGCTTTACCGTCCCAGACCCGGCGCCCCGATGCAAGTCTTGCCCGCGGCCGAAGCGCCGAACTGTGATCCCTTCGTGGCTCAGGTGCAGCTTGCCAGCTGTTGACGACGGTCGGCACGGCGACGCAGCAGATAGAAACCGGCGGCACTGGCAAGGGAGCAGAGGGTGGCGAGATAGAAGGGCCACTCTGTACCGGCCAGCAGCACCAGACTGCCGAGCAGCACCGCCAGGATCTCGCTGCCCACGGCGAGGGCACGGTAGAGCCCCATTGCCTGCCCCTGCTGCTCCGGGTTGCTGCGGTTGGAGATCGCCACCGAAGTGGCCAGCTCCCCCAGGCTCATGCCGATGCCAGCCGGAACGAAGGTAAGCGCCAGCCCCCACCAGTGCACGGGCAGGATAAAGAGCAGCATGCCGCTCGCCATCACCAGATGGCCGACAATGCCGAGGGAACTGCCGCGCCAGTGACGGGCGATGCGGGAGCCGAGCCAGGAGCCCGCCATCATGGGCAGGCTCACCAGCACCGCTGCCTGCGCCAGCTGGGCCGGATCCCAGGCCAGCCGCTCCACCAGCCAGATATTGAAGTAGGTGAAATAGAGCTGCACGGCGCCATAGCTGATCAGGGTGAGTGCGAAGTAGGGCAGCAGGGCCGGTTGCAGCAATAGCTGGCGGCTGGAGAGGGTCACTGCCTGACGGGTGGCCGCCACCGGCGGACGATAGGGGATCAGCCAGTAGACAAGCAGCAGGTTGAGCAGGGTCATTCCTACCGCCAGCCAGGCGGCCAGACTGTAATCCCCCGAGATCACCGCGGCGTAGCCCCCGATCATCGGCCCCACTACCCAGCCCAGATTCATGCCGATGTTGATCCAGGCGAAGCTGCGCGCCTTGTGCTCCTTGCCGGCGAGAGCCGCCGCCATCGCCTGCACGATGGCGATGTTGCCGTTGCACAGCCCCTCCACAATCCGGCTGAGCAGCAACAGGGGGAGGGAGCGCCAGGCGATACCGAGTGCCATCAGGGCATAGCCTGCCAGTACCCCCGCCAGCGAGAGCAACAGCAGTGGCTTGCGGCCATAGCGGTCGGAGAGGCGACCGAGCCAGGGGCTGCCCACCAGCTGGAACAGCGGGTAGAGCCCCATGATGACCCCCAGCCACACCTTGCGGCTCCAGTCGGAGGCATCCGGCATCAGCATGCCGTGGGCCGGATCCAGCAGCAAGGGTGCCAACACCGGGGAGGGGAGACTGAAACCTGCAACTGCCAGCGTGACCGTCATGACCAGCACCCAGAGGGGATTTTTGTGCCCGTGTTTCTCCATGTCGCACCCATTAAATAAAGTTATTGGTTTATTTATGCTGATTCATAGACGGGATTAAGTAAAGTGAATTGTTGATTTAATAAAGGGCGCTCCCCATAATGAGATCATGAACGCAAGCACCGACAAGATCCTGTTTCTGCTCAAGAGCCATGGCCCGCAGAGCGCCGCCGCGCTGGGGGAGCAGTTGCAGATGACCTCCATGGGCGCCCGCCAGCACCTGCTCGCACTGGAGCAGGAGGGGTGGGTCACATTCAGCGACGAGGCGCGCGGGCGCGGTCGTCCCGTGCGGCTGTGGCAGCTCACCGAGCAGGCCTGGCAGCGCTTCCCCGATAGCCATAGCGACCTGACCGTGCAGCTGATCGACAACGTGCGCGAGCTGTTTGGCGAGGAGGGGATGGAACGGCTGATCCAGCAGCGGGAGCAGCAGATGCTTGCTCGCTATCAGGAGGCGCTGGGGTCCCATGGCCTCTCTGGCCGGCTGGCGGCGCTCAAGGAGCTGCGCACTCGCGAGGGCTACATGGCGGAGATCCGCCGCGAAGAGGATGGCAGCTGGCTGCTGTGGGAGAGCCACTGTCCCATCTGTGCGGCAGCGCGCAGCTGCCGCGGTTTCTGTCGCAGCGAACTGGCGCTGTTTCGCCAGCTGCTGGCGCCAGCAACGGTGGAGCGGGAGCAATATCTGCTGGAGGGGGCGCATCGCTGCCTCTATCGCATCACGCCGCCCGCGCTCTGATTTCGTCAAACGCCCAAAAACAACAAAGCAGGCGCCGGGATGCCTGCTTTGTTGCCTTCGGGGAGGGGGTTCTCTCGTTCCAGCCCGTCGTTTCCCGATAAGGTAAGACGGCTGATGGGGCTCTTGACCCGGTAAGGTCCTTCACCGCAGAGACCCGGTCAGGTATCTGCTTTGCCACCGGAAGATGTAACCATAGTATCCCTCCCGTGCCGGTGAGTGGTTGCAAAGTAACCACTTATTTCGGTTGTTTTTGCAATAGTTCACCCTTAATCTAGGAAAAGTGGATTAGTCATTGCAACGAGGAAGGGTAAATGCTGAAACTTGATCGCATAGACAGACATATTCTCGAGCTGATGCAGGAGAATGGCCGCATCAGCAATCTGGAACTGGCCGAGCTGGTCGGGCTCTCGCCGTCCCCCTGCTCCCGCCGGGTCAAGGCGCTGGAGGATGCCGGTCTCATCGACACCCACGTTACTCTGCTCAACGCCCGCCAGCTTGGCCTCACCCTCACCGCCTACATTCACATTTCCATGGACAGACATACGCCCGAGCGGTTCGAGAATTTCGACCGCGCCATCAGCGAACTGCCCGAAGTGTTGGAGTGTGACCTTATCACCGGCAATGATGCCGACTACCAGCTCAAGGTGGTGGTGCGCGACATGGAGCACTACCAGCACTTCCTGCTGGACAAGCTGACCCATATTCCGGGGGTGACCGGGGTGCGCTCCAGCTTCGTGCTGCGCCGCATCAAGCACAAGACGGCGCTGCCGCTCAACCATCTGGGTTGAGCCCGCGCAAACCGCTTATAGAAACAGAAAGAGGAGGCCAGTGGCCTCCTCTTTTGCTATTCGCTCTTGGTTATTCGGTCGTGGTAATGCGGTTCTGGATTAGCTGTCGCGGTAACGGGGCGACTGCCGTGGTCAGACGCTGACCTGGCTGATGTCTTCCACCTGCAGCAGCCAGCCGCTCTGCTCCTGCTGCGGTTCGCCGCTGACCCGCAGCCGCTCACCGGTCGGCACCCACTGCCCCTCGGGCAGGGAGACCAGCAGACTCTCGCTGCCGTTGTCGAACAGCCAGCGATCTTCGCCAAGCGATTCAATCAGATAACCTTCCATCTCCACTCTGGACTCGGCTTGCCAGGATGGCGCAACGGAATCACGGCTCTCGATGAAATCCCCCTGAACACCAAAACTGGCTAGCCCCCACAGAATGGAGAGCCCAACGATGGATGTTTGCATCTTGTCTCTCCTCTTTTGGAACTGTAGGGCCAGTATGGGAACAGAAAACTGAGCGCACCATGAACAAGGTGGCAAAGTGCTGGCGAGATCGCGAAAAAATCCGACCAATTGGCCGGTAGTGTCATTTTATGGTGCCTGGATCACACTATTTGGCGGCTTCTTCTGCCATCCGTTCAGCTCTTGGCTTATTCGTCCACATGGCTACCCCGCGATGATCCCCACAGATCCCCTCTGCCACCACGGCGCGAACCCGGGTGCCATCTTTGCAAATGGCCTGCCAGGTGTCGGCATCATCGATGGCGAGCGAGTTGGGGGACGGCGTGGTTTGGCAAGCCGTGAGCAGCAGAGCGCACAGGGGGAGCAATTTTTTCATGGCGGACTCCTCGGGGTGATGGGGGACTGAGAGGATTGGGATGACCTCTCCATCCGGGCTTCACTCCCCAGCATCAGTGATAACCGGTTAAGGGGCAAGGGGAGAGGTCACCGACAGGTGCAGGTGCCGTGCAGCCGGGGCTTGCCCTGTGCCCTCCTTGGGCCTAAGGTGGGGCCGTTTTACTGCCTGATTGAAGGAGCGTTTTCATGTCCACTCTCTATCCCCGCGTCGGGGTCGGCGTCATCCTGACCAACGCCCAAGGCCAGGTGCTGTTTGGCAAACGCAAAGGGAGCCATGCCCCTTACTGGTCGATCCCGGGTGGTCATCTGGAGTTGGGGGAGAGCTTCGAGTCGGCGGCGATCCGCGAGGTGGCCGAGGAGACCGGACTTGAGATCCACGGGCCCGAGGTCGTGGCGGTGACCAACAATCTGGAGACATGGCGCGAGAGCGGGTTGCACTATATCTCGGTGACGCTGCACGCTAAGGCCGATGGTGAGCCGCAACTGCTGGAGCCGGAGAAGTGCGAAGGCTGGGTCTGGTGCGATCCGCGCGCGTTGCCCGAGCCCCATTTCGACGCCAGCCGTCAGTCCATCGCCTGCTGGCTGGCGGGACGCTGCTATCTGCCGGGTGATATGCCCATGGTGTCGGCCTAATCAGTCTGATTGTCATAAAACGATCATCGCGCTGTCATAATATCCCCTCTCCATCGGGAGAAGAGGGATGAGGGAGAAGAGCGTGGGACAGGTATTTATTCAGTTTTTATGGCTGGGCTGCATCAGCTTTGGTGGTCCGGCCGCTCATATCGGCTATTTCCAGCGCACCTTCGTCCAGCGGCTTGGCTGGCTGACACAGGCCGAATTTGCCCGCTTGCTGGCGCTGTGCCAACTGCTGCCGGGGCCCGCCTCCAGCCAGCTTGGTTTCGCCATCGGTCGTCATCGCGCCGGTCTGGGCGGGGCGCTCTCAGCTTTTCTTGGCTTCACGCTGCCCTCATTTCTGCTGCTACTGGCGGCCGCGATCGGCATCGGCCAGCTGGGCAGCAATCTGTGGCTCGATGCGGCACTGCACGGCCTCAAGCTGCTGGCGCTCATCGTGGTGGCCGATGCGGTGCTCACCATGAGTCGTCAGTTCTGTGCCACGGGAATGACTCAAGGGATCATGGTGGTGACCGCTGCTGCACTCTGGTGGCAGCCCGGTCTGCTGACTCAACTGTTGATGCTGGCGGGAGCTGCGCTGATCTGCGCCCGCAGCCAGAGCGGGGCGGGTAGTGTGCCAGCCTCCGCCGAGCAGCCTTCTGCCGCCAGCAGTCAGCCTCATTGGCCGACCCTGCTGCTGTTTGGCATCCTTTTTATCGGTCTGCCGCTGCTCGGTAGCCCGATTGGCCAGCTGGTTGCCGACTTCTATCGCGCCGGTAGTCTGGTGTTTGGCGGTGGCCATGTGGTGCTGCCGCTGCTGCAAGAGAGCGTGGGCCACACTCTCAACGCGCAGCAGTTTCTGACCGGTTACAGCCTGGCCCAGTTGGTGCCGGGCCCCATGTTTACCCTTGCCACCTATCTTGGCGCCCAGTTGCAGCCCGAGATGCCGATGATCGGGGCCCTGTTGGCGACCCTGGCGCTCTTTGCACCCGGCTTTCTGCTGCTCTGGGCGGTGGGCCCCTGCTGGCAACAGTGGCTGGCCCGGCCCCGTCTGGCGGGGGCTGTCACCGGCATCAATGCTGCCGTAGTGGGCTTGTTGCTGGCGGCCCTCTATCAGCCGGTGTGGCAGAGTGCGGTGCTGGCGCCGACCGATCTGGCGCTGGCGGCCATCGGCTTTTATCTGCTGCGGGTGTTGAAGTTGCCGGTGCCGGCCATCGCGGCCCTGCTGGTGATGGCCGCCATCCTGCTGGCGTGAAGCCGGTGAAATCCCGATAAAAACGGCGCCTCCGTGATGGAGGCGCCGTTTTTATTGCAATGGGTAAGCCGTTCAGACCTCGGGATCGAAATCCAGACTCAGGCTGTTGACGCAGTAGCGCTGGCCTGTCTCGGTCGGTCCGTCGGGGAAGACGTGACCGAGGTGAGAGCCGCACTGGCGGCAGGTGATCTCCACCCGCTTCATGCCGTGGCTGTTGTCTTCGGTGTACTCCACCGTCCCCTCGATGGCCTTGTCGAACGAGGGCCAGCCGCAGCCGGAATCAAACTTGGCTCCTGAGTGAAACAGCACGCTCTTGCAGCAGACACAGAGGTAGTCGCCGCTCTTGCGATTGTGGAGCAGGGCGCCGCTGTAGGGGCGCTCGGTGCCCTTCTCCCAGCAGACGTGAAACTGCTCGGGGGTCAGTTTGCTGCGCCACTGTTCCGGATTGTTACTGCTCATACCGACTCCTTGCCATCCATACCGGAGCCCAGCATAGCGGCTCCGTAAAGCTGACTCCAGCATGCCTCTTATGCTTTGCCTGTATCTGTGATCGAGGTGGCAACCATCTCCTCACCGGATGCAGGGAGAATTTCCTGCTGCGGTGGCTGGGCATCCTCCGCCGTGCTGGCCAGCGCCACCCGCTCCAGCAGTTTGAGGGAGTGGGCCCGGCCGACCGCCACCTGCCGTTTGATGTCATCGGGCAGGAAGGGCAGCCCATCGTTAGTGGCGGTGTCGATGGTCTGGATCCACTCCAGCCCTTCCCCCGGCGGGGGCAGGCGGAACTGGATATCGTAGTCGCTGGCGTTGAACAGCACGTACCAGCGCTCGCCGACACAGTTGATCATGCCGATATCCATGGCGAACGCCTGCCCCATGGGGGCGTGCCAATCCTGATCGGTGAGCTGGTGGCCGTCCGGGTGATACCAGTTGACCTGATGGCAGCTGGACGGGGTGCCATTCCAGCTGTCGTCGCTCAGTTGCAGGTTGGAGAAGACGCACGACTCCGCCCGCAGCGCCATCATCTGCTGGGTGAAGGCGAACAGCCGTTCATCCTCCGGTCGCCACTGCCAGTTGACCCAGCTGATCTGGTTGTCCTGACAGTAGGCGTTGTTGTTGCCAAGCTGGCTGCGGCCCATCTCGTCCCCGGCGAGGAAGTGCGGGGTCCCTTGCGACAGCAGCAGGGTGGCAATCAGATTGCGCTTCTGCTGCTGGCGCAGGCTGTTGACCCGCGGATCCAGGGTTGGCCCCTCTACCCCGTGGTTATAGGAGAGGTTGTTGCCGTGACCATCCCGATTGTCTTCACCGTTGGCCTGATTGTGGCGCTGGTTGTAGGAGACCAGATCCTCCAGGGTGAAACCGTCGTGATAGCAGAGGTAGTTGACGCTGGTGTGGGGGGAGCGCCAGTTCTTCGGGAAAATATCCCGCGAGCCTACCAAGCGGGTGGCAAAGTCCCCCATCTTGCCCGCATCACCGCGCCAGAAGGCGCGCACCGTGTCGCGGTAGCGGTCGTTGATCTCCTGCCACTGGCTCGGGAATTGACCCAGCCGGTAGCCGAAGGGGCCGATATCCCAGGGTTCGGCGATGAGCTTGACCTGTGACAGCACAGGGTCGGCCATCACCGCCTTGAAGAAGGCGCCCATGGGCTCGAACTCCCCCGCTTCCCGCGCCAGCGTCACCGCCAGATCGAAACGGAAGCCATCCACCTGCATCTCGGTAACCCAGTAGCGCAGGGCATCGAGCACCAGTCGCAGGGTGTTGGGGTGATCCAGATTGACGCTGTTGCCACAGCCGGTCACGTTGGCGTGACGGGTGTAGTCCGGGCCGTGGGGGCCCGCTTCGAAGGCGTAGTAACCGGCGTTGTCAAAGCCCTTGAACGAGAGGGTAGGGCCGTCGAAGCCCGAGGCGGCAGTGTGGTTGTAGACCACATCCAGGATCACCTCGAGCCCGGCCCGGTGCAGCTCGCGCACCATGGTCTTGAACTCGGTCACCGCCTCGTCTGCTCGGGTGCTGTAACGCGGCTCCGGGGCGAAGAAGGCGATGGGGTTGTAGCCCCAGTAGTTGGTCAGTCCCAGCTGCTCCAGTCGCGGTTCCGACATGAAGGCGGCCACCGGCATCAGCTGCACCGAGGTGATGCCGAGGCTCTTCATGTGCTCGATAACCAGCGGGTGACAGATGCCAAGGTAGGTGCCCTGCAGCGCTTTGGGGATCCCCGGGTGCTGCTTGGTAAAGCCCTTGACGTGGGTCTCGTAGATAATGGTGCGGGCCGGGCTGATCCCGGGTTTGCCAACCCCTTGCCAGTCAAAACTGTCATCCACTACCACCGACTTGGCAATCATCCCGGCACTGTCCCCCTGATAGAGGGCTTCATCCCAGTAGGTGGGACGACTGAGCGCCTTGGCGTAGGGGTCGATCAGCAGTTTTTGCGGATCGAACAGCATCCCCTCCTGCGGGGTACCATAGACCCGATAGCCGTAGCGCTGACCGGCCTTTACGCCGCGCACGTAGCCAAAGCGATACTGGCCACGGCGGCCGGGCAACTCCAGCCGCATCAGCTCCTGCTCCTGCTCGTCGTACAGGCAGATCTCCACCTTGTCCGACTGGGGGGCCCAGACGCAGAAGTGGCAACCGTTCTCGTCAAGGCGGGCCCCCAGCGGGTGGCCCACCCCTTTTTCCATTACAAGCATCAAGACTCCTGTTTGATAAACAAGGTCGCCAGCGGCGGCAGATCCAGCACTATGCTGTGCGCCATCCCCTGCCAGGGGGTCGGCTCGGCAGCGAACACCAGACCTACATCATAGTTACTGCCCCAGTAATACTCGCTGTCGGTGTTGAGCATCACCCGATAGTGGCCCTCAGCTGGGACGCCGATCCGATATTCGAGACGAGGCACCGGGGTGAAGTTGCAAGCCACCACAATAGCCTGCTTGCCCTCTTTGTCCGCCCGCAGCCAGGCAAAGATGCTGTTGTCGGCATCGTTATGATCCAGCCAGCGGAAGCCGGTCTGCTCATAATCGGCCTGATACAAGGCAGGCTCATGACGGTAGAGGTGGTTGAGATCGTGGATCAGTCGCTGTTGACCGGCATGCTTGGGATATTGCAGCAGATGCCACGGCAGTTGGGCGTCGTGGTTCCACTCGTTGCTCTGGGCGATTTCGGTGCCCATGAAGTTGAGCTTCTTGCCCGGGTGGGCGTACATGAAACCCATGTAGGCCCGCAGGTTGGCTGCTTGCTGCCACTCGTCGCCCGGCATCTTGTAGAGCATGGAGTGCTTGCCGTGCACCACCTCGTCGTGGGAGAGCGACAGGATGAAGTTCTCGTCATAGTGGTAAACCATGGAGAAGGTCATGTCGTTGTGGTGGTAGCGGCGGTGGATCGGCTCTTTCTGCATGTAGGTGAGGGTGTCGTGCATCCAGCCCATATTCCACTTGAAGCCAAAGCCGAGGCCGCCGAGGAAGGTGGGGCGGGAGACACCGGCAAAGGCGGTGGACTCTTCGGCTATGGTCATGGCGTGGGGATACTTGCCATAGACCTCCTCGTTGGTCCACTTGAGCAGGCTGATCGCCTCGTAGTTGTGGTTGCCGCCATCGACGTTCGGTACCCACTCACCGGCGTTGCGGGAGTAATCCAGATAGAGCATGGAGGCGACCGCATCCACCCGCAGTCCGTCGATGTGGAACTTGTCGAGCCAGAACAGGGCGCTCGCCACCAGGAACTGGCGCACTGTGTCGCGGCCAAAGTCGTAGATGTAGGAGTTCCAGTCCGGGTGCCAGCCACGGCGCGGATCTTCATATTCGTAGAGCGGGGTGCCATCGAAGCGGGCCAGGCCGTGGGCATCGGACGGGAAGTGGGCGGGCACCCAGTCCAGAATGATGCCGATGCCGGCCTGGTGGCACTGGTCGACGAAGTATTTGAAATCATCAGCGGTGCCGTAGCGGCTGGTAGGGGAGAACATGCCCACCGGCTGGTAGCCCCAGGAGCCGCTGAAGGGGTGCTCGGAGACCGGCAGCAGCTCGATGTGGGTGTACTCCATCTCCTTGACGTAGGCGACCAGCTCCACTGCCAGCTCGCGCCAGCTCAGGCTGTCGCCGTTGGGGTGGCGCTTCCAGGAGCCGACGTGCAGCTCATAGATGGAGAGCGGCTGCTCGCGTTTGTCGTTGTGCTGGCTGGCAATCCACTCGGCATCCTGCCACTGGTACTGGGCGTGGTCATAGACCACGGAGGCGAACGACGGATACTGCTCGCAGTAAAAGCCGACCGGATCGCTCTTGTGGGGCAGCCGGTTGCCCATGGGGTCTTTGAGCTCAAACTTGTAGCGATCCCCGGCCTTGAGGCCCGGCACAAACAGCACCCAGTGACCGCAGAGGCTGCGCTGCATCGGGTGGCGGCGGCCATCCCAGAAGTTGAAATCGCCGATGAGGCTCACGGCGGTGGCGCTCGGCGCATAGACCGCAAAACGCACCCCTTCCACCTGCTGGCCAAGATGCTCCACGGTGCGCAGCTGGGCGCCAAGGGTGTGATAGAGGTTTTCCGGCTGGGCGGTCAGTTCGGCCAGGCCTGCCCAGGCGGCATCCTGAAACTGATAGGGGTCGATGACCTCGGTGGTGGCATCTTGGTAGCTGGCGAGCAGCTGATAGGGGAAGGAGTTTTTGCGGCGGGTGAAAACAGTTTCAAAAAGACCCGATTCATCGGTGGGCGCCAGGGTGGCAACGACTTTGCCCGACTTGAGATCCTTGACGCGAACTTCGAGGGCATCAGGCAACCAGGCGGTCAGTTTGAGGCCGGGCCCATCCGGATTGGCCTGCAGGCCTAAGTGAGAGAAGGGATCGGAACAGCGGGCAGCAACCAAACGTTCAACGAGCATCGAGATTTCCTTTCATGACAGAGCATCCACTCCGGCCGAAGCCGGAGTGGATTTAGGTGAGAGCGCTGTGGGAGACAGCGTCTCAACGACTGGCCTCATCACGGGCTTGGCTCATCTTGCCAGCCAGTGCCTTGAGTGCCTCATTGGCAAAAATATCTTCCAGATCAGCGGAAAGCTTGCGGCGCCAGTTGGGGTATTCGTAACTGGTGCCCGGTACGTTGACCGGCTTGTCCATCTCCAGCCAGTCTTCCAGCTGGGTACTGAACAGGGCACAGCTGCCGCGGGACATATGGATCTGCAGACCGTGGTTGAGTTCGGTGTTCATGCCGACCCAGTTCACGTCATGACTGATGTTGTCAGAGATGACCTTGTGGGCATGCAGGCTGTCGAGGATCCGCTGTTTGGCCTGGTGGCGATCAGCATACAGAGTCTTCAGCACATCTTCATCCGGATACAGACCCAGTTGACGGCCGAGCGCCAGATCATCGCAGTGCCAGAAGCCCTTGAGGGTCGGCATGTCGTGGGTGGTCAGGGCTGACATCGCCTGCTCGGTGTAGTGCGCCGGGGAGATAAAGCCGCCATCTTCCTTGGAGCGCTCGAAGAAGAACACCTTGTAGGAGTGGACGCCGTTCTCTTTCAGAGTCACGTCGATCCCCTCCGGCACGGTGCCCAGATCCTCGCCGATCAGCAGGCACTGATTGCGGTGGGATTCGAGGGCCAGAATGCCCAGCAGATCGTTGACCGGATAGTAGATGTAGGCGCCCTTGGCGGCGGACGCTCCGGGCGGTACCCACCACAGGCGCAGCAGTGCCATCACGTGGTCGATGCGCAGTGCGCCGCAGGAGCGCATGTTGGCACGGAACAAGTCCACCATCGGCTGGTAGGCCGCTTCAAACAGCTTGTTCGGGTTCATCGGGGGCAGGCCCCAGTTCTGACCGAGCGGGCCGAGGATATCGGGCGGCGCACCGACAGAGGCTTTCGGGCAGTAGAGATCCTGGTTTGCCCAGATCTCGGTGGAGCCTTCGGAGACGCCCACCGCCAGATCCCGGTAGATACCCATCACCATGCCGGCAGCTTTGGCACGGGCATCGGCTTGCGCCAATTGCTCATCAGCCAGGAACTGCAGATAGAGATAGAAGTTTACATCTTGCGGGTGCTCGGCCATCCAGGCGGCAACGGCAGGGTTGTGGTAATCGCGCAGCTCCTGCGGCCATACCGGCCAGCCCCAGGCATTTTCGCCTTTGGCATAGAAGTGGGCCTGCAGGGCATCAAATGCAGCCTGCTGCTGCAGGCTGTCGCCACCGGCGGCGACGAAGGCATCGAAGGCGGCCTGACGTTCGGCGCTCAGGGTGGCATCGTCGAACACCTGACGCAGCATGCCGATCTTGGTCTCGATGACGCCGGTGTAATCGACGTTCTCTTTGGCGCGCAGATCGGCCAGATGCTGCTGGAAGGCAGGACTTGCCACTTCCGCTTTCAGGCGATCGTTCTGCTGGAATTCGGGCACCGCTTCCACATTGATATAGGCTACGTTGAGCCAGCGACGGGAAGAGGGGCTGTAGGGACTGGCGCTCTCCGGATTGGCCGGATAGAGGGCGTGGATAGGGTTGAGGCCGACGAAGTGGGCACCCCAGGCGGCGGCTTTCTCAACCAGCTGGCCCAGATCGCTGAAGTCACCGATACCCCAGTTATGGCGGCTGCGCAGGCAGTAAAGCTGCACGCTCGGACCCCATACCTTGCGGCCATCGGCAATCGGCGCCTGCTTGTAGCAGGCCTTGGGGGCAACGATGAGGCGCATGGTGGCCAGCGGCTCGTCATTGCCCTCTTCCAGCAACACCAGCTGGTGATAACCCAGCTCCGGGGCCATATCCAGCGTGACGCGATAGGCCTGGCACTCCATCTCTTCAAATTCGGCCACGCCGACCAGCTCACCCTCGATGGGGGTGAATTGACCGGACAGCACTGCACCCTGCTCCTGCTGGAGCTGCCAGGTGAGGGCGTCGTTGACGAATTCGATGGGGAGGCGAACCTCAAGGGTAACGGCGTCGCCGGTGCGAACCACCATCACAGGATCCAGCGCCCGCAGCCAGTGCTGGCGATGCTCCTCTTCCAGCTGCTGCACCAGTGCGGCCTCGTCATCGACGCGGTAGCCCATGGCGCCCAGCATGGCGGCCTTGCTCTCTTCTGATACCTGGGCCGGGTGGCCCCAGGCATCGACATACTCGCTGGCGATACCTTTTGCGGCAGCCAGCTGTTCAATCAGGGTGGTCATAGTTTGAGAATTCCCGCTGTGGATTCTATCTATACTATTTTGTTTGATTTTTATGGGGTGGTACTTGAACAGTGGCTCTTTGGCCATGCTAAACCGCGCACATTTTTACATATCTCTGTGAATGGTTGTGTGACCGAGTAGGCACTATTGTTGATATCTGCGCGATGCCACGATCTGGCACTTTTTTCGTCAAAACGTGGTAATCAGTTACATAAACAGAAAATTAATTTCACAGTTTTTCATGATATAGCGCAATTTCAGACAGAATGTTGGTTGACTCACCGGAGAGTTCTAGTAAATTTACAAGCGGAATTTTCTTTGACTACTGAACAGTTAGGTAACTAAATATGACTATCAAAGTAGGTATTAACGGTTTTGGCCGTATCGGTCGTTTCGTATTCCGTCTGGCTTGCGAGCGTGCAGACATCGAAGTTGTTGGTATCAACGACCTGATCGATGTTGACTACATGGCTTACATGCTGAAGTACGATTCAACTCACGGTCGTTTCAACGGTACCGTTGAAGTTAAAGACGGCAACCTGGTTGTAAACGGCAAAACCGTACGTGTTACCGCTGAGCGTGACCCGGCCAACCTGAAGTGGGGCGAAATCGGTGTTGACGTTGTTGCTGAAGCTACCGGTCTGTTCCTGACCGACGAGACTGCTCGTAAGCACATCGCTGCTGGTGCCAAGAAAGTTGTTCTGACTGGCCCGTCCAAAGACGCTACCCCGATGTTCGTAATGGGTGTTAACGACTCTACCTACGCTGGCCAGGACATCGTTTCCAACGCTTCCTGCACCACCAACTGCCTGGCACCGATCGCCAAGGTTCTGAACGATACCTTCGGTATCGAGTCTGGCCTGATGACCACCGTTCACGCTACCACTGCTACCCAGAAGACCGTTGATGGTCCGTCTGCCAAAGACTGGCGCGGTGGCCGCGGTGCGGCTCAGAACATCATCCCGTCCTCTACCGGTGCTGCCAAAGCTGTTGGCGTAGTTATCCCGGAACTGAAAGGCAAGCTGACCGGTATGGCTTTCCGTGTTCCGACTCCGGACGTCTCTGTTGTTGACCTGACCGTTAACCTGAAGAAAGCTGCCACCTACGCAGAAATCTGCGAAGCGATGAAAGCTGCTTCCGAAGGCGCTATGAAAGGCGTTCTGGGCTACACCGAAGACGAAGTTGTATCTACCGACTTCCTGGGTGAGCGTCAGACCTCCGTATTCGATGCCAAGGCTGGTATCCAGCTGAACGACAAATTCGTTAAAGTTGTATCCTGGTACGACAACGAAATGGGCTACTCCAGCAAAGTTCTGGATCTGATCGCTCACATCTCCAAGTAATTTGGGATGCGCAATCGCGTAGCTTGAAAAAGGCGGCCATTGGCCGCCTTTTTGTTTTTCGGTTTCCCCTGATGACAGGAGTCCACATGCAATCCATTCGTCCCCTGACAGCCAATTGCAAGCTTGCCAACAATGCGGCCGGTCTGCCGGTTCTCACCATCAACAACGACTATGCCAAGGCCGAGATCAGCCTGTTTGGCGCCCATGTGCTGAGCTATCAGCGTCATGGCGAGCCGGCCTCCATCTGGCTGAGTGACAAGGCGGTGCTGGATGGCAGCAAGCCTGTTCGCGGTGGTATCCCGATTTGCTGGCCCTGGTTTGGCCCGGCGCCCGCCCGCGTTGGTAGCGGCAAGCCCTCCCACGGTTTTGCCCGTACCACCATCTGGATGCTGGACGGGGTCTCCGATCACGCCGATGGCACGCTCGTTCATCTCTCCCTGCGCGATAGCGATGCAACCCGCGCCCTGTGGGATCACTCCTTCGAGCTGGAACTGGACGTGCTGGTGGGCAAAGAGCTCTCGCTGGTGCTGACCACTCGCAACACCGGTAGCCAGCCGCTGACTTATAGCGGTGCGCTGCACACCTATTTGCAGATCAGCGCACCGGAGGCGGTGAGCGTCACCGGCCTGGGCGAGCCCTATGCCGACAAGCTGACCGGGCAGGATGCCAAGCAGCAGGGGGCATTGACCCTGAGCGGGCCGCTGGATCGGGTCTACTGGCAGCCAGAGGCGCTGGTGAAGGTGCAGGATGGTGAGCGCGAGACCCGGGTTGTCAGTGGCAACCACGACAGCGTGGTGGTCTGGACCCCCTGGCTGGAAGGGGCCACCGCCATGGCCGACATGAGCGACGATGGCTATCGCACCATGCTCTGCGTCGAGGCAGCCATTGCTGGCGAGGCGGGGGTGACCGTTGCACCGGATGAAGAGCACAGCCTCTCCACCGTGATCATCTGAGCAGGATGAGGTTCAGATAAATAAAGAGGGCTCCCACGGGAGCCCTCTTTGCATCTCGTGACGGCGGCAATCAGGCGTTGCCCTGGGTCTTGAGCTTGAGTTCGGCGGCGAAATTGAGCATGCGATCGAGGGGGATCAAGGCTTTGACCCGCAGAGCTTCGTCGACATGGATCTCGTGGCGCTCGGCACCGTCGGTGAGTGCCTCCTTGATCGCCACCAGACCATTCATCGCCATCCAGGGGCAGTGGGCGCAGCTGCGGCAGGTGGCGCCATCGCCACCGGTCGGCGCTTCCACCATCTCTTTCTCCGGACAAGCCTGCTGCATCTTGTAGAAGATGCCCCGATCGGTCGCCACGATCAGCTTCTGCTGGGGCAGCTCCTTGGCCGCCTTGATCAGCTGACTGGTGGAGCCCACCGCATCGGCCAGCTCGATCACCGAGGCGGGGGATTCCGGATGAACCAGCACGGCGGCGTCAGGATTCTGCTCTTTCAGCTCGCGCAGGGCGCGGGCCTTGAACTCATCGTGGACGATGCAGTGGCCCTGCCAGCGCAGCATCTGCGCCCCGGTCTTCTTCTCAATATAGGCACCCAGATGGCGATCCGGGCCCCAGATGATCTTGTGACCCAGACTGTCGAGGTGTTCGACGATCTCCAGCGCGATGCTGGAGGTAACGACCCAGTCAGCCCGCGCTTTGACCGCAGCCGAGGTATTGGCGTAGACCACCACGGTATGATCCGGGTTGGCATCGCAGAAGGCGGAAAACTGCTCGATGGGGCAGCCCAGATCGAGGGAGCATTCGGCCTTCAGAGTCGGCATCAGCACCCGTTTGTGGGGGCTCAGGATCTTGGAGGTCTCCCCCATGAAGCGCACCCCGGCGACGATCAGGGTCTGCGCCTCGTGATCGCGGCCAAAGCGGGCCATCTCCAGCGAGTCACCGACGAAACCGCCGGTGGCTTCGGCTAGCGCCTGGATCTCGGGATCCGTGTAGTAGTGGGCGACCAGTACCGCTTTGCGCTCCTTGAGTAGCGCCTTGATTTCTGTGGTCAAGGTCGTTCTCTGCTCGGCACTCAGGGGAAGAGGTTTGGCCGGAAAGGGGTAGTCCATCGCGACTACCGGCGGGACACTGCTCAGTGCATTGCTCATTGCGACTGTTCCATCAACGCTCGGGAAGGCCAAAATTATAACCAGAAGCCGGTGACAAACCCATCACAAATCCGGTGTGCTGCAAGTGGACGAATATACTCAACTTATTCGTTGTCATATTGCCATAAGGAGTTGTCGTATGAAGCAACGTTCCCTCAAGTTCAAGTTGTTGTCTCTGACCATGGGGCTGTTTCTGTTGACCGGGCTGGCCATGACCCTGTTGCAATCGGCTTCTTTCAGTTCCCTTCGCAATATGGTGATGACCCAGACCAGCGATGCACTGGAAGAGGAGGTCTCCCGCAGCCTGCAGTATCAGGCAGAGCGCTATGCCATCCAGATTGCCTCGCTGATGCAGAACTCCTATCAGATCCCCCTGACCGTGACCGCCCAGATTGAAGCCGGGATGGCCAAACCGGAACTGCGGTTGTCGCGACCCCAAGTGGAGTCTCTGCTCGGCAGCAGCCTGCAGCAGGCGAGCGGGATCAGCTCCATTTATGCCCAGTTTGAACCGGATGGCTATGATGGCGAAGATGGCAACTGGCTGGGCGGGGCCAGCCACTCGGTGGCAGGAAAGGGGAGTCTGGAGGTCTATTTCACCAAGGATCAGGGAGGGGCCGTCGCTCAGCAAGCGGTGGACGCTGCTGCCAGCGAGGCCAAGTTTGATACCTCCCTCAACGAGTTTGGCATTCGCAACAGCGAGTGGTATCTCTGTGGTCGCGATACCCGCCAGCCCTGCCTGATGGAGCCTTATCTCTACGAAATCAGCCCGGGCAACAAGATGCTGATGACCAGTCTGACGGTGCCCGTGCTGCGTGACGGCAAGTTTGTCGGGCTGGCCGGGGTGGATATGAACCTGCCCATCTTCCAGCAACTGGCTGAAAACCTTGGCAAGAGCCTCTATGACAACAAGGCGGATGTGACCCTGGTCAGCAAGATGGGGCTGATTGTGGGCAGCAACCGCTATGCCGACAAGCTGGGCCGTCCACTCAAGGAGGTGGGCCTGACCCTGCCTGACGGTCAGCCGGTCAGCAGCGACAGTGACTTTATTCTTCATCAGCCCATTCGGGTTGAGGCTGCCAATACCCAGTGGTGGTTGATGATCAAGGTGCCCAAGGCGCTGGCGCTCGGCAAGGCGCACGCCATCAGCAATGAACTGGGCACCCTGCTGGTGGATGCCCAGCGGCAGCAGATCATCGCCATGGGCGGGATTACCCTGTTGGTGCTGGGGCTGCTGGTCTGGTTTATCCAGACCATCACAGCGCCACTTTCTCTTATCAGCCGCCATGTGGGCCATCTCTCCAGCAACGAGGGGGACCTGACCCAGCAGATGGAGATCGACACCCATCAGGAGCTGATCGATCTGGGTTCTCAGCTCAATGCCTTCCTCGGCAAGCTGCGGGGCATGGTGCAAATGAGCAAGGGGATTGGTCAGCAGGTCTACCAGCAGGCGCGGGAGATGAAACATACCGCCGACACCATGCGCAGTAGTCTGGACGAGCAGAATCTGGAGCTGGAGAGCGTGGTGAGCGCCATGCATCAGATGAGCACCACGGCAGTCAGCGTGGCGGGTTATGCCGAGCAGGCGGCGCAGGAGTCGGAAGCGGCGACCCACCACATCAATACCGCCCAGCAGACCCTCAGCAATGCTCGCAACGAGATCCATACTCTGGTCGGCGATATGCATGAGGCGGATAAAGCGGTGGCGCTGGTGGCCCAGCGCAGCACCAATATCAGCCGGATCCTCGATGTGATCCGTGCCATTGCCGAGCAGACCAATCTGCTGGCCCTCAATGCCGCCATCGAAGCGGCACGTGCGGGTGATATGGGCCGTGGCTTTGCTGTGGTGGCGGATGAGGTAAGGGCGCTGGCCAACAAGACCCGTGAATCGACCGACGAGATCGGCCAGCTGATTGGTAGCCTGCAAACAGAGGTGAGCAGCAGTCAACGTCTGATGAATACCGGCATCGAGCGCTCCACCACCACGGTGCAGGGTACCGAGCAGGCGTTCGAGGCGCTCAATCGGGTGGTGGCGCAGATCCAGCAGATCCACGACCACATCAGTCAGGTGGCTACCGCCGCCGAGCAGCAGAGCGCCGTCAGTGACGATATCAACAAGAATTTGATGCGGATCGGTGATACCGCCAACGTGATTGGGCAGGAGGCCAGCTCCAGCCATCAACTGAGCGAGGCGCTGGAGCAAGCGGCCACGGCGCTCGCCAGTCAGCTCGATCGGCTGCGTACCTGAGTGGCAGCCAGAGAGACAAAAGCCCGCGAGCGATCGCGGGCTTTTTTATGACTCGACGGCAGAGTTGCGTCAGTTGCGGGGTTCAACCAGCAGGATGTGGGAGTCGGCCCCGACCACCCTGACCTTGCTGCCCGCAGGCAGCGACTCGTCACAGCGCACCGTCCAGACCGTGTCGTCCAGATGCACCCGGCTGGTGCCCTGGGTCACATCATCCAGAAGGGTCAGCTCGCGGCCCATATAACTCTGCATCCGCTCGTTGATGGTGCTGGCGGCATCCTGACCCGAGTTGTCGCGCTGGTGCTGCCAGCGCCACCAGGCCCAGGTGGTGAGCAGGGATTGTACCGCAAACAGCAGCAGCTGCGCCTGCCAGCCAAAGGGCCAGATCAGCAGCAGTAGCCCCACTTCCAGCGCGGCGATGCCGGTCCAGAGCAAAAAGCCCACCGAGCCGAGCACCTCGATGGCCAGCAGAATGAAGCCGAGCCCCAGCCAGTGCCAGTGGGTCAGCCCCTCTAACAGGGCTGTCATGACTTGCTGCCCTTGCCATCTTTGTTGAACAGCTCGGCCATGCCAGCCACAGAGCCAATCAGGCTGCCCGCTTCCAGCGGCATCATGATGATCTTGCTGTTGGGGCCTTCACCGATGCGGGCCAGTGCCTCGGTATATTTCTGAGCCACGAAGTAGTTGATGGCCTGCAGGTCTCCTTCCGCAATCGCCTGGGAAACCATATGGGTCGCCTTGGCTTCCGCCTCGGCAGCCCGCTCCCGTGCTTCGGCGGCGAGAAAGGCGGCCTGACGCTCACCTTCGGCTTTGAGGATCTGGGACTGCTTCTCCCCTTCCGCTTTCAGGATCTTGGACTGGCGCACTCCTTCGGCCTCCAGTACCTCGGCCCGTTTCTGGCGCTCGGCCTTCATCTGGGCGTTCATCGCTTCGACCAGCGCCAGCGGCGGGCGCACATCTTTAATCTCGATGCGGGTCACCTTGATGCCCCAGGGGGCGGTGGCGGCATCCATGGTGCGCAGCAGTTTCTCGTTGATGGTGTCGCGCTGGGAGAGCATCTCGTCCAGCTCCATGGCGCCGAGCACGGTCCGCATGTTGGTCATGGTGAGATTGCGGATAGCGCTGGTGAGATCGTTGACCTCGTAACCCGCTTTGCGGGCATCCACCACCTGCACAAAGCTGATGGCATCGATGGTGACGTTGGCGTTGTCGCGGGAGATCACCTCTTGTGCCGGGATATCCAGCACCTGCTCCATCATGATGATTTTGTGGCCGACCCGATCCACGTAGGGGATCAGCAGGTTGAGACCCGGGGTCAGGGTGCGGGTGTAGCGGCCGAAGCGCTCTACCGTCCAGTTGTAGCCCTGGGGCACTATCTTGATGCCCGCGCTCAGGGTGGCGAGCACCAGGAACACAAAAATCCCTAGCACAATCAATGATTCATTCATCATTTAGCTCCTTATGAAACACAGTCCCTAGCCTATGGTCTGGCGTCAGGTACCACAAGTGACTTTGTACGCCTTTGTCATGAATTGGCTTTGCTAATTACCAAAACGCATTAAAAAGCATTTTTTATTATTTTGAGGGATAAGCTGCCCTGCCTATAGTCGCCCCATATTAGTCGTGTTCCGAGGGATGGGCCGAAATGGATTATTTACCTATGTTTGCCAAGTTGGAAGGCCGCCCGGTACTGCTGGTGGGCGGGGGCGAGGTTGCCCTGCGCAAGGCGCGCCTGCTGCTGGCGGCCGGTGCCCGGCTGACCCTGGTCTCCCCGGAGCTTGAACCGGAATTTTCGGAATTCACCGGTCGTTTCACCCATCTGGCGGAGCGCTTCACCCCGGCCCATCTGGCTGGCCAGATTTTGGTGGTGGCGGCGACCGACAACCTCGAAGTCAACGCCCTCGTTTATCAGAGCGCCAACCAGCTGGGTCTGTTCGTCAACGTGGTGGATGACCCCAAACGCTCCAGCTTTATCTTCCCCTCGATCATCGATCGCTCGCCGCTGATGGTAGCGGTCTCCAGTGGCGGCAAGGCGCCGGTGCTGGTGCGCCTGTTGCGTGAGCGGTTGGAGAGCCTGCTGCCGCGCCATCTCGGCGGGCTGACCGAGCTCTCTGGCCGGGTGCGTGACAAGGCCAAGCGGGTGCTCTCCTCGATTTCCGATCGTCGTCGCTTCTGGGAGCGCGCCTTTGCCTCCAACACCCTCGCCAGCCTGATTGAGAAAGAGGACTGGCAAGGTGCCGAGCAGTGGCTGAGCGATGGCCTCGATCAGGCGAAAAGCGAAGTGGGCGAGGTGGTGCTGGTCGGTGCGGGTCCCGGTGATCCGGGCCTGCTGACCCTCAAGGCGCTGCAACAGATTCAACAGGCTGAAGTGGTGCTCTACGACCAGCTGGTCTCCGCCGAGATCCTCGATCTGGTGCGCCGCGACGCCACTCTGGTGTCGGTCGGCAAGAAGGCGGGCGCCCACAGCGTGCCGCAGGAGGAGACCAATCGCCTGCTGGTGGAATACGCCAAGGCGGGCAACCGGGTGGTGCGGCTGAAAGGGGGCGATCCCTTTATGTTTGGCCGGGGTGGCGAGGAGCTGGAAGTGCTGGCCGACGAAGGCATCCCCTTCTCGGTGGTGCCCGGCATCACGGCCGCCGCCGGTGCCACCGCCTATGCCGGCATTCCGCTCACTCACCGTGATTACGCCCAGAGCGCCGTCTTTATCACTGGCCACTGCCAGAAAGAGGGCAAGGAGCCCGACTGGCAGCAGCTCGCCGCCACCAGTCAGACCCTGGTCATCTACATGGGGCTGATGCGCTCCGAGCATATCCAGCAGCAATTGGTGGATCACGGCCGAAGCCAAGCCACCCCCATCGCCATCATCGAGCGCGGCACCACGTCCCGCCAGCGGGTGCTGACCGGCACGCTGGCCGACTTGGCCGAGCTGGCCAAACAGGCGGTGAGCCCGTCGCTTATCGTCATCGGCGAAGTGGTTGCCCTGCGTGAGCGGCTAGCCTGGTTTGGGGAAAAAAGCGGCCAGCAGAACGCTAACCCGGATCTCGATGGCTGTGACCTCAAGCTGGTGCAGCTGGCCTGACCGAGAAAGAGATATTTGATGCGGCTGCCAGCGCGGCCGCGCACTGAACCACCCAGCGCCCCGAGCAGGCGCATAAGCAATGACCCGAGGACCAACATGGACCGTGAAAGATTGACGCACTTGCAGCAGCTGGAAGCCGAGAGCATCCATATCATCCGCGAGGTGGCTGCCGAATTTGAAAACCCGGTGATGATGTATTCCATCGGCAAGGACTCCTCCGTCATGCTGCACCTTGCCCGCAAGGCCTTCTATCCGGGCAAGATCCCGTTCCCCTTGCTCCACGTCGATACCGACTGGAAGTTCAAGGAGATGATCAAGTTCCGCGACGAGACCGCCAAAAAGTACGGGCTGGATCTCATCGTCCACAAGAACCCGGAAGGGCTCGCCATGGGCATCAACCCCTTCGTCCACGGCAGCGGCAAGCACACCGACATCATGAAGACCGAGGGGCTCAAGCAGGCGCTTAACAAATATGGCTTCGATGCCGCCTTCGGCGGTGCCCGCCGCGACGAGGAGAAGTCCCGCGCCAAGGAGCGGGTCTACTCCTTCCGTGACAAGTCTCACCGCTGGGATCCGAAGAACCAGCGCCCCGAGCTGTGGCGGGTCTACAACAGCCAGGTCAACAAGGGGGAGAGCATCCGGGTGTTCCCACTCTCCAACTGGACCGAGCTGGATATCTGGCAATACATCTATCTGGAAAAGATCGACATAGTGCCGCTCTACTTCGCCGCTTACCGTCCGGTGGTGGAGCGCAACGGCATCAAGATCATGGTGGATGACGATCGTATGCCCATCGGCCCGGAAGACGAAGTGAAGCAGGAGCTGGTGCGCTTCCGCACCCTCGGTTGCTACCCGCTGACCGGGGCCATCGAATCCGATGCCACCACCTTGCCGGAAATTATTGAAGAGATGCTGCTCACCACCTCGAGCGAGCGGCAAGGGCGGCTGATTGACCACGATCAGGCCGGCTCCATGGAGCAGAAGAAGCGTCAGGGATATTTCTAAGGAGTCCGTCAGCATGAACAGCCATATTCAGACCGCCATCACCGAACAGGGCATCGAAGCCTATCTGCACGCCCAGCAGCACAAGAGCCTGCTGCGTTTTCTCACCTGCGGCAGCG
This sequence comes from Aeromonas sp. 600282, assembly GCF_049175755.1. Classification (NCBI taxonomy): domain Bacteria; kingdom Pseudomonadati; phylum Pseudomonadota; class Gammaproteobacteria; order Aeromonadales; family Aeromonadaceae; genus Aeromonas; species Aeromonas sp. 600282. The sequence continues at coordinate 117,271 of NZ_JAAKVR010000013.1, read as the reverse complement.
TGGATGACGGCAAGAGCACCCTTATCGGTCGCCTGCTGCACGACTCCCAGCAGATTTATGAAGATCAGCTCAAAGCGCTGGAGTCCGACAGCCAGAAGCTCGGCACCACAGGCGAGAAGCTGGACCTGGCACTGCTGGTAGACGGCCTGCAAGCGGAGCGCGAGCAGGGCATCACCATCGACGTGGCCTACCGCTACTTCTCCACCGCCAAGCGCAAATTTATCATCTCGGATACCCCGGGCCACGAGCAGTACACCCGCAACATGGCCACCGGCGCCTCCACCTGCGATCTGGCCATCATTCTGATCGACGCTCGCAAAGGGGTGCTGGATCAGACCCGCCGCCACAGCTTTATTGCGAGCCTGCTCGGCATCAAGCAGTTCGTGGTGGCGGTCAACAAGATGGATCTGGTGGAGTTCAGTCAGGAGGTGTTCGAGCGCATCAGTGCCGACTACCGCGAGTTCGCCAAGAAGCTCAGTGTCGACACCATCCATATCGTGCCGGTCTCGGCGCTGGACGGTGACAACGTGGTCAACCCGAGCGACAAGCTGGCTTGGTACGAAGGCGAAACCCTGCTCTCCCTGCTGGAGTCGGCGGAAGTGGAGCGCGAGCTGGAGCGTCATCCGGTGCGCCTGCCGGTGCAGTATGTGAACCGCCCCAACCTCGATTTTCGCGGCTTCGCGGGCACGCTGGCCTCTGGCATCCTGCGGGTGGGCGACAAGCTGGCGGTGCTGCCGTCGGGCAAGGAGAGCACAGTCACCCGCATCGTCACCTTCGACGGGGATCTGGAGTACGCCCTGCCGGGTCAGGCCATCACGGTCACCTTCGCCGACGAGATCGATATCAGCCGCGGCGACCTGCTGGTGGATGCCGCCAAGCAGCCGCAAGTGACCCAGAATGTGCTGGCCCATATCGTCTGGATGGGGGAGGAGTCCCTGCAACCGGGCCGGGTCTACGACGTCAAACTGGCCACCAAGAAGAGTCGCGGTCAGGTGGAGGCCATCCGCCACCGTATCGAGATCAACAAGCTGGACGAGCTGCCCGCCTCCGAGCTCAAGCTCAACGAGATCGGCCTGTGCGAGCTGAGCCTCACCGACCCGGTGGCGTTTGACCCGTATCAGGAGATCCGTGATACCGGCAGCTTTATCCTGATCGACCGGCTGACCAACGTCACCGTCGGCGCGGGCATGATAGTGGAAGGCTTGGCCGCCAAAGCGGTAAAAGGGCACTACAGCGAGTTCGAAATCGAGCTCAACGCCCTGGTGCGCAAGCACTTCCCGCACTGGCAAGCCCTTGCCATCGGTAACGACACAAGCAAGGAGTAAGCCCATGACCTGGCAACAATTCCTGGTGCTGGGTCTGCTGGCTGCTCTCGTGGCCCTGCTGATCCAGGGCAAACTCCGCCCGGCGCTGCTCTTCTCGGGCGCCGTGCTCATCACCTACCTGAGCGGGCTGGCGGATATCAATGCCGTGGTGGCGGGTTACACCAACAGTGCCCTGCTGACCCTGGTGCTGTTGCTGCTGGTGTCGCTGGCGGTGGAGAAGACCCGCATCATGAGCTGGTTCGCCAATCTGGTGGGCACGGGTTCATTCAACAAGGTGCTGGTGAAGGTGTGGTTCTCCACCGCCTTCCTGTCGGCGTTCGTCAACAACACCGCCGTGGTGGCCTCCATGCTGGGAGCGGTCAAACGCAACCCCAACCATGCGCCGTCGCGGCTGCTGCTGCCCATGTGCTTCGCGGCCACCTTTGGCGGGGTGCTGACCCTGATCGGCACCTCCACCAATCTCATCGTCAACAGCTTCCTCATCAAGATGGGGGCGCCGCCGCTCGGCATGTTCGACTTCTTTATGGTGGGGGCGGGTACTCTGCTGACCGGTCTGGTGGCCGTGCTGCTGTTTGCCCGTCACCTGCCGGTGCAGGATACCGAGATGAGCCGCGAATCCGGCTACTTTCTCGAAGCCAAGGTGGGCGCCGGTTCACCGCTGGCGGGGCGCAGCGTCAAGGAGAACGGCCTGCGCAGCCTGAAAAGCCTCTATCTGGCGGAAATCATTCGCGGCGAGCAGGTGATCTGCCCGGTGCAGCCGGAACACGAGCTGCACGAAGGGGACGTACTGCTGTTTTGTGGCGATGTGGAGAGCGTCGGCGTATTGCAGGAGATGAAGGGGCTGGATCTCTACGGCCAGCACCGCCTCAACGGCCAGCATCTGGTGGAGGTGATCGTCAGCCACAGCTCGCGGCTGGTGGATCAGACCATCAAGGATGCCGAATTTCGCACCCACTTCGATGCGGTGGTGCTGGCGGTGCGCCGCGGCGAAACCCAGCTTACCGGTGGCCTCGGCCAGATTGAACTGCACGCCGGTGATACCCTGCTGCTGGCCCCCGGCCCCCAGTTTGCCCGCAACAAGTCGCTGGGACGTGAGTTTGTGGTGGTGAGCGGGCTGGAAGCCTCCACCCGTCTCGATGGCAAACGCAGCGCCGCCGTGGTGCTGGGGTTTCTCGGGGTGCTGGCGCTCTCTGTGTTCGATCTGGTGCCGCTGTTCAAGGGCTTGCTGTTGATGCTGGTGGCGCTGCTGCTCACCCGCATTCTGACCCTGGACGAGATCCGCCGCCGCTTTCCACTGGATATCTGGCTGGTGGTGGGCGGGGCGCTCGCCATCGCCGATCAGCTGGAAAAGAGCGGACTGGCCAAGCTTATCGCCGACTGGCTGATGGGGGAGTTCAACGGTGCCAGCCCCATCATCGCCTTTATCGGTATCTATTTGTTTACGCTGGTGCTGACCGAGCTGATGAGCAACAACGCCGCCGCCGCGCTGGCCTTCCCCATGGGTTACCAGCTGGCGCTCAGCATGGATGTCTCGACCATGCCGTTTATTCTGGCGGTGCTGTTCGGGGCCAGCTCCAGCTTTATCCTGCCCTACGGCTACCAGACCAACCTGATGGTCTATGCCGCGGGCAACTACAAGATGCCGGACTACCTCAAGCTGGCCCTGCCGGTCTCGCTGGCCTATAGCCTCGGGGTGATTGTGATGGTGCCCCTGCTGTTTCCGTTTTAAGGCGTGAGCGCCAATCAAGGTGTGTTGGGTGAGCAATACCATGGCATCAGCACGTTGTCGGCTGATAGTCCGAGGCGGCTCCCCGTGGTGCCGGACAGTTTAAGTTTTGAGGCGTGAGCGCCAATCAAGGAGTGTTGGATGAGTAATATCGTGTGGCACAAGCATGCCGTGGACAAACAGAGCCGGGCCGAGCTTAAAGGGCAAAAGCCGCTGGTGATCTGGTTTACCGGGCTGTCGGGGGCAGGCAAATCGACCCTGGCGGGGGCGCTGGAGCAGGCGCTGGCGGCACAAGGCAAGCACACCTATCTGCTGGATGGGGACAATGTGCGCCACGGCCTCTGTGGCGATCTCGGTTTCGATGATGCCGCGCGACAGGAGAATATCCGCCGGGTCGGCGAGGTGGCAAAACTGATGGTGGATGCGGGCCTTATCGTGCTCACCGCCTTTATCTCGCCGTTCCGTGCCGAGCGGGCGCTGGTGCGCAATCTGTTGGGCGAAGGTGAGTTTGTCGAGGTCTTTGTCGATGCGCCGCTTGCCATCTGCGAAGAGCGCGACCCCAAGGGGCTCTATAAAAAAGCGCGGGCAGGGGAAATTACTAATTTTACCGGTATCGACTCCGCCTATGAGGCACCGGAGCAGCCGGAAATTCATCTGCTTAACGCCGGCAAGCCGGTCGCTGCGCTTGTGGATGAGCTGCTCACCGCCCTGCGGCAAGGGAACTACCTGTAGTTGGATCGGTAGAACCTATAACAAGCGCCCGGCAGCCGGCCAGTTGGCTACTACAGGCGCTGATGGGCTGGCGGTAGCCACTATAAGCAAAAGTTGGGTCATTATCAGAAAACCCATAAATCCAGCTTATAGTGGCACCGATGAGCCTTGAGCCACCCCAAGGCAGCCGATAGCAATCCCGTAAGAGGATCTTCCGATCCTTGCTTATACCGCGGTGGAGTTATTCGCGATTGTCCGAATACGCTGCGCTATTCGAACCTACGGGCTAACGTTTAAGCAGTGTGGCGCAAGCCGCATCGTGGTGAATCGTCATACAAAAGCGCATTGTTAGAGCATTTTTCATTCTGCAATCACAGCATCACCATAAGCTACCACATATGTGACTTCCCACTGCGAGCCTTGCGCGTGATAAGAGCCGGAAACAAGACGTACATTTACTACAGCATTGGCTCCCTTCTCTTTAGCGGCAGAGAATAAGCTGCGAAATATTTCATCACTTATTTTTGGGATATCTCCGGCGATTCCTTTTTTTGTATATTCAATCAAACCAAGTGACTTTGTAATTTTCCTACCTGGTATTTCTTGAAGCGTATAGCACCCTTCTATAAGGGCCGAACTTTCTTCGGGACCACTTAAGCCAAATAAACCCATGCTCTCTCCTTTTTATTGCTTTAACTTTTAATTGTGGAGCGGTGTGCGCTACCAAACTAATTATTTATTATGTTTGTTGCTGAATACTCTTTTTTTACGATCTCTTGTGCTAGCGCAGTCGCCTCTGCAGCAGTTGCGAACTTTTGTTTATAGAAATAAAAAAAGGCGATGTTGTACTGAGCTAACTCTATAAAAATGTAATTGTTAGTTGAATGGAAGAAATAAAAATCTGGATTTTTTGTACGCAAAACACACAGTGAGTTATGTTTTTGTAATTTCGATTTAATTGTAAGTGTTTTTAGAGCATTTCGGAGGTTAGAAAATACTTTTGATGGACTCTGATTTATTGGGCCTTGAAACATGGCGATAGGCATTTTACCAATATAAGGAATATAGTCCGCACCTTGAACTTTATTTAAATTTCTACGAAGATCAAGTATGTGAAATTTGTATTCAATAATTTCTAGCCATAGAATTATTTTATCTAACTCATCATTCGTGAAGTATTCATAGCGCAGATCAATTTCACTAAATTTATGAGTAAGGTATCTTTCTAATTCGCCAAGAATACTATTGTTGCAATCTGGGCATGCGGGAACGGTAGTTTTATTATATGTCTGCGCATTTCTATTGGTTGTTGTGATAAAAGTTCTTTTTGTACAGCGTTCATAAACCCATTGTGGAATGACATGCTCTTTAGTCAAGTTATGAATTTCGCCACAAAATATACAGATATTTACTGAATGCTCTTCAGTAATAGAGTTTATCACCATACTTTGATGGGATTTTATCTTTTTCCGAAACTCAATAAGCTTTCTATCCAGACTCATATTTTAATTTAACCATTATCTCGTATATTTTTCTAAAAATCGTAGGTTGGTGCTGAACGAAGTAAAGCCCAACATTTACCGCGAAACGTATCTGCACATCTGTTTTACCGAATGCTCCAACCCGTGTTTATTCCACTCTGGTTGCGGTGCTCATGCTCGTCTGTTGGGCTTCGCTACGCTCTGAGCCAACCTACCACAACCACGTGACCGCCCCTTAGTATTAAAATTTTAGATGCAACAATGTGGGAATTACGAGTTTCTTGGGAAGTTGTCTGGATCAAAATATGGGTCATTCTCCCAGCCCATTTCAATTTTGACACACTCTCTAAATACTACTGCCTCCCAGTGACGAAGAAGGCATTGTGCCGATTTGAACTCCTTTTCAAAATTTTCTAAAAATATACCTACACGGTCATAGCTCTTCTGCTTATTGAACGCGATTTTTCTAGATATGCCAAAACGAAATAGGTCTCCGGAAGGGTCAATTTCATGATATGCAGTAATAATATTGTTTGTCATTTCAAGGCGAGCATCATTATTAATTTTGTAACCATAACTGATGAGCCAATCTCTGCAAGCTAACCATATTTTTTCAAGATCATGGCTATTAAGAGGTGCAGCATCAAAGTTTTTGTCAAAAGTATTTATTGAATGCATTAATGCTTTTAAATGTAGCTCAATTACTTGTCTCGATATGTGAGCAACTGGTGCGATCCAATTTACAATCCCTGAAATACGGTATTGTTCAATTAATTCATCAGCGGCCATACCAAAGTCGATAGCAAGTTCAGAATACCCACATGAAGTATTATGGTTTTCAACATAAAAGATTGATTTATGGCTTTTTTTATATTCTAATGATGGCCCTTTCCATATGTCATAGTGAAATCTAGGAACGCTGGAAATTTTATTTTTTTGGCATTAAATGATTCTTGCTGATGATGAGTAATTAAACTAGTTGCATAACTCCAAAGCAAAGCTATGGTGATTTACTGCCTAGTGATACTATTTTTAGCTTTTCTTTAGAACGAGCTTGTCACCTGAATTGCTAATTATTTTATAACTCCTGAGTTTGTTAAGCGCTGCGACACCTCCAGATGCAACAGAGATAGCTATCGCGCTCATAGCTGTTCCAGCACCTAAGATCCCGACGGCAGCTCCTCCTGTTAATGCGGCGATACCTTTTGCGCTTGCTTGAGTTGCCGGTTCTGGTACGGGGTAAAGAATCGCAACTACAGCAACTCCTATGGCTCCGATTGCAATAACCCATGCAACCTTACCAGTTGCTTTAATTTTTATTACTTTATCTCTTAAGCTGCCTTCTATCTCAATGGTATCTTGATCTTCGTTAAGAGCTTTTCCTAAATCTTTTTCATTATTAATAGCCATTATTGTATCCTTCCTTATTAATTAACAATCAGAACATGAATGTTGAAATATCGAGGAGATATATGACTCCATCACGAGCTTATCCGTTTCATCAAGCAACGCTACCGCCCCTGAATTTCAGCCTCCAGCTTGCTGCTTTTACCTGCGATTTGGCACTGACTTGGTTCATGGCTGACTCCTGCGAGAGGTTGCCAAGCGGCTATGTTACCGAACGGGGCTGGGGTGAAAAGCGCAAGCGGGTGGTTTTCTGAGCAAGATCAATAAATTAATAAATAACGGGTGGCGATATAACCGCTCAACAGTGTTGGCCATCAGAGCTGGGGAAAATCGAACGGTGAAACGGCAGTGTCGCCTTTTGTTGGCGGGCATTAAAAAACCCTATGGACCCAAAGGCCCATAGGGTTTGTCTGCGGTGATTGTTTGGGTAGTAGTTATCTCGCTTGGCGTACCGGCACGGCGCGGGTGGTGGCCACTTCGTAGCGGCTTTGGCTTGCCGGAGCCCCTTTCTGGAACTGGCGTACCAGCCGGTCGAGATCGCTTAACTGGTTGACCAGCTGGGTGATGCCGTGCACGGCGTGCTGGCTGCCGACGCTGGAGTCATCGGCCAGGGTCTTGATGCTGAGCACGTTGCGGTTGATCTCGGCGGTGACGTGGGACTGCTCCTGTACCGCCTGGGCAATCTGGCTGCTGCCGGAGGCGACCTGCTGCAACATATTGTTGATCTGCTGGAGTATGGTGCCGGTCGCGGTGGCCTTCTGCTGGCAACTGTCGGCAAGTTGGCAACCCTTCTCCATCGCCTGCTCAGCCTCGCCAGAGCTGTTTTGCAGCTCGGTGATCATCTTCTGGATTTCGCTGGTCGAGGATTGGGTCTTGATGGCGAGGGTGCGGATCTCGTCGGCTACTACCGAGAAGCCGCGACCCGCTTCGCCAGCCCGGGCCGCTTCGATGGCGGCGTTGAGGGCCAGCAGGTTGGTCTGGTTGGCGATGTTGTTGATCACATCGAGGATGCCGTCGATATCGCGGCAGTGGCCGACCAGCGCACTGATCACGCTCTTGGAGGTGATAAGTTCGCTGTTCATACCCGCCACGGCAGCCACGGTTTCGGCCACGCTACTGTTGCCGCTCTTGAACAGCACAGCCGTTTCATCCAGCAGGCTGGAGGAGTCAGTCGAGCTTTGTGACACCTCGCGAATGGATTCCGACATTTCGGTCACGGCGGTCGCTACCTGATTGGTTTCGGCCTGCTGCTGTTGCAGGTTGTCGGTGATGGATTCGGCGTTGCGCAGATCCCCTTCGGCGGCCTGCAGGATCTTGCTGCAAGTCTGCTGGGTGCGGGCCAGCACGGCGTTGAACTCGGCCTGATTCATCACCATCGAGAGTTCGATGGCGGCGATGTTGTCCACCTTGTTGGTGTAGAGCAGCTGCATCAGCGGGTTGTCAAAGCGGCTGCGGGCCATCTTGTTGAGCTTGCCGAGGCGGCGGGAGAGGGCATTCAGGGTGATGGCCGCTATCGCCAGCGGCAGGGCGACCAGCGCCAGTTGCCAGTTCATGTCGTGGTTGTAGCCCAGCGCAAACATGGCGAGCAGGCTTAGCAGCAGACAGAGGTTGATGGTCAGGGTATGGGAGAAGGTGGGCAACTTGAGCGCCAGCGGCAGCTTGTTGTTGCGAAGGTCGGCATAGACCTTCTCGGCCCGCTGTTTGATCTCCTCGCTCGGGGCGGTGCGTACCGACTGATACTCCACCACCCGGCCACTGGCATCCTTGATGGGGGTGACAAAGGCGCTGACCCAGTAGTGATCGCCACTCTTGCAGCGGTTTTTCACCGGCCCCATCCAGCTCTTGCCTTCGCGGATATGGTTCCACAGATCGGCAAAGGCCTGTTTCGGCATGTCAGGATGGCGCACCAGATTGTGGTGTTCCCCCACCAACTCGTCGAGCGAGAAGCCTGCTATCTCGCAGAACTCCTCGTTGGCGTAGGTGATGCGGCTCTCCAGATCCGTGGTGGAAATCAGGCTCTGGTGGTCTGGATAGAGACGTTCTCTTTGGGTAACCGGTTGATTGATTCTCATGGCCTTGCTCCCGAGCTGTGATGGTTAAATTTTGATCTGCATCAAGACGTGTGCAAGGGGCGGGCCAGCTGGCAAAAGCTAATGATTGATGTGTTATTAGTGCCGTTTTGGCAGGAAAAGATCGTTGCTGTTTGCAATATGCAACGGATCTGACGGGGTGTGCCTCTGCGGCATCTGCAATTTGCAACCTATTCTGGGCAAGCCCATAAGCTGGGAGCCAGCAGCTTGATGCGAAGGAACCACGAACCGACGGGGCAGCTGCTGCCCCGCCAGAGATCAGGGGAGAGGGTCGGGAGCGGGTGAGGAGGGGGTGCTGACGAGCTGCATCACTTCAATCTGGATACCCTGCACCAGCACGGTTTTCAGATCCTGCAGGTACTCCTCCAGCGGTGACTCTTGCAGCAGCTGGGCAAGCTCGTTGCCCACCGGGGTGAGGCGGTAGTAGAGCAGGGTGATGTTGTTCTGCTTGCACTGCAGCCGCCAGCGCTGGTTGCCGAACTCCAGCTCGACCCCATCGGCGGGCAGCGGGCCTGACTCCAGCTCCGCGCGATGCAGCAGCCCGAGCTCGAACAGTTGCAGCAGGGCGTTGTAGGGCAGTCGGTATTTGCCAAGGCCGAGGCGCGTTGCCTTGGCGCGGCTCAGCAAACTGGCCCCTTTGTGCAGCCCCAGCAGCAGCCGCTGCTCGTCGCTGCCGGTATAGTGGCAGGTCAGCGAGCAGATGCGCTGGAACAGCTGGGCCTCGCGCTGGGTCATCTCTTTGAGGGTGGCGAGCGCCCGAATGGAGAAGCGGCCCGGCGTGGCGACTTCCAGCGCGAAGATCCGCCCCCACAGCTGCTGCATTGGCACCATGCTGATATCTTCCGCCAGTTGCAGAAAGCGGGTCAGCCAGTCGCTGTCCATCTCGCCGCCAGCCGCGGTCTCTTCGCAGTGGCGGGAGGCCATCACCATGATGGCTTCCAGATTGCGCTGGCGGGCGGCCTGATCTGCCAGATGGCGAAAGGTGGCGCGCTGTTCGAAGGTGCTGTCGGTATTGCGGGTGAGCATGCCGTCGATGCCGCGACTGCGGGCCAGACGCAGGGTCTGCTCCTGGCTGCTCAGGATCGAACTCTCTTTTTTCGGGGGGGGGAGGTCTGCCATGCTGACTCCATTCGCACAGGTTCTGGAGCTGAATGTTACTCCAACCGGGATGCCAAGATAACAAAGCGGCCTCCGTGGAGGCCGCTTTTTTTGCAACGGGACGATTACTCCTCGTAGACGCTCACCTCGACCGCTTCCATCGAATAGGAGGCGGTGGCCATCTCGTGGCTGGAGCTGACCGTGCGCATCTTGCCCTTTACCCAGATGGCATCCCACAGGTCATCCACCGGCGCACCCTTGGGGTAGCTCACATAGATCACCTGATTGGTGGGGGGCGGCGGCACATGGATGCAGGCGCCGAAGTAGGGCACCAGCAGGAAGGCGGTGATCTTCTTGGCATCCCCTTCCAGCGGCACCACGAAGCCCGGAATGCGCACATCCTGGTTGTCCAGCTTCTTGTTTACCCCGCCCACCGGTTGCGGCACCGACATGGGATCTTCGTGATTGACCTGGGGCGGTGGCAGCAGTTTTTCCCCTTCCGGGATAAGCACATCCCAGTCGATGGTCTTGTAATCGGCGGCCAGGGCGGGCAGCACCAGCAGGCTGGCGAGCAGCGCCACAATTTTCCACTTCATCATCTGTCCTTCTGTTTCTATTTTTGGGCGTCTCGCTAGACGCGAATGCTCATGCCATCGCTCAGGCTGTAGCGGTAAGCGCGGGCGGCAGGGAGCAGGCCGATCACCATGCCTGCCAGCCAGACTACCCCCAGCAATTGCCACTCGTAGGTGCTCGGCAGCCCCAGACTCAGTTGCAGGCCATAGTGGCTGAGCAGCCAGGGCGAGGCAAGCCCCTGCCCCAGATAGAGCACGGCGACCCCGAGAGCGATGCCGACCGTGGTCAGCGCCATGGCCTCCAGCGCCAGCAGCAAGAACAGGTGGGCGGGGCCGGCACCGAGGGATCGCAAGATGGCGAGCTCCCGGCGCCGCTCGTTAAGCCCCGCCAGCAGGGTAGTCAGCATGCCGATCAGGCCCGCGACTACCACGAAACCGGCGATGACCGAGAGAGCGGTTTCCGCCACGCTCATCAGGCTCCACAGCTCCTGCAGGGCGGCCCCCGGCAGGATCGCCATCAGCGGCTCTTTGGGATAGGTGTTGACGCTGCGCTGCAGCTGGAACGCCAGGATCCGGTTGCTCAAGCCAACCATAAAGGCGGTGATGGTTTTCGGGGTGAGATCCTGCGCCAGTGCCTGCTCCGGCGTCACGTTCTTGCTGTGGCGGCCGGTATCCCAACCAAGATGGATCGCCTCTATCCCCGCCAGCGGCACATGGATGGTGCGATCGATGGGCGTGCCGGTCGGCGCCAGAATACCCACCACCTTGAACGGCAGGTTGTCGTGCTGGCTGAACGAGGTGTTGCCAGCGCCGTGGGCGATGACGATGGATTGGTCGAGGTGATAGCCGAGCTTCTCGGCCACCTGAGCGCCGAGCACAGCTTCAAACGGCGTGTCGAATGGCCGCCCCTCGCGCAGTTGCAGCGACTGCTGCTGACCGTACTTCAGGTGGGTGAAGTAGTCGCCATTGGTGCCGAGCACCCGAAATCCCTTGTGGGAGTCACCAAGGGAGAGCGGGATGGTCCAGGCGACGCCCGGTTTCTGTTTGATGGCTTGATAAGAATCCCACCCCACGTTGTTGGTGGGGTTGCCGATGCGAAACACCGAGTAGAGCAGCAGGTTCACCTGGCCGGAGCGGGCGCCGACGATGAGATCGGTCCCCGAGACGGTGTTGGAGAAACTTTCGCGGGCCTGGGTGCGCACCCGCTCCACCCCGAGCAGCAGGGTGACGCTGATGGCGACGGCCAGCAGGGTGAGCCCGGCGGTGAGTCGGCGGGCCCAGAGACTTTGCAGGGCGAGCTTTAGCATGATGCCCTCCGGTTGAGCTGTTGCAGGTTTTCGACCCGCGGGAACAGGGGTTCGAGATAAGGGTCGTGACTGACGAAGATCAGGGTCGAGCCCTGCTTGTCGCACTCCTCGAACAACAGCTTGATAAAGGCGGCCCGGTTGTCGGTGTCGAGTGCCGAGGTGGGCTCGTCAGCGATCACCAGTGGCGGCGAGCCGATCAGCGCCCGCGCGGCGGCAACCCGCTGCTGCTGGCCGATGCTGAGGGCATGGACGGGGCGATGCAGCGCGTCGTCCGGCAGTTGCAGCTCCGCCAGCAGACGGCGCGCCTCCTGCTCCGGACTCCCTTGCAGGCGGGCCCGTTTGGCGGGCGAGAAGGTGAGGGCAGCAGTCACGTTGTCCTGCACCGAGAGAAAGGGCAGCAGATTGAACTGCTGGAAGATATAACCCAGATTGGCCGCCCGGAAGTGGTCACGGGCACGGCCAGAGAGCCGGGCCAATGGTTGGCCCAGCACCTCCAGGGTGCCGTGGTTGGCGGTCTGGATCCCGGCCAGCAACCCGAGCAGGGTCGACTTGCCAGAGCCCGACGGGCCCTTGATAAAGACCCGCTCACCCTCGCGGATGGTGAGGGCGGGCAGATCGAGTACAGTGTCGCCACCTGGCCAGGCAAAGGCCAGATCGCGGATCTCAACCACGGCTTTTTTCATGGCGTTACCAGCTCAGCTTGTTGGCGGACGGGGTCAGCTCGCCTGCGGTCTGGCCAGTGGGCAGGATCCCCTGCACGCTCAGCTTCTCAAGGCTCGGATAGACGCTGAACAGGGTCGCCTCGAGGCCGGTCAGTTTGGCCGGCGTGGCGCAAGTGTAGGTGTACATGGCGCCCATATCGGCGTGACCCGCTTCGTCATGATCATGGTGGTCTTCATGTTTGTCGCTGGCAGCCTTGTCATGGTCATGGTCATGGTCATGGTCGTGATCATGATCTTCTTTGGCAGCTTGCAGCTCCTGCTGGGTCAGTTTGCAGCCTGCGGCCGGGTCGAAGCGGAACAGGGCGTCAGGCTGCTGGAGGCGGGCAACCGCCTTGGCATACTGCGCCTTCTCTTCATCGCTCTTGGCGGCGTGCTCGAAGCCTACCAGATCGGCGGCAGGGGCTTGCAGCTCGATCATCAGCTGGTTGCCATCGACCACCAGATTGAGGTGGCCGTGGCCATGCTCGTGGGCGCCGTGGCTGTGGCTCTCGTGTTCGTCGTGATTCGCGTGTGCGCCAAAGGCCGCTGCGGCCAGCAACAGAGTAACTGCTTTCATCTTTAATCCTTTTTCAAAACAAATAGTGAACTTAAACAAAGGGATAGAGAAAAGCAGAGGCGGGCGGCGCACGGATGGCATAGCTGTGAAGCGTGGCGGTATCCGCCGAGCGCTGCATGATTGCAACTGCGGGCAGAACAGAGGTCGAACTGGGGAAACAATAGGGGGTAGCGGTGATGACCTGTTTGCCATCCAGATGGAGGGCGCAGACCAGGCAGTGATGGTCGTCGTGGCCGGGCAGGACGGATTCAAACTGGTGCCGGGCAAGGGCAGGCTGCAGCCATAACCAGCCCAGCAGCAAGATCCAGATTTTCAGCTTGATACGACCCATAGACCCTTATGGAAAGGGCGCCATCAGCGCCCTTTCTCTCTGACTTAGAGATGGGACTTGATGAGCCCCATCACGGTAGCAATGTTGTTGGCATCGAGCTGGCCATCTTTGGCAAACAGCACCTTGCCCTCTTTATCCAGCAGGATGATCGCCGAGCTTTCCGGCGTCAGATCCCAGGCGTTGCGCGCCATGCCCTTGGCATCCAGCACCATGGCGGACCAGGGGAACTCTTTCTTGCTGTCCTCGGCACTGCTCTTCACAAAGCCGGAGGTGCCCCAGATGGCGTCATTGCTGTTGATGACGGTAACGGTCTGGTACTTGTCTTGCGGCAACTTGGCGGCCTTGATCGCCTCGATCATCGGGGCGTTCAGCTCCTTGGCACTGGAGCGACCGGCAATATGCTGGATCAGGAACACCTTGCCGGTGAGCGAGGTGCTCTGCCACGGCTGGTAGCCGATATCCTTGCCGTTCAGTACCAGCTCACCCTTGTCGCTGACATTGACCAGCGGAACCGGGTTGCCATCCTTGAAGTTGTGAGCAAAGACCAGAGATGGCAGCAGCGCCAAAGTAAGTACGAGATGTTTCATCCTGATGACACTCCATTTGTTATGTTATAACGAGTTTCGGATTGAGGGAATGGGCGAGCTTCATCCTAAACTGATCGGATCTGTTTAAAAAGTGTTAAATAAGATCGCAATTCAGAAGCGTCGGCGCCCCGCCAGTCAGGTGGTTGGCTGGCAAGGGCGGCTAGGATGGCATGACATCGATAAAAATCAATGAATTGGCGGCTGGTCTGAGCTGTCTGCGTCAGTAGAGCGACTCGCTGATGAGGGGGATCTTGGCCATGGTCATCTGCTGGGCCAGCAGGGACGAGCCGGTCAGCAGCACATGGCGCTGATTGTTGATCACCACCACATCACCGGGTACGCCACTGTCTGCCGTAATGGCCAGCCAGGCAGGGGAGACGCTGCCGATGCTGATATCCGGATAGATGATGCTGAGCACATATTGCGGGGCCAGCTCCGCCAGCAGACTGGCCATCAGCAGCGCCTTCTCGTCGCTGTCGGCCTTGTTATCTTGCAGTGCCTGTAGCGGCGGCGCGAAGTGATCCAGCTGCTCCGGCTGGGTGGGGATGGCGTTCAGCCACTCCTGCAGCAGGCTGACGCTGGTGGCGAGATCCTTGGCCGCAAACTGCTGCGCCAGCGGCTTGAGGTGCCCTTTGAAGTGGTAGAAGAGCTGGGAGTAATCGGGTCGCACGCAAGGCAGCTTGCGATTGGCCGGATGGACGCAGGGGATCACCCTCATCTGGTAGAAGGCATCCTCCTGATACTGCTGGTAGGCTTGCCAGAACAGCAGCGACTCCATGCTGTCGTCCCGCAGGGTGAAGGCCTGCTCCAGATTGCGAAACTTGGTAGCGGTCTCGGGGCTGCTCTGATTGATCAGGTTGATGCTGTTGTAGAGCCGTGGGCTGATATAGGCGTAAAGGGTCTCCAGCGGATTGGTGAGAGAGGCCTTCAGCAGGCTCATCTCGTGGCGACTGGCGGCCATCACCTGATCGTCGGTGGTCAGCTGGAAGTGCTTGCGCTGGCCATCGGTGGATTGCCACTGCCAGCTCATGTTGATCTCGCTGGCGTTGCTTGTGGCGCCAAGGGTGGTGTAGAGAGTGAGGCTGAGCAACAGCGCGGGGGTCAGCTTCATGGTGGTGCTTCCTGCTGTGGACGATAATTAACAACTAGGTGAGCCGGCACCACTTTGGTGATGTTTCGTTTTGTGATCTGGATAACAGATTGATGTGACTTTTAATTTAATTGTGAAATTAAGTCACTCTGGAGGGGTTATGAAGCCTTGGATCATAGTGCTGTTTGGGCTGCTCAGCCTGCCAGCCATGGCGGGTCAGGTGATCGTCAACAAGGGGATGTCCGTTGCGGATACCTTTGCTCTGCGTGACCAGCTGGCGCGCGAACACGAATGGCAGGAGTGGCTGCGCTACCAGCAGGCCATCAAGTGGCTGGAGGTGTTGCCGGTCAACTGCGAGCTGATGAGCCAGCCGGGCGGCGGCTATCGCTGTGGCGGTGATTACTATCGTCCCTACCAGAAAGATGGCCGTGAAATATACATTCAGGGCAATCCTGCCGAAGATGCGGCCGGTCTGCTGCCGCAAACACCGACAAAAAAGGCGCCATAAGGCGCCTTTTTTACAAACCGAGTGATGCTTACTTGGCAGCGTAACGCTCGGCAGAGGTTTTGATCTCGGCTTCGGCAGCGGCCTTGTCGCCCCAACCTTCCACCTTGACCCATTTGCCCGCTTCCAGCTCTTTGTAGCGCTCGAAGAAGTGCTGGATCTGGGCTTTCAGCAGTTCCGGCAGATCGTTCACATCCTGGATGTGGTCGTACTGCTTGGTCAGCTTGGAGTGCGGCACGGCAACGATCTTGGCATCTTCGCCAGATTCGTCGGTCATCTTCAGTACGCCAACCGGGCGGCAGCGAATGACGGAGCCGGCCAGCAGCGGGTAGGGGGTCGGAACCAGTACGTCGACAGGGTCACCATCCAGAGAGAGGGTCGCGTTCACGTAGCCGTAGTTGCACGGATAGAACATCGGGGTAGACATGAAGCGATCGACGAAAATAGCACCGCTGTCCTTGTCGACTTCGTATTTGATCGGGTCGGCATTCTGCGGGATTTCGATGATGACATAGATATCGTCGGGCAGGCTCTTGCCGGCCGGTACCAGGTTCAGGCTCATGATATTTCCTTCGTTGTTAGTATCAGGATTGCAGGCCGATATTATAGCGATGTGATGTTAAATGACCATATTTCAGCTGATATCGCAGCCAAAGAAGGGTGATGTTGCCGGTTTGCGGCGCGTTGATGTGTGCAGGATGCAACAAAACAGCTGTTTTGATGCCTTGCCGGTGACCTTGGTCACCGGCAAGGGATGCTGAGTGGCAAGTGCAGAGAGTCAGAGCGAGTAGGGGAGTCTCGACTCGTTGACCAGTCGCGACAGGGCTGTTACGACATGAGAGTCAAACTGGGTACCGGAGCGGGACTGGATATACTCCATGGTCTGCGCCAGCGTCCAGGGCTCCTTGTAGGGGCGCTTGCTGAGCAGGGCATCGAATACATCGACCACCGCCACTATCCTCGCCGACAGCGGGATCTGCTGGCCAGCCAGCTGCAGCGGATAGCCCTTGCCATCGAAGTGCTCGTGGTGGCCCCGGGCGATTTCGGCGCCGAGAGAGAGGTAACTGGTTCCCTCCACCATTTCGCCCGCCTTGTGCAGGATATTGGCGCCGATGCCGGCGTGCTGCTCCATGATGGCCCGCTCTTCCGGGTCGAAACGGCCGGGCTTGTGCAGGATATGGTCCGGGGTGCCCACCTTGCCCACATCGTGCAGGATGGAAGCCATACCGATCATTTCGACAAACTCCGGAGTCAGTTGCTCCGGGTAGACCGCCATCTGCTTCAATTCGGCCACGATGGCATCCGAGAGCTTCTGCACCCGCAAGACATGCTCGCCGGTATCGGAATCACGAAACTCCGCCAGCGCCGCCAGCGCCACCACGGTGGCCTCCTGGGCACGAAGCAGCTGGTTGTAGAGATAGAGATTGTCGTAGGCCGCCGAGATGCGCTGGCAGAAGACATCCAGCAGGTCGCACTCGAGAGGATCCAGAGGCTGGGTCGGGGTGAAGCTCAACACGAACTCGCGGCCATTCTGGGCTGCAATATAGAGAGAGTCCTGCGGGTGTTCAAAGCGGTTGCAGCGCTCGTTTAACGCCTTCATGACCGACTCTTTCAGGGCAGAAAATTCATCAAGGCTCTTCTCCTCCAGCAGCGCCTCGTAGTCTCCGGTTGCCGCCAGGATCTCAAGCCCATGTTCGCCTGGACGGCGTTCGGCACAGATGGCCCCTTCGGTGCCCACATCGAGAATGGCGCTGATCTGTTTGAGCACGCCGGAAGCAAACTCCTTGAGTGAATGGAGATGGTAGAGATCGCCCGCGCCCTCCAGAATTTTGCCGAGTCCCTGTCGGCTCTTGTCGATGGCGCTGAGGGTTTCGTAGGAGCGAAGGGAGGCGATGACGGTGGTGAAGAGTTTTTGTACCGTCAACTCGGTCTTGGTCTTGTAGTCGTTGATGTCGTAATCGAGGATCACCCTTTGTTCCGGTGCCTGACCGGGTTGGCCGGTACGCAGCACGATCCGCACCAGCGAGTTGCGCATCTCGTTGCGGATCCGGTGCACCAGCCGCAAACCGGCATCTTCGGTCTCCATCACCACATCGAGCAGGATCAGGGCAATCCTGGGATTGGCCTCCAGCATGGTGGCGGCTTCAGCACCGCTGTAGGCGTTGAGCAGCTCGAGCGGGCGAGATTTGTACTGAATATTGGAGAGGGCAAGCCGGGTGGCGTGATGAATATCCGGCTCATCATCCACGATCAGCACTTGCCAGGGATTGAGTGCCTTGGGGACCACGACCTCTTCATCATCGAGTTCGATGATGTCGTCATCCAGCCAGATATCGTCCTTGTCTTGGGCACTGCTCATATCGGTTACGCCTCCGGCGCTCAATGAGTATGTGAAGAGTATGCACGATCACCTCTGTCAGGATCATCAGGATAAGCAGATATCGTGAGCTGGCACCGCCTCTTTCATCTTTACTCGAAAGGCTCAAGATAACTCTGGATCGATTTTTTCAACCAGGCCAATACTTTGCCGTGATAGGCATTTTCTGCCAGATAGACGCCATAGTCTCGCCACTGCAGGCTGAACTTGTGCTTCAGGGTCAGCAGGGTGCCTTGTCGCAGCTGGCTCTGGATAAGTGGCGAGGGGAGCACCGCCCAGCCTAGCCCATCGAGGACCGCGTTACGCATCAACTCGAAGCTGGAGAGACCTATATGCTGGCCTCCCACAGGTAGCAGGCTTTTTACAGAAAATTCATCTACATACGAGAGAGTTACCTGGGTGTGATCGGTCAGATCCTGCTGTTTGACCCGCTTCAGCCCGGCCAGCGGATGGCTGGGCGCCACCACCATCAGGGTGCGGATCGGGTTGAGCAGATCGATGTTGAGGCCGCTGCGCTCCTGATCCTCGGTAATAAGGCCAAATGCGGCATCGACGAACCCCTCTTCAACCAGCGCTGGCAGTTCAGGCGGAGAGGCAAGCACCAGAGAGATACTGGTGCCGGGAAACTGGTTGTGCAGGCTGGCCAGCATCTCGCGCCACACTTGCTCGGGGATGGCGTCATCGCGGGCAACCCGCAGCGCCACTTCGGCACCCGAGGCGTAATGTTTGCACTTCTGCTGCAAGCTGTTGGCCGCCTGTAGCAGGCGAGTGCAATCATCAAGTACCAGCTCGCCGATCTCGGTCAGGCGACTCTGATTGGCTCCTCGTTCGAAAAGTTCGACGCCAAGCTCAACTTCCAGTGCTGCGATGGAGGTGCTGACAGCGCTGCGGCTTTTGCCGAGACGACGGGCGGTGTTGGCTATAGAGCCGCTATTGGCTGACTCTACAAAGAGTTCTATCTGATATAGCTTCATGTTTTACAGACCATGGCGGAGTTTTTCACCATCACCTTAGCGTGCCGAACCAAGGCAAGGCAAACCTGTGGCGTCGGAATAATCGACGCTGAGCGATTGTCGCGAGTTGCTTCTCCCCGTTTACCATCTCTCCCGTCGAAGCAACAAAGGCATCCTATATGTTATTAAGTCGTATGTTTCTGGCCCGGCTGTTTTTGACCGGCGCCATCTTGACCGAGGTCGCCGGCACCTCCAGCATGACCATGATCCCCGAGCAGGGGGCTGGCTGGATGAATTACATCCCGATGTGGCTGTTGATCGGTTTCTCGTACTGGTTGCTGGCAAAAGCCGCCAAAACAATCTCCATTGGTATTGCGTTTGCGCTCTGGGAGGGGCTCGGGATCACCTTGATCACCATAGTGTCGGTTATGTTCCTTGGTTACGATGTGACCGTTCAGGAGCTGATTGGCCTGGCTCTCGCGATAGTGGGGATTGTTATGGTGACCATGGGGGAGACCCATGATGAGCCTGCAACCGGGTCAGTTGAAACGGAGGTCACAGCATGAGTCCGTTTGTGATTGTACTGGGGGCAGCACTGATCGATATCGGCGCCAACATGGCCATCAACCGCTCCAAAGGCTTTCGTTACAAGGGGTGGGGCTTCCTGGGGATCATGCTGGTACTCGGCGCCTTTACCCTGCTCTCGGAAGCGGTAAGTGGCGGCCAGATTGACCTGGCTGTTGCCTACGCCACCTGGGGGGCTATCGGCATCGTCGGTACGGCGCTGGGCGGTTTGCTCTTCTTCGGTGAGCGGCTCAAGCCCATCGGCTGGGCTGGCATGATGGTGATGGCGCTGGCTGTCGTTATGCTGACTACCGCCTGATAACCTGAAGCAATAAGAAAAGCCGCCCGGTCGCAACCGGGCGGCTTTTGTTTGGCTGATTGCTTGGTCGATGCAGGCTCAGCGCGGCGCTTCGTAGAGCTCCAGCGGCAGACCGTCCGGGTCGGCGAAGAAGGTAAAGCGCTTGCCGGTCAGTTCATCCACCCGCACTGGCTCAACATCGACTCGATGGGCATGCAGATGGGCGATGACGCGGTCAAGGTCGCTGACCCGAAAGGCGAGATGGCGCAGGCCGCACGCCTCGGGGTGGGAGGGGCGCTCGGAAGGCGAGGGGAAGCTGAACAGCTCCAGCTGGCTGCCGTCCGGCAGGGCCAGATCCAGTTTCCACGACTGGCGCGCCTCGCGCAGGGTCTCGGCGATGATGGGCAGCCCCAGTACCTCGTGATAGAAGTGGCGCGATCGCTGGTAATCGCTGGCGATAATGGCAATGTGGTGAATAGCCTCAAACAACGGCTGGCTCATGATGACTCCTTGTAAGCAGGCTGGGGAGAGGGGCCGCCCGTGCAGCCCCTCTCGCGATGTCAGTTGAAGAATCCACCGAACCACTCATCCAGGGCACTGCGTGGCGTCGTACTGCCGGCACAGCTGGTCGGGGAGCCCATAGTCGAGGTCTTGGCCGGTACCTGCAGGCTGCCCGGGCAGTCGCTGGTGACGCGGGTGCCGCTGGCACGGGAGAAGTTGGCCCAGGTGATCCCCTCCGGGATCTGCAGGCTCAGGCTGTTGACGCCTCGCTGGCTCATGTAGCCGCTAAAGAGCTGCAGGGCACCGCTGGCACCGGTCAAGCCCGCCGGGGTGTTGTCGTCGCGACCGACCCAGATACTGACCAGTTCGTTGTTGTCCATCCCGGCAAACCAGGAGTCGCGCAGCTCGTTGGTGGTGCCGGTCTTGGCCGCCATGGTGGCGCCGGGGAACTTGGCACTGAGGGCGCGGGCTGTGCCCTGACTCACCGTCTTGGTCATGGCGAACAGGGTCAGCCAGCTTGCTTGCTGGTCGGTGACCCGCTTGGCGGTCTGATCATGCTGATAGAGCAGGCTGCCATCCCCGTTCACCACGGCGCGAATGGCCGACAGCGGCTGGGTCAGTCCCTGATTGGCGATGGGCAGATACATCTGGTTCACTTCCAGCGGGGAGAGGGCAACCGCCCCCAGCACCAGCGACGGGTAGGGCTGGATCTCCTGCTGAACTCCCAGCTTGTGCAGGGTGTCGACAACCTTCTCCAGCCCCACTTGCAGCCCCAGATTGACGGTCGGCACGTTGAGGGAGCTGGCCAATGCATCCATCAGCGGCACGCTCTGGCGGAACTTGCGATCGTAGTTTTGCGGCGTCCAGACCTGACCATCCTGACCGCGAATGCGGATCGGCTGATCTTTGAGCGGGGTCGCGAGCGTCAGGCCGTTTGAGAGACCGGTGAGGTAGACCGCCGGTTTCACCAGCGAGCCGATCTGGCGGCGGGCATCCAGCGCCCGGTTGAACCCGGCGTAGCGGGGATCGCGGCCACCCACCAGCGCCACCACTTCGCCCTTATGCCAGTCGGAGACCACCATGGCCGCCTCCAGCTTCTTCTTGCCGCGCAGTTTCTCGATATCGGCGAGGCCCGATTCGACCGCCCGCTCGGCCGCGTGCTGGGCGATGGGGTCGAGGCTGGTGAAGATCTTGAGGCCGGACTGCTTGAGCAGATCGGCGCCGAAGCGGCTCTGGATCTCTCGCTTGAGCAGTCCCATAAAGGCCGGGGTGCGACCATAGCTCATCTGGCCACGGGCGATGATGCCGAGGGGTTGGCGGCTGGCCAGCTCATATTCGGCCTGGGTCAGGCTGCCGTGATCCATCAGCAGCTTCAGTACCAGATCCCGGCGAGTCTTGGCCCGCTCCGGGAAGCGCCATGGGTCGTAATAGGAGGGGCCTTTCACCAGACCGACCAGCAGGGCCACCTGATCGATATCCAGCTCGTTGACCGGAATGCCGAAGTAGAAGTAGGAGGCGAGGCCAAAACCATAGACCCCTTGCGAGAAGTTTTGCCCCAGATAGACCTCGTTGAGGTAGGACTCCAGGATCTCGTCCTTGCTGTAGCGATAGTCGATCAGCACAGCCATATAGGCTTCCTGCAGTTTTCGCCACAGGCTGCGCTCACGGGTCAGGAAGAAGTTCTTGGCCAACTGCTGGGTCAGAGTACTGCCCCCCTGCACGGTACGACCCGCGATCAGGTTGGCGAACATGGCGCGCATGATGGCCACCGGCGAGACGCCGCCATGCTGGTAGAAGTCGCGATCTTCGGTGGTGAGCAGGGTCACCAGCAGGCTGTCGGGCACCTCGGCGATGCGTACCAGCAGGCGATCTTCCCGATCCTCGGTATTGAGGCGATCGAGCAGCACCGGGTCCATTTGGGCGTAACCGAGCTGGCGCTGGTTCTCCAACGACTGGATCCCCTCAAGGCGCGGGCCGTTGAAGGTGAGGCGCAGGCCACGGGCACCGTCGGCGCCATCATAGAACTCGAACGGACGGCGAATCAGCTCGATGCGGTTGCCGTTGATGGTGTATTCACCCGGCGTGTGAGGCTGGCGCACCTGCTTGTAGCTCAGCATATTGAGCTCGCGCAGCATCTGGTCCCGCGACAGGCGCTGGCTGGGATAGAGCTCCAGCGGGCGGCTGTAGACCATAACCGGCAGCTGCCACTTCTCGCCATCGAAGCGCTCGCGCACCTTGGTATCGAGGTAGATGCCAAACACCACCATAAAGGCCGCCACCACCAGGGAGAGCTTGAAGCCAAGCCAGAACAGCTTGCGCCAGATGGTGCGTTTGGGCGCTGCCTTCTTGGGGGCACGCTTGCGTCGTTGGGTTGCCATAAATCCTCTTTGCTTTCCTTTCTACTTGTTATGTCGCATTCGCGAACGTTCGAGCGGGATTAACCCGCCGAACCTAGATGCCCATCTTCTTTTTGGTGACCTTGGTCGGCATCGCTTCCAGCGGATTATCCGGCCAGTAGTGGCGGGGATAGCGCCCCTTCATCTCTTTCTTCACCTGCTCGTAGGAGCCAGCCCAGAAGGCGGCCAGGTCGGCGGTGATCTGCAGTGGTCGCTGGGCGGGGGAGAGCAGCTCTACCACCAGCGGCACCCTGCCATCTGCCACGCAGGGGGTCGAACCTTGACCGAACATCTCCTGAATGCGCACCGGGATTACCGGTGCCTGCCCGGGCTGATAGCGGATCCGCACCCGGCTGCCGGTGGGCGCTGCAAAGTGGCTCGGCAGCGCCTCGTCCAGCCGCTTGGGCTGCGGCCAGGGCAGGGATTGGCGCAGGATGTCGCCGAGGTTGAGCTTTTTCAACTGCTCAAGCCGGGTCATGCCGCTCACCGCTGGCAGCAGCCACTGTTCGAGGGTGGCCAGCAGGCTGTCGTCATCCATGGCTGGCCACCCCTCATCGGGCAGCCAGTCGCGGGCACAGCGTAGACGGGCCAGCAGCCCTTCGCTGCTCTCGTCCCACGGCAGCACATGCAGCCCCTTGCGGCGAATGCCTTGCAGCAGGCAGCGCCCTTTCTGCTCGTCAGAGAGTTCGGTCAGCGGTCGCTGGCTCAGCACCAGCTCGCCGATCACCTGCTGGCGTTCGGCGCGCACCCGCTCTTCACGTTCATCCCAGTCGAACCACTGCCGTTCGCTCACCAGTTCCGGCAGCAGGCGTACCAGCTCGTCCAGATCGACCGGTTCGGCGATAAAGATGCGGCTGCCGCGATCGTTCTGCCCCATCTCAATGGCGATGAGGGCGGCTTGTCCCTGACAGGGATGACCTTCTACCAGATCGCAGCTCACCCCACCACTGAGTTGATAGCGACTGCCGCTACGCAGTTTGCCGATGCGATCCGGCCAGGCGAGGGCACAGATCAGCCCCAGCCACTGACCCTGTGCATTGGCAGGGCGCACGCCAAGCCGTTCAAACCAGCGGAGCGCCCCCTGACGCAGAGCGTTTTGACGGCGGTGGAACAGCACAGAGAGGCGCTCCGATCCTCGCAGATCTTCTTCCTGCAACGCCACCAGATAAGCGGCATCGGCGACAATCCCTGTCAGACCTTCAGCTTCCAGCTCGCGGGCGCGCAGCAGCATGCGGGCGAGCCGAGGGTGGGTACCGAAGGCCGCCATGGCGCGGCCAGCGGCAGTGAGTTGTTGCTCACCCTCCGGCTTCATGGCGCCAAGATCCACCAGCAGCCGCTGGGCGCTGGCCACCGCAGCGGCGGGGGGCATGTCCAGCAGCGGCAGATCTTCCACCTTTGCCCCCCACTGGGCGGCATCCAGCAGCAGGCCGGTCAGCTCCTGAGTGAGGATATCTGGCGGGCTCTGCTCGGCGAGCCGCTCCTGCACCTCGCTGCTCCAGAGCCGGTAGCAGACGCCGGGGCCGAGACGACCGGCGCGGCCTGCCCGCTGGATGGCGGAGGCTTTGGCGATGGGGCGGGTCTCCAGTCGGGTGACACCGCTTTTCAGATCATAGGAAGCCCGTCGTTCCAGCCCGCTGTCGATCACCACCGAAATCCCTTCGATGGTGAGGGAGGTCTCCGCCACATTGGTGGTGAGCACCAGCTTACGGCGGCCGGCAGGCGCTGGTTCGATGGCTGCCTGCTGGGCCGCCATATCGAGGCGGCCGTAGAGGGGGGCGAGGGTCACGTCGTCCGGCAGTTTGTCTGCCAACCATTGCGCCAACCGCTCGATCTCACCCTGTCCCGGCAGAAAGACCAGCAGGCTGCCGCGGTGGGCGGCCAGCGCTTCGAGTACCACGGCGCCGACCTGCGGATCCAGCCACTGCTGGCGATTGGCGGGGCGGTAGTGGTAATCGATAGGGAAGCCACGCCCCTCGGAGCGAACCACAGGGGCATCCGGCAGCAAGGTCTCGAGTGCCATGCCATCCAGGGTAGCGGACATCACCAGGAGCTTGAGATCATCGCGCAATCCCTGTTGGCTCTCGATGGCGAAAGCCAGCGCGGTATCGGCGTGCAGGCTGCGTTCGTGGAACTCATCGAAGATGACCAGCGAGACGCCAGTCAGCTCAGGGTCCTGCTGCAACATCCGGGTCAGCACCCCTTCGGTGACGATCTCGAGCCGGGTCGCTGAGCTGGTGCGGCTCTCGCCGCGTACCCGCAGGCCGATGCGCTTGCCCACCTTCTCCCCCAGCTGACGGGCCAGAAAAGTGGCGATATTGCGCGCAGCCAGGCGCCTTGGTTCCAGCATGATGATGCGGCCGGGCAGCCGGTTCTGACGCACCAGCTCCAGCGGCAGCAGGGTCGATTTGCCTGCGCCTGGGGGCGCCTGCAGGATCACGCTGGTGTGGCTGTCGAGGGCGGCAAAGAGTTCGGGCAATACCGAAACGATGGGGAGCTGGGACAAAGCGATGAGCACCTTTTGTAGCAACCGGTAAAACGGCGCCTATTCTGCCACAGCCACCCGCGCCACCGTGAGTGGATGTGCGCAGATGGCTACTCGTGCGGGAGGCTGGCGAGACATGGCCGAATGGCTGCCATAGAATGGGTCCATCCAATGAGCGTGAAAAAGGCATTATCACCACATGGCCAAACTCTTCTTTGCCCTGCCCGTCAAGGAGCTCGCCCCCGAGCTCATCGCCTGGCGCGATCAGCTGCCCTGGCCCGGTCAGCCGGTGCCGCAAGCCAACCTCCACCTGACCCTGGCATTTCTGGGTGAGGCTGACGAGTTGACCACCCGCCGCCTGATCGCCGCCGTGGAGCGTCAGCACTGTCCGCCGCTCTCCATCAGGCTGGATGAGACCGGCTGGTTCAGCCGGGCCAAGGCCGCCTGGATTGGCCCGAAGGAGTGGCCCAACGAGCTGACCGTGCTGGCGAAGGCGCTGCGCCGCCACGGTGAGAAGTTGCGTCTTGGCAATGGCGAGCAGGGTTATCGCCCCCATGTCACCCTGTCGCGCAAGGCGGTCGAGGCCCCTGCCATCCTGCCTGCCCCAAATTTTCTGCTGCAGGCCGATGAGTTCTGCCTCTATCAATCCATCTCGACTCCGGACGGGGTGCGCTACGAGCCGCTTGCCTGCTGGCCGCTGCAGGCCCGGGTAAAAGAAGACGCGCGGAGGGCTAACCCGTGATCTTTGATCCCCCCTTGCAATCGGGCCAGCTGGTGGCCCGCTACAAGCGCTTTCTGACCGATGTGCAACTCGATAACGGCGAGGTCATCACTATTCACTGCGCCAATACCGGTGCCATGACCGGTTGTGCCGATCCGGGCACCCGGGTCTGGTACTCCACCTCCGACAACCCCAAGCGCAAGCTGCCCAACAGCTGGGAGATCGCCGAGAGCACGGCGGGCCACTTTATCTGCGTCAACACGGCGCGCGCCAACCAGATTGCCCGGGAGCTGATCGAGCAGGAGGCCATCGCTCCGCTGGCGGGGTACAGCCGGTTGCGCACCGAGGTGAAGTATGGCGAAGAGAACAGTCGCATCGATCTCTTGCTGGAAGATGACGAAAAGGGCAATTGTTACGTCGAGGTAAAATCGGTCACCCTGCTCGACGAGCGGGAGGAGGCTGGCATGGGCTACTTCCCCGATGCGGTCACTGCCCGTGGAGCAAAGCATTTGCGCGAGTTGATGGCGATGAAAGCGGCGGGCCACAGGGCCGTGCTGCTCTTTATGGTGCTGCACTCCGGAATAAGCCGGATGCGCCCTGCAACCCATATAGATCCGCACTATAGTCTGCTAATTGAGCAGGCAATCGCGGCGGGGGTTGAAATTTTATGCTATCGGCCCCATGTTGGGGTGCAAGGCATGGTGGCTCAAGGGTTTATCCCGTTTGAATCTGGTCACCTGTTACCCGAGGGGAGTGCATAAATATTGGAGTGGGTAACATTATTGGTACGGCTTGTTTGCTTACCCGTTACCCTTCTGCTATAGATGTCGCCCTCAATTTATGGATGGCACGGGTAGCGTGCTGAATTAGGAGACAGGGCATGCCAACAGGCGAAAACAGGAAATCTCTGGGCCCCCTGGCCATTGCGGGTGTCGCGCCTTACCAGGAAAAGCCGGGTGAGGAGTACATGAATGACCAACAAAAGGCGCATTTTCGCAAGATCCTGGGTGCCTGGCGCAACCAACTGATGCAGGAAGTTGATCGTACCGTCGACCATATGAAAGACGAGGCTGCCAACTTCCCGGATCCCGTAGATCGTGCCGCGCAAGAAGAAGAGTTCGCTCTTGAACTGCGTACCCGCGACCGTGAACGCAAGCTGATCAAGAAGATCGAGAAGACCTTGCAGCTGCTTGAAGACGATGATTTCGGTTACTGCGAACACTGCGGTATCGAGATCGGTATCCGTCGTCTGGAAGCCCGTCCGACTGCCGACCTCTGTGTCGATTGCAAGACGCTGGCCGAGATCAAGGAAAAACAGATGGCCGGTTGATCCCGACCCTCTGGTATATGAAAAAGGGAGCTCGCGGGCTCCCTTTTTTATTGAGCTTTTGGCGGTCGCGCCCCAGAATGCAGCCTCAATGAATCGCTTACCCGAACAGTCATGCTAGTGAATTCCCCGTCCTCACCCCTTGCGCGCCCCTATGTCGGCCGCTTTGCCCCCTCACCCTCAGGCCCGCTTCATTTCGGTTCGCTGATCGCCGCCCTCGGCAGCTTTTTGCAGGCCAGAGCGCAGCAGGGACGTTGGTTGGTACGCATCGAAAATATCGATCCGCCGCGGGAAATGGCAGGGGCAGCGCACCTGATCCTCAAGACTCTTGAGGCATATGGCCTCGAGTGGGATGGGGAGGTGATGTTCCAGAGCGCGCGCCACGGCCGTTATGACGAGATCATCGACCAGCTCTATCGGGCGGGGGACCTCTACTGGTGCCGTTGCACCCGGCGCGAAATCATGGCCGCGGGCGGTCTCTACAGCGGCCACTGCCGCACGCTGGGACTTGCGGCCGAAGGTTGCGCCGCCCGGCTGCGCCAGCACCATCCGGTCTACCACTTCGATGATCGCTTGCAGGGCCATATCGCGGTGCCGGCGGCGCTCGCCGAGGAGGATTTCATTATCCGCCGCCGCGACGGGCTCTACGCCTACAACCTGGCGGTGGTGGTGGATGACATGGACAGCGGCATCACCGAGATAGTGCGCGGCGCCGACCTGCTGGAGCCGACGGTGCGTCAGATTGCCCTCTACCAGACCCTGGGGGCAGCGGTGCCGGACTGGGTGCATCTGCCGCTGGTGGTGCTGGCAGATGGCAACAAGCTCTCCAAGCAGAACCATGCGCCGGCCCTGGCGCTCGATGAGGTGCGACCGGCCCTGTGGCAGGCGCTGCACTTCCTCGGCCAGTGCCCGCCGCCGGAGCTGATGGCAAGCCGGATCGACGAGATCATCGGCTGGGGCATCGCCCACTGGCAGCTGGCCCGGGTGCCCGCCAGCGAGAAGATTCCGTTGGTTGCCGGCTAAATCTGGCAGCCAAAGCCAAAAGCAAGGTGAGAAGGTGAAGCGCTGCGCGAGTCGGCTTGAGCGGATCGGGCGCAGGCTTTCGAGAGCAGGCAAGAGAGAACATCGGACGCTGCGCCGCGGATCCGGTTAGGTATAAGGTGGAATTGGGTCATTTCCCGAAAAACCATAAATTAAATTTATAGTGACGGGGTTGGTGCCATAGCCGCCTTGTTGCCGTGCCGACAGGCGCTAAAAGGGCAATGGCCGGTTTGATGGCAGTGAATGACCGCTATTTTTTTCCGGCAACGCCGATTCAAACGGGATCAATTACCGTCACGGTTTTTCATTTGGTTAGGCGTGAGCTATCGGAATAGACCGCTATTTTTTCCGGCAACACCGATTCAAACGGGATCAATTGCCGTCACGGTTTTTCATTTGGTCAGGTGTGAGCTATCGGAATAGACCGCTATTTTTTCCGGCAACGCCGATTCAAACGGGATCAATTGCCGTCACGGTTTTTCATTTGGTTAGGCGTGAGCTATGATAGGCCGCTATTTTTTGGCCTCCCGTCAATTTAGAAGTCATGAAGAGGTGTACCATTTTTTCCCAGATCGCAAACTTTTGCCGCAAGGTGCTCGGCAAGGAAGACGGCGAGCAGTCGGTGGAATCCCCCATTCCAGCCCGTGTCGCCGGTCAACGTCGTACCTTAAGCCGTGATCAGCACCCTATTTCGCGCAAAGAGATCAGCGAGAATGCACTCAAGGTGCTCTATCGCCTGAACAAAGGGGGCTATGAGGCCTACCTGGTCGGCGGCGGAGTCCGGGATCTGCTGCTCGGGAAGACGCCCAAGGATTTCGACATCGCAACCGATGCGACGCCGGAGCAGATCAAGGCGCTGTTCAGCAACTGCCGCCTGATTGGCCGTCGTTTCCGCCTGGCCCACATTGTCTTTGGTCGTGACGTGATCGAAGTGGCCACCTTCCGGGGTCACCACCATCAGGTCAATACCAGCAAACATGTGTCGGCCCAGTCTGATGAAGGCATGCTGCTGCGCGACAACGTCTACGGCACCATCGAAGAGGATGCCGAGCGCCGCGACTTTACCGTCAACGCCCTCTACTACAGCGCCAAAGATTTCACCCTGCACGATTTCGAGGGCGGGCTGGAAGATTTGGCCGAGCGGAAGCTTGAGCTGATCGGCGATCCCGAAACCCGTTATCGTGAAGATCCGGTGCGCATGCTGCGCGCCGTGCGCTTTGCCGCCAAGCTGGATATGACCATCAGCCCGCGAACCGCCGCCCCCATCAAGGAGCTGGCGCCACTGCTGCAAGACATCCCGGCTGCCCGCCTGTTTGAGGAGACCCTCAAGCTGTTCCTGGCTGGCGACGGTCTGGCGACCTACAAGCTGCTGCGCGAGTATGGTCTGTTCCAGCAGCTCTTCCCGCAAGTAGCTGCGCTGTTTACCCCGCACGGCAACTCGCCCTACGAGCAGTTTATCGAGCAGGCGCTGATCGATACCGATACCCGGGTTCGTGAAGATAAGCGCGTCACCCCCGCCTTCCTCTACGCCACCCTGCTGTGGGGCTGCGTCGAGGCCCGTGGTCGGGTGCTGGAGAACGAGAGCGGCCTGCCCTGGTATGACGCCTTCATGCTGGCGATCAACGAGGTGCTGGACAATCAGGTGCGGATCATCGCCGTTCCCCGCCGTTTCACCACCGATGTCCGCGACATCTGGGCACTACAACAGCGTCTGACCCGTCGTCAGGGCAAGCACCCCGAGCGCGCCATGGAGCATCCCAAGTTCCGCGCGGCGTTCGACTTCCTGTTGCTGCGCAACCGGGTCGAGCGCGGTCTCGGCGAGCTGGCCAGCTGGTGGGAGCGCTATGTTGCCTCCAATCCGGATGTGCGCCCGCAACTGCAGCGTGAAGCGACCCGTCGCCCGGCCAGCGGTGAGCGCGGTCGGGCCGGCGAAGCCCGTAGCCACGATGGCGAGAAGCGCAGCAGCAACAGCCGCAACCGCCGCCGCCCGCGCCGTCGTAAACCGAAAACGGCCGAGTGACCACAGACGTGATGACCGAGGTCTTCATCGCCATTGGTTCCAACCTGTCTGATCCGCTGGGTCAGGCTCGTCGCGCCGTTGCCGCCCTGGCAAGGTTGCCGGAATCTGTGCTGGTGCAGGCCTCGTCGTTTTACAGCAGCCGCCCCATGGGGCCTGCTGACCAACCGGACTACGTCAATGCCGTGGTCCGGCTCAACACCCGGCTCGCACCCCTTGCGCTGCTGGATCAATTACAAAAAATCGAGCTGGAACAGGGACGTGTGCGCAAAGATGAGCGGTGGGGGCCGAGAACTCTGGATCTCGATCTGCTGCTCTATGGGGATCAGGTGATCAACCATGAGCGCCTGATCGTACCCCACTACGGCATGAAGGAGCGGGAGTTCGTGCTGCTGCCTCTTGCCGAAATTGCGCCTGCTCTGGTGCTGCCCTGCGGCACCCCGCTCGCCCGACTGGTTGCCCGCTGCCCGCACAATGATTTGGCCATCATTGCCCCGCGTGCAGACGTACAGGAGCCTCTATGAGCAAGATCACCACCGCCAGCCTGCTGAAGATGAAGCAGGAAGGTCAAAAGTTCACCGCCATCACCGCCTATGATGCCACCTTTGCCAAGCTGTTCGACGACGAGGGGGCCCACGTGCTGCTTATCGGCGATTCGCTGGGCATGGTGCTGCAAGGGGGTCAGGATACCCTGGCGGTCAACATGGATGAGATGGTCTATCACACCCGCTGTGTGGCGCGCGGTGCCAGCAAGGCACTGGTGGTCGCCGACATGCCGTTCATGAGCTACGCCACCCCCGAGCAGACTTACCAGAACGCTGCCCGCCTGATGGCGGCCGGTGCCCGCATGGTCAAGATGGAAGGGGGCGACTGGCTCTGTGACTCTATCCGTCACCTTACCCGCAACGGGGTGCCTGTGTGTGGTCACCTCGGTCTCACCCCGCAATCCGTTCATGTCTTTGGCGGCTTCAAGGTGCAGGGGCGTGACGAGTTTCAGGCGCAGGAGATCTACCGCCAGGCCCTCGAACTGCAAGCGGCCGGTATCCAGCTGCTGGTGCTCGAGTGTGTGCCCACTGCGCTGGCCGAGCGCATCACCAAGGCGCTTCGCATCCCGGTGATTGGCATTGGTGCCGGCCCCGCGACCGATGGTCAAATTTTGGTGATGCACGATGCCTTTGGCGTCACCTCTGGCTATGTGCCCAAGTTCACCAAGAACTTCCTGGCCGAGACCGGCGATGTCCGTGCCGCCA
This sequence comes from Aeromonas sp. 600282, assembly GCF_049175755.1. Classification (NCBI taxonomy): domain Bacteria; kingdom Pseudomonadati; phylum Pseudomonadota; class Gammaproteobacteria; order Aeromonadales; family Aeromonadaceae; genus Aeromonas; species Aeromonas sp. 600282. The sequence continues at coordinate 85,836 of NZ_JAAKVR010000013.1, read as the reverse complement.
TCCGCCTCTATGTCCAGCAGGTGAGCGAGGGGAGTTTCCCCGGCCCGGAGCACAGCTTCAACTGACCCTGGCAGTTGCATGATGGGGGCTGCGGCCCCCGTCTCTGCTTCTCAGCCTCGCACAGTTAACCCGTATAGCTAATCCGTATCTTATTGATTCATCTAAGGTGAACTGCTGATAGCCATTTTCGTGCTTCATCCCGCCCGAGTGCTACCGGTAGATGCAACCCGTCTCTCTTTTTGATTTATCGGAAGGTGAACTGCTGATGTTGGTCGTAAATAATCCCGTCGTTCTGCGTGAGCAGATCAGCCAATGGCGCCGTGAAGGGCGTGCCATCGCATTCGTGCCCACCATGGGCAACCTGCATCAGGGCCACCTGACGCTGGTGAAAGAGGCGCACAGCCATGCCGAGAAGGTGGTGGTCAGCATCTTCGTCAACCCGATGCAGTTCGACAAGGCCGAGGATCTTGCCAACTACCCGCGCACTCTGGAGCAGGATTGCGCTGCGCTGGAAGCGGCCGGGGTCGATATGGTGTTCACCCCGACCCCGGAGATCATGTATCCGCAGGGGCTGGCGAGCCAGACCTTCGTCGAGGTGCCGGGTCTCTCCAATCTGCTGGAGGGGGCGCTGCGCCCGGGTCACTTCCGCGGGGTCAGTACAGTCGTTACCAAGCTGTTCAATCTGGTGCAGCCTGATGTGGCCTGCTTTGGCCAGAAGGATTACCAGCAGCTGGCGCTTATTCGCAAGATGGTGGCCGACATGGCGATGCCCATCGAGATCGTTGGCGTGCCCACCGTGCGGGCCGAAGACGGGCTGGCGCTCTCTTCCCGCAACGGCTACCTGACTGCCGCCGAGCGGGCCATTGCCCCCGAGCTGGCGCGCACCATGAACTGGATCGCCGAGCAGATTGAAGAGGGTGACCACCACCTGCCCTCCTTGGTGGCGCAGGCCAGCCAGCGTCTCGACAATGCCGGTTTTCGTACCGATGCCATCAACATCGTCGATGCCGCCACCCTCGAATCTGCCACTGACGAGAGCGCGCAGCTGGTGATCCTGATGGCCGCTTATCTTGGCAAGGCCCGCCTTATCGACAATCAAGTGGTCACGCTGCAGCAAGCCTGAGCCCGCCACAACCAGGAGGACCCCATGTCCAAGAAGGTTTACTGCATTGCCCAATTCCTGCCCAAACCCGGTCAGGAGCAAGCCCTGTTTCAGGTGCTGCAGGCGCTCGAGCCCAACACCCTGCGTGAGGATGGTTGCCTGCAATATCGGGTGACCCGCCACATCGCGAGCCCGTTTGCCGAGGGGGAAAGTTTTCCCATCGTGTTCAACGAGATTTGGCAAGATATGGCGGCTTTCGAAGCCCACTGCCAGCGCGCGGAGATCAAGGCTTTCTTCGAGCGTTACTGCCTGGCGGAAGATGGTTTGGCTGCCAAGTGGAATGTCTGCGTCTATAGCGACGAACCCGAACAGTACGACGCCCCAGTAAAGAAGTAATACCCCCGATTGCCAGCGGACGCCCTCTTGGGCGTCCGCTGCTTTTTGACGCCTGCACTCTCCTGCATTCCGGCGTTTTGTTCTGCGGCCCAGCCCGCATCTCCCTTCGTTTCTATCCACTTTTGGCCTGATGGCCGCTACAGGTATTCATGATGTTTGTCCTGATTGCATCGCTTGTTTTCTGTCTGCTCTGTTTTGCCCTGACCCGGCTGCCCGCCACGGTGCCGCTGTCGCGCAAGGTGCTCGCCGGTCTGCTGCTGGGGGGGCTGTTTGGTCTCGGTCTGCAGCTGGGCTGGGGCGCCGATGATGCCGGCGTTCAGCAGACCCTAGAGTGGGTCAATATCATCGGCGGCGGCTATGTCAGCCTGCTCAAGGTGGTGATGATGCCGCTGGTGTTCACCTCCATCCTCTCCGCCATCAACAAGCTGGAGCAGGCCCAGTCTCTCGGCAAGATCAGCGCCGTGCTGATCGGCTCCATGCTGACCCTGGTGATGATCGCCGGTGTGGTGGGGATGACCATCACCCACCTGAGCGGTCTCACGGCAGCCGGGTTGCTGAGTCACGGCAGCGATACGGCAGCCCTGCAACAGAGCATGAGCACCATCGACAGTGCCCAGACCCTGCCTGCCTTGCTGCTCTCGCTGGTGCCCACCAACTTTGCCGCCGATATGGCGGGTAGCCGCGGCCTCTCGGTGATCGGCGTGGTGATCTTTACCGTGCTGGCGGGGGTTGCCCTGCTGCAGTTGAAGGCGGAGCATCCGCAGGCGGGTGCTCGCGCCGCCGTGGCCATCGACACCCTGCAACTGTGGGTGATGAAGATGGTGCGGGTGGTGATTGCGCTCACCCCCTATGGGGTGATGGCGCTGATCGCCCGGGTGGTGGCCCACTATCCGCTTAGCGAGATCCTCAGCTTGCTCGGCTTTATCCTGGTCTGCTACGTCGCCATTCTGGCGATGTTTGCGGTGCACATGGTGATCCTGCTGCTGATCGGTCAGAACCCGCTGCACTATCTGCGGGAAGTGTGGGGCGTGCTCACCTTCGCCTTTATCTCCCGCAGCAGCGCCGCCTCCATCCCGCTCAGCATCGAGACCCAGCAGCGTCTTGGGGTGCCCTCCAGCATCGCCAACTTTGCCGCCTCGTTCGGTGCCAACCTCGGCCAGAACGGCTGCGCCGGCATCTATCCGGCCATGATGGTGGCGATGATTGCTCCCATGCTCGGTATCAACCCGTTTGATCCCCTGTTCCTGCTGACTCTGCTGCCGGTGATTGCGCTGGGCTCCATCGGGGTGGCTGGCGTCGGCGGTGGCGGCACCTTCGCTGCGCTTATCGTGCTCTCCACCCTCAATTTCCCCATCGCGCTGGTGGGGGTGATGATCGCCATCGAGCCGCTGGTGGATATGGGCCGAACCGCCCTCAACGTCAACGGCTCCATCATGGCGGCCATGATCACCAAGCGGTTGCTGGGCAAGCAACAGCTGGCCCAAGCAGAGCCGCCGCAGACGCAGGCCGCCAGTTAACTCCGAGTGTTGCCCAATATGAAAGAAGCCCGCAGTTGCGGGCTTCTTTCATATCGGCTGTGTTGCCTTGTGGGCAGACGCGGTTATTCGGCAGAGACGGGGTAACCGGCTCCTTTCCAGGCGAAGATGCCGCCCGGTACCCGATAGACTTGCTGATAGCCCTGAGTCACCGCCCAGGCGGCTGCGTTGTGGCTGCGGCCGCACTTGACGAAGCCGCAGTAGATCACCACCGGGCGGGACTTGTCTTCACCCAGCAGCGCCTGGAACTGCTCCGCCGTGCCGCTCCCCTCGACGATTTCGCTCCAGTTGTCGCCGGACTTGGCCTCCTTCACGAAGACAAAGTTCTTGGCGCCCGGGATGTGCTCTTTCTTGTAGGAGTCCTCATAGGGCATGGTGTCGATGATCACCAGCTCCTCGCCCTTGTCCATCCGGGTCTTCAGCTCGGCCACGGTCAGCAGCTGATAGCCCCCCTGCTGCGTCTCTTGCGCCAGCTGCACCGCCGACTGCTCCAGCTTCACCTCCTGCTCGAACTGGTTGTCGCCACAGCCACCGAGGGCAAAGCTGGCGGCGATCAGCGAGGCCAGCAGGGTGCGGGATCGCAATGTCATCATGTCACTACTCCTTTAGAACGGGAAAAACGGGGCGGGAAGTTCGCAGCAGGGCGCCCGCAAGCGTCAGTAGCAGCAGATCCCGCACAATGGCCTCCGGCAACGAGCTGAGGTCAGCCCTGCCTAGACAGCCGCAAGAGATGTCGAGCCCGATGGCAACGCCATAGCCCAACACCGGAATAAACAGGGCGAGCAGCCCGATCACCAGCCACAATCCCCAGCGCCGGTTGGCGATGACTGCAAGCCCTGCGCAGAGCTCAAGGGCGATCAGCCCCCAGGCGGCGAACGGGATCAGCGGCGGCCAGATCAGGCCAAAGGCGCCGATCTGCTCGATGAACAGGGCGGGGGATACCAGCTTGAACCCGGCGGAGGCGAGGAAGAATCCCCCCAACGCCAGATTGGCCAGCATGCGCAACAACGCAGGCATGTTCTACCTCTTTATAGAGAGTGGTAAATTCTAACAATTCCCGATTGAGCCGCAATGACTAAACCCATGCCGGACAAGATAAATCTCGATTTTGCGGGGCAGTGACCAGAATGGGGGCGCTAGACCCTGATGGTGGCGGTTGTAGAGGCGGGATGCTGTGGCTGTGTCGATTGCTCCCGGTCGTGCTGGTGGGTCAGCAGTTCGGCAGCCAGCTCGATGGCCCGCTCGAGCAGTAGCAGCAAGCTGTCGACCGTCAGATGATCGAGCCACTCGTGGGCCCAGATCAGGGTCTCTCCCTGCTCGGTCTGATCCAGCAGAAACACCGGCTCGTCGCCAAGGTGGTTGAGCAGGGGCGTGTTGGGCATGGCGTGGCCCGGTAGCAGCAGATAGATCACCAGATGGCCCTCATCCTCTGCCAGCGTCAGCACCAGTTCGTCGTTGATGGCGAGGGTGGTGGCTGTCTGTCCGGCCACCGGAAGCGGAAGTCCAAGTTGTGTGTACAGGGCGGTGATGAGAGCGTGATACATGGCCAAACCTCGGGCAGGGAGAGAGTGACACCCTATGCGGCTGATCGGTGGTTGCTTATCACTTGTCGTCATTTTTTTAGCGTTTTTGGTCGGCGGGGCGAATGATTGTGCCGAAATTGTGAGCTGACAGACATCTTTTACGGGTCAGTCCGAATCCTAAAAAAGCGGGACCATCGCTGACAGGGTGACAAGGGGGGTCGGCGTACGCTGAGGATCTTCTCTCTCATCAACGCAGGTTTCTTGCCATGAAAATTGCCTCCCCGGATATCGATGTAAGCCGTCATCAGCAGACAAGCTCTGATGCTACACCTCCTGCTACTGCTCGCCTTGGCAACGCCAGACTACGGCTGCTGGATGCCGGTAGCCGGGAGTTCGAGAGGGGGATCCGCCGCGGTATTGGCCATCGGCAGAGCCCGGAACTCAAGGCGGTCAAGCAGGTGGTACGGCACTATCAGGTCCAGCCAACACCTTCACTGGCCGGGCTGGCGAAGATCGAACAGGCGCTGCAGTTCTGGATCGACTCGGGCAAGAATCGCTCCCGTCAGCAGGATCCCGTGTTGCAAAAACTGGTCGATGACATCGCTGTCCGCCGTCAGGCGTTGGCACAGGGTGGCAAGCCTCCCTCATTTCAGCTGGCGTGGGTCTGCAACGAACAGGGGAGGGTCAATCAGCCTATCGAGAGTAACCAGCAGATCCGCCAGTGGTGCAGCGAGTTGGCTCGCCTGCAACAGGAGGGGGCCAACGACTTGTTCAAGCGGGAGCTGCAAGGGGGGCTAGACCTGATGTTCGGGGTGAGTGAGGGGATGATGGCGAGACGGTTGGAGCGGGCGCCGACCCGTGAAGAGGTCGCAACAAGCCACGAGTGGCAGCTGTTTTGCGGGACCTTGCGTCAGGCTCTGCCCGCACTGGGTGAGCTCAAGCCGCAAGCCACTGCCGAGGAGAATGGTCGCGATATCCTGTTGACCCACAGCCAGTTGCTGGAGCTGGGCCACCTTAAGGAGGTTCTGGATCTCAGCATTCAGCAGCAGGTGAGCAAGCAGGGGGAGATTGGTTTGCTCAGGACCGAGCTGCTGACCGCGCTTGTGGATGGACTGGATGAGCCCTGGCTTGAGCGCGAGGCGCAGGAGAAGGCGCTCTGGCAGGGAGAGGCCGTATCAGGAAAGCACTATCAGAGTGGTGTGCGGGCCGAGCTCAAGAGTCCTCTCTCTGCGGCCAGCAAGGAGCTGAAACCGGGTGAGCCTGTGAGCCAGAAGGCCTTTGGCGGGCTCGGGCTGGTCAGTGCCAGTGCGCTGGTGGAGGCTTTCGCCAAGATCGAGATTGGCAAGTGGGAGGGGCGTCGCGACACACCGGTAGGAGAGTTTGCCGGCAAGGTGGCTCTGACCCAGGAGAACAAGGCGAGTGCCAAGGCCGAGCTGGTGATTGGCAAGGCGGAGGGCTCATTGGTGTTCAATCCGGTGAACAAGATCGTCAATGATACCGACGGCTCGCGTTACACCCCGGGGCCCCATGACCTTAGTCTGCTTCGCATCGGGGCCAGTGCCGAGCTGGTGAGCAGGCTGGGGCTGTCGGTTGAGGGGAGCTGGACTATCGGCAACCTGCTTAACGCCAAGCTGGCAGGCTCTGCCGAGGTGGTCGCCAATGCCAAGCTGGAGGCCGGTTCTGCGGCTATCATGACGCCCAATGGGCCAGTGGTCAGCGTAACGGCCAACGCCTCGGCCTTTGCTGGTATGAAAGCAGAGGGGAGTGCCCAGCTCAATCTGCTCAAGAGTCAGTATGCGGATGCCTATAGCCTTTCGGCCAAGGTACGCGCCTCCGCCAATCTGGGGGTAGGTGCATCGGCCGGTGCCACTGCGGCTTTCGGGCCACAGGGAGCCAAGTTTCATACTACCCTTGGCGTGACACTGGGGGTGGGGTCCGATGTCGGTTGGGAGGGCGGAGTCAACGCCATGGCAACCAAGGCGTATGCACTGGAGCTGGCTGCTCGTGCGGTAAGCAACTTTGATCAGCGCAAAGGGGAGCAGCTAGATGGACTGGCGATGGCGGCAGGGAATGAAAACCGTCTCTTCGAACTGGCCCAGCGGGTCGATAACCGGATTGTCACTCTCGCCACCCAGTTGGAGGAACTGCAGCTGGCGGCCAGCGAGAACCGGATCCGGATGCAGGAGAGCCTGATCGATCCCGATCTCGCGGCTGGTCGCACCGCCATGGCGCAGGCTATCGACGATGCTTTCGGTCAGGAGCGGGTCGATGAGCAGGGGGGCGTCACGGTTCCCGAGCGTAACGAGAAGCTTGATCTCACCGCCCGGCTGCTAAAGGATCACGCCATCCGGGTCTAGGTCATCCCGAGGCCGGCAGGACAATGAAAACGGGCACCGCGAGGTGCCCGTTTTGGTCATCAGTGGCGCAGTCCGGTACCCCGGGAGATAAGCCACCAGGCCAGACCGTAGAGGGCCACGATAAAGCCGATGATGATGAGGTAGGCGGTGCCGAGTGGCACGTCGGAGATGCCGAGGAAGCCGTAACGGAACGCGTTCACCATGTAGATGATGGGGTTCACCTGGGAGACACCCTGCCAGAAGGGGGGCAGCAGGCTGATGGAGTAGAACACCCCACCCAGATAGGTGAGCGGTGTCAGCACGAAGGTGGGGATGATGCTGATGTCGTCGAAGGTCTTGGCAAACACCGCGTTGATAAGGCCACCCAGCGAGAAGAGGATGGCGGTCAGCAGCACGGTGAAGCAGACGCTGAACAGATGATGGATCTGCAGCGGCACGAAGAACAGCGACACCAGGGTGACGATAAGGCCGACACAGAGGCCGCGTGCCACGCCTCCGCCCACGTAACCGGCGATGATGACGTAGTTTGGCACCGGCGCGACCAGCATCTCCTCGATATTGCGCTGGAACTTGGCGCTGAAGAAGGAGGAGGCGACGTTGGAGTAGGAGTTGGTGATCACCGACATCATGATGAGGCCGGGCACGATGAACTCCATGTAGGTGAAGCCACCCATGTCACCGATGCGCGAACCGATCAGGTTGCCGAAGATGACGAAGTAGAGGCTCATGGTGATGGCCGGTGGCACCAGGGTCTGGATCCAGATCCGGGTAAAGCGGCTCACCTCCTTGGCCAGAATGCTCTTGAAGGCGATGTAATAGATGGCCAGATTCATGCTTTTCTCCCCTCTTCGACCAGATTGACGAACAGCTCTTCCAGTCGGTTGGCCTTGTTGCGCATGCTCACGACCTGCACCTGCTGGTTCGACAGCTGCTCGAACAGGCTGTTGAGTGACTGGCTCTTGTCGAGATCCACTTCAAGGGTGCGCTCATCTGGCATGCGGCCGTTGAACTCTGGCACTTCAGGTACGGCAGAACCTGGCGCAAGGTCGAGCAGGAAGGTCTCGCGACCCAGCTTGCCCAGCAGATTCTTCATGCTGGTGTTCTCGATCAGACGACCCTTATCGATGATGCCGATGTTGCGGCAGAGCATCTCCGCCTCTTCCAGATAGTGGGTAGTGAGGATGATGGTGACGCCCTGCTCGTTGAGATCCTTGAGGAAGGTCCACATGGAGCGGCGGATCTCGATATCGACCCCGGCGGTCGGTTCATCGAGGATCAGCAGCTTGGGCTCGTGCATCAGGGCGCGGGCGATCATCAGCCGGCGCTTCATGCCGCCGGAGAGGGTGCGGGCTGGCATGTCGCGCTTCTCCCACAGATCGAGCTGGCGCAGGTACTTCTCGGCGCGGATCTTGGCTTCTGCCTTGGGCACGCCGTAGAAGCCGGCTTGATGGGTGACAATCTGGATCACCTTCTCGAACTGGCTGAAGTTGAACTCCTGCGGTACCAGTCCGAGCTGGGCCTTGGCCTGTTCAAGGTCGCTGTCGATGTCGTAGCCAAACACCTTCACCTTGCCGGCGCTCTTATTCACCAGCGAGCTGATGACGCCGATGGTGGTGGATTTGCCCGCGCCGTTCGGGCCTAGCAGGGCGAAGAAATCCCCCTGCCTGACGGTAAGATCGATGCCTTTAAGGGCTTCGACGCCCCCCTGATAGGTCTTTTTCAGGCCGCTGATTTCCAGTGCGTTCATTGCAACCTCTGTGATGGTTGAATCCGGCTCGATACAGAAAAGGCGGCCAAGGCCGCCTGCACAGAGTAAAGGGCGCAAGGCCGCTTCACCCGTGATATTCCTGAACCTGGCTTACTCCTGAGGTACCACTTTGCCGATAAACGGCAGGTTGCGGTACTTCTGGGCGTAGTCGATGCCACAGCCGACCACGAATTCGTCCGGAATGGCGAAGCCAATCCAGTCGACCGGCACCTGCACTTCGCGGCGGGAGGGTTTGTCCAGCAGGGTGCAGATGGCCAGGGATTTCGGCTCGCGCAGGGAGAGGATCTCGCGCACCTTGTTGAGGGTGTAACCGGTGTCGATGATGTCTTCCACGATCACCACATCCTTGCCCTTGATGTCATCGTCCAGGTCTTTGAGGATGCGGACGTCACGGGTGCTGTGCATGCCGGAGCCGTAGCTGGAGGCGGTCATGAAGTCCAGGGTGATGGGCAGCTTGCACTGGCGGCAGAGGTCGGCCAGGAAGATGCAGGAACCGCGCAGCAACGCAATCATCACGACTTCGTCAGAACCCTGATAGCGGGCGGTGATCTCTTCACCCAATTTGGCGATCCGGGCGGCTACTTCAGCCTCGGAGATCATCACCTCGACGGTGTGTTTCATCACTTACTCCCATAAGGCCAAAGGGGATTTGGCCGTTCATGAATATCAAAACCGATGATTCTACCACTCATGTTGAAGGGTGCTAGAGATACGTGGTGCTTTTATCGGCTTATTTTAATTGATAGAGTTAGCAGGCACTCAGGCATGATTAGTTAAAATACTATAAACACCATAATCAATAACTATTAGATGATAAAAACTATGGAACCACGCGCAGAAATAAGACGTCGTACCCGGCTGTCGCCGGAAGCTCGTCGCTCCCAATTGATGGAATGTGCCATCGAGGTGTTCTCCCGTCGCGGCATTGGCCGTGCAGGTCACGCCGAGATAGCCGAACAGGCCAAGGTCTCTGTGGCTACCGTCTTCAACTATTTCAACACCCGCGAGGAGTTGGTAGATGAGGTGCTGGCCGAGATCGAACGCTTTGTGAACCAGATGCTGTCGCAGGCATACGGTGACCAGGGCTCCATTTTCGACAAGATCCAGCGTCATGTACGCCTCTCTGTCGATGCCGCCTACGATCAACCGGATTATGCCGGTATCTGGCTGGAGTGGAGCTCATCGGTTCGGGAAGAGGTATGGCCCCGCTATACCCGGCTGCTCGATCACTGCCTTGAGCTGATCGCCAGCGAGCTGCAAACCGCCATGGATGCAGGGGAGATCACCAGCGTGCTGTCAGCACAGGATCTGGCCCGCTCTCTGACCGGTTTTGGCTATGTGATGATGCAGATGATCAATCAACCTCAGCGCCCGGCGCGCCAAGAGGTGACTGATTTCCTGTTCAAGTACGTGACGGCGCCAATTCAGGCTCGCTAACACGACTTAACGAAAAAACGGCGTCACTCATTGAGTGGCGCCGTTTTTTTATGGCCGAATGTGGCGGTCACCTCAGTGGTGGCCATAGCCCCAGCGGTGGGTCAGCTCATGCTCGACACCGAGATGATCGAGGATGCGGGCGACCATAAAGTCCACCAGATCCTCGATGCTTTTCGGCTCATGATAGAAACCGGGCGCGGCAGGCATGATGGTCACCCCGAGCCGTGCCAGTTTCAGCATGTTCTCCAGATGGATCGCCGAGAAGGGGGTTTCGCGGGGTACTAGGATCAGCTGGCCGCGCTCCTTGATCACCACATCCGCTGCCCGCTCTAGCAGGTTGTCCGAGGTACCGTTGGCAATGGCCGAGACTGTGCCCATAGAGCAGGGGCAGACCACCATCTGTTTGGGCGCGGCCGAGCCGGAGGCCACCGGCGAGAACCACTCCTCCTTGCCGCAGGCGACAATCTGCCCCTCCTTGGCGCCATATTGGCGACAAAGATAGGCAGAGAGCTCTTTCGGCGAGCCCGGCCAATCCTGTTGCTGCTCGGTCTTGAGTACCACACGAGCCGCCGATGAGGCGAGCAGGTAGACCCGATAGTCCGCCTGCACCAGACACTGGAGCAGGCGCAGGGCGTAGGGGGCGCCGGAGGCGCCAGTCAGCGCCAGGGTGATCGCGTTGTTCATAGTTCGCCGTGGTAATCCTTGAGGCGGGCGATCAGCTTGTCATGAATGCCACCGAAGCCGCCGTTGCTCATGATCAGAATATGGTCGCCATCGCGGCTCTCGGCCACCAGCCGGTTGATCAAGGTCTCCAGATCGTTGAATACCTTGGCCGGTCGGGTCATATGGGCCGTCACCTCGCCGAGATCCCAGCCGATGTTGGGGGGTTGGAAGAAGAACACCTCGTCGGCGCCATCGAAGCAGCCAGCCAGCTCCTCCTTGTGAACCCCCAGCTTCATGGTGTTGGAGCGTGGCTCCAGCACCGCCAGAATACGGGCTTCTCCCACCTTGGCGCGCAGGCCGCCGAGAGTGGTCTCGATGGCGGTGGGGTGGTGGGCAAAGTCGTCATAGACACTGATGCCAGCCACCTCGCCTTTGAGCTCCATCCGCCGTTTGGGGGATTTGAATTGGCAGAGCGCCGCAATACCGTGCTCCACCATGACACCAGCATGGCGGGCGGCCGCGATGGCCATCAGACCGTTGTTGACGTTGTGTTCGCCGATGCACTCCCAGTGCACCTCGCCCTGTTTTTCGCCATCCAGCCACACCTCGAAGGCGGAGCCGTCATCGGCCAGCTTGACCGCCTTCCACTTGGCGTCGTTCTGACCCACTAGCTCCACTTCGCTCCAGCAGCCCATCTTGCGTACGGCGGTGAGGTTGTCATCGGCTTGCGGGAACAGCACCCGGCCGTTGCTCGGCACGGTGCGCATCAGGTGGTGGAACTGGCGCTGGATGGCGGCGAGATCCGGGAAGATGTCCGCGTGGTCGAACTCCAGATTGTTCATCACCAGGGTGCGCGGATGGTAGTGGACGAACTTGGAGCGTTTGTCGAAGAAGGCGCAGTCATACTCGTCCGCTTCGATGACAAAGAAGGGGGCGGAGCCGAGACGAGCCGAGACCGGGAAGTTGCCCGGCACGCCGCCAATAAGGAAACCGGGCTCCAGCTTGGCGTACTCCAGCACCCAGGCCAGCATGCTGGCGGTGGTGGTCTTGCCATGGGTGCCGGCGACGGCAAGCACCCAGCGATCCTGCAGCACGTGCTCCAGCAGCCACTGGGGGCCGGAGATGTAGGGTAGATTGCGGTCCAGCACATATTCAACACAGGGGTTGCCGCGGCTCATGGCGTTGCCAATCACTACCAGATCCGGCGCCGGATCGAGTTGGGAGGGGTCATAGCCTTCGGTCAGTTCGATGCCCTGTTGCTCGAGCTGGGTACTCATGGGGGGATAGACGTTGGCATCCGAACCGGTCACCCGGTAACCAAGCTGTTTTGCCAACACCGCCAGACCACCCATAAAGGTGCCGCAGATCCCGAGAATGTGAATATGCATACCGCTTCCTTTCGCAGTAAAGGGAAGTGCGCATTCTAGGGGGTGTTGCGGTGGTGGCACAAGCCGCACTCATGGTGAGAGGCCCACAGATGCAGCACCGAAGGCAGAAATCTTGGCGCTGTTGGGGTGTGTGAGGCTTGAATGGATTTTTGGGTTTTATTTGAAGCTTGATATTATGTCGCACTTTCTTACAATTCTTCGGTTTTGTGACGCACTTTACAGTTTTACGATATTGCCCTTTTCCAAAGGAGAGTCCCCATGGGCAAGTTCCTGCTTTGCTATCTGGTCGGTGGTCTGGTGGCCATCAGTTGGGCTGCGCTGCCCGCTCATGGTCCCTGGGATCAGTGGGACCTCGCGATTTTTCACACCGTTAACGGCTGGCTCGGCCAGTCGGCTCTGTGGGCCGATCTGGTGGCTATCACCAATAACCGGCTGTTCGATCTGGCGGTGCTGGCCTGTATGGGGCTGATCCTGGCCCGCTGTTTCTTTGCCCGGGATCTGGCGGGTCGTCGCCAACTGGTAGCGATGGGCATAGTGATGCTGCTGAGTGCTCTGGTGATCAACCAGCTTGGTCACCGATTGCCGGTGGAGCGACCCAGTCCGACCCTGATGGTGGCCGATGCGCTGCGGGTGACCCAGATCAGCGCTATTCCGACCAAGGACTCTTCCGGTGATAGCTTCCCGGGGGATCACGCCCTGTTCCTGATGATCTTTGCCGGTTTTGCCCTGCGCTATCTGCCGCGCTGGGCGGGAGTCACCGCATTGCTGATAGTGCCGATCTTTTCCGCGCCGCGCATTCTGGCTGGCGCTCACTGGTTTACCGATGTCTATGTCGGCGCGTTGGGGCTGGCGACCCTCTGTCTGCCCTGGTTGCTGCTGACCCCGCTGGCGGATCGGCTGATAGAGCGCCTCGCCCCCCGATTGGCCCGTGTGCCGCTGTTGCGCAGTCAGACCCACTGATTGAACGTCGCAAAATAAAACGCCCCGACATGAAAATGTCGGGGCGTTTTGTTATCAACCCGCGAGAGATCAGCCTTGATAGCCGTTCGGGTTGTTGCTTTGCCAGCGCCAGGTATCGACCATCATCTGCTCCAGACCGCGCTCTGCCTGCCAGCCCAGCTCGGAACGGGCCAGCGTCGGCTCTGCCCAGCACTCGGCGATGTCGCCCGGGCGACGGGGTTTGATCTGGTAGGGAATGGGTCGGCCGCTGGCCGCTTCAAACGCCTTGACCATCTCCAGTACCGAGTAGCCTTGACCTGTACCCAGGTTGTAGGTGAAGACACCGGTGTCGCTCTTGATGCGTGCCAGCGCTTTGAGGTGACCGATGGCGAGATCCACCACATGGATGTAGTCGCGCACGCCGGTGCCATCCGGGGTCGGGTAGTCGTTGCCAAATACCCCCAGCTCCTTGAGCTTGCCGACACCCACCTGGCTGATATAGGGCAGCAGGTTGTTGGGGATACCGTTGGGATCTTCACCAATCAGGCCGCTCTCGTGGGCGCCGACCGGGTTGAAGTAACGCAGCAGTACGATAGCCCAGCGGGGATCGGATTTGGCGAGATCGCGCAGGATCTCCTCCACCATCAGCTTGGAGCGACCATAGGGGTTGGTGGCGCTGGTGGGGAAATCTTCCCGCAGCGGTACCGAGGCGGGATCGCCATAGACGGTGGCCGAGGAGCTGAATACCAGCCGGAACACGCCGGCCCTGGCCATCTCTTCGCACAGCACCAGAGTGCCGCTGATGTTGTTCTGGTAGTAGGTGAGCGGGATCTGGCTCGACTCCCCGACCGCCTTGAGGCCGGCGAAGTGGATGACCGATTCGATCTGGTGGTTGGCGAACAGCTGCTGCAGGCAGGCTCTGTCCAGCACATCCCCTTCGACGAAGGTGACCGGTTTACCGGTGATCTGCTCGACCCGCTTGAGTGACTCCGGTGAGGAGTTGGAGAGGTTGTCGAGTACCACGACCTGCTGCCCCGCGCCGAGCAGCTCAACCAGGGTGTGGGAGCCGATATAGCCAGCGCCCCCTGTGACCAGTATTGTCATTTTTTATCCCGTGTTCTGGTGAAACTGGGGCCGAGTCTAGCGCCCCTGTCTACTTGGGAAAAGGTTGGGATACCGATGACGCCTTCACCGCACCTCACAAAAGCCTGCACCACGCCTCAATAATCGAGACTGATATCCCCTTTCGCGGTGCAGGAGCAGGCTAGAGCAACGCCGCTCTCCAGATCCTGAGCACTTAAGGTCATCACGCTCTGGCGCTCGATGTCACCTGTGGTGGTGCAACGACAGCTGCCACATACCCCGGCGCGACAAGCCGCCATTATGGTTTCGCCCGCCGCTTCCAGCGCCGCCAGCAGGGTCTGACCCGGCAGGATTTTCACTTTCTTGCCGCTCTTTTTCAGGGTCAGCCAGAAGTGGTCGCTGGTGGTCTTGATGGGCTCTGCGGGAGGAAGACCGAAGGACTCCTGATGCAGCTGCTCCGGCGGCAATCCCAGCTTCGTCAGCATGGTTCTGACCGCCGCCATATAGGGGGCCGGACCGCAGAGATAGACATGGCGTTCGTGAAGGTCTGGGGCCAATTCGGCCAGCATGGCTGGGGTGAGTCGGCCAATCCAGGGGTGATCTGCTGGGGCCTCTTCCAGAATCAGGGCATGACGTACGCCTGAATGAGCCGCTGCCAGCGTATCCAAGTCCTCTGCGAAGATCACATCTGCTGGCGAGCGGGCGCTGTGAATAAAGCGGATATCGGCATCCGGCCGTTTGGCCAGCTCGTCCCGTAACATGGACCACATGGGGGTAATGCCGGAACCGGCACTGAGCAGCAGTGGCCGTTCGCAAGGCAAGGTGGTCAGGTTGAAATCGCCGAACGGACCATCGGCCCGGATCTTGTCTCCCACCTGCAAGGTCTGGTGAAGATGGCGAGAGACCCGTCCCACATCCTTGATGGTGACCTGCCAGCATGCATCCTGCGGGCTGGAGGAGAGGGTATAGGCGCGGCACTCCGGCTGGCCGTCTATCTCGGTGTGCAGGGTGATGCACTGGCCAGCCAGTACGGGAGGGAGGCTGCCGGAAAGGGGCGCCAGCTGCCAGCTCACGACGTCGTGGGTGTTCTGTTGGCGGCCAATGCAGGTGAGCGTGAGAGAGGTCATCACAAGGCTCCTTGGGTTTGATAAGGTTTGAAACGGTTTGAAAAACGTCTGGTGAAAAAGCCGGATCCAGAAAAAAGGCGAGCCGGGCGGCTCGCCAAACGCTTACAACATGAGGTACCGATCAGGCCGCCAGGATCTCGGCCAGGTCAGCCTCGGCCGTGGTGGTCCCTTTCAGGCCAAATTGCTCCTCCAGTACCTTGAGCAGCGCCGGGGTGAGGAAGGCGGGGGCGGTTGGCCCGGTGCGGATGTCCTTCACCCCGAGGGAGAGCAGGGTGAGCAGAATGACGATGGCTTTTTGCTCGAACCAGGAGAGCACCAGCGTCAGCGGCAGATCGTTGACCCCGCACTCGAACGCCTCGGAGAGTGCCAGCGCCAACTGAATGGCGGAGTAGGCATCGTTGCACTGACCCACGTCCAGCAGACGCGGAATGCCGCCGATGTCGCCAAAGTCGAGCTTGTTGAACTTGTATTTGCCGCAGCCCAGCGTGAGCAGCAGGCTGTCGCGCGGCGCCGCCTTGGCAAACTCGGTGAAGTAGGCGCGCTCGGCCTTGTCGCCGTCACAGCCACCCACCAGGAAGAAGTGGCTGATCTCCCCGGCTTTGACCTTCTCAATCACTGCGGGCGCAGCCTGCATCAGGGCGTTGCGGGCAAAGCCGATGGTGATGAAGTGCTCGAGCTCGGTGTGCTTGAAGCCTTCCAGCGCTTGTGCCTTGGCGATCACGGCGGAGAAATCATCCCCCTCCAGATGGGTGACGCCCGGCCAGCCGACGATGGAGCGGGTAAAGATGCGATCCGAGTAGTTGCCCACATTCGGGTCGATGATGCAGTTGGAGGTCATCACCACGGCGCCCGGGAAGTTGGCAAACTCCTTCTGCTGGTTTTGCCAGGCGGAGCCGTAGTTGCCCACCAGATGGGGGTACTGCTTGAAGAAGGGGTAGGCCAGCGCGGGCAGCATCTCGCCGTGGGTGTAGACATGAATGCCGGTCCCCTTGGTCTGTTCCAGAATGAGTTTGAGATCCATCATGTCGTGGCCGGAGACCAGAATGCACTTGCCGGGGATCGGCGTGACCCTGACCCGGGTCGGCTCCGGATGGCCGAAGGCGCTGGTTTCACCGAGATCCAGCATCTCCATGATTTTGAAGTTGAGTTGACCGATCTCCATGGCGCAGTTGAACAGCCGACCCATTTCGCTCGGATCTGTGCTGAGCCAGCTCATGATGCGGTGGAATTCGGCGGCCACCTCGTCACTCTGCTGATCCAGCACCCGGGCGTGCTCCATATAGGCGGCTGCACCCTTGAGGCCGTAGAGACAGAGCAGACGCAGCCCCATGATGTCTTCGTTCACCTCGCTCTTGCCCCGATTCGGGGCGGCTGGTGCGGCATGGGCAAGTTGTTCCAGCAGTTCGGCACCGGGTTCGAAGTAAGCGGAGTGTGGCAAGTCGTTCACCTGCACCGCCATGGTGCTCAGACGATCGGCCAGCTGCTGGCGATAGGCGAGGGCCTGATTGACGTAGGCCACGATGCGATTCGAGTCGAAGTTGACGTTGGTGAGGGTAGCGAAGAAGGCCTTGGGCACGAAGGCATCGATTTCGCGATCCATGATGCCCTGCTCACGGGCGGCCAGCGCCCAGGCGCTGAGCCCCTGCAGGGTATAGATCAGCACATCCTGCAGATCCGAGGTTTCAGCCGTCTTGCCGCACATACCTTGTGCGTAGGCACAGCCGTTGCCAGCCGGGGTACGAATAGTCTGTTCACATTGCACACAAAACATCATGCCTCTCCTAATTGGACATTTCAGTTGTCTGTTTTGTGGCGATTCTATTCCTCTCGCGAAAAACTTAATAGGCATTCAATTTGCCAATTAAGATTCCCTTGATGCAGATCAAAAACAAAAAAAGCCGCCCAAACAGGGCGGCAAGCGGGTGGATAAAAGGAGAGACAACTCAGGTTTGCAACAGAACATAACAATCAGACAGATTGGGCCGTGGTCTGGTCAGGCGCTTCCGGCCCGGTACTTACTCAAGCAATCATACGTACGCTGTAGTCAGCTTGGTTCACTATCAGGCCAGATAAGCGCGCAGCATCCAGACCAGTTTTTCCTGCTGCTGCACATAGTCGGAGAGGATGGAGGCAGTGCCTTCATCACCGGCTTCGGCGGCCTGACCCAGAATACGGCGCTGGGCGACCAGCAGTTCGCGGAAGCTCTCCAGCAGGGATTCGACACAGGCGCGGCCATCGTGCAGCCCTTTTTGCTCCGGGATGGCAGAGACTTTCAGGTAGTCGCTGAAGCTGTGCATGGGCACGCCATCCAGGGTCAGGATCCGCTCGGCCAGTGCATCGACTTTCAGCAGCAGGTCGTTGTAAATCTCTTCAAATTTCAGGTGCAGCTCGAAGAACTGGTTGCCACGGATATTCCAGTGGAAGCCGCGCACGTTCATGTAGAGGATCTGGTAGCTGGCCAGCAATTTGTTCAACTCGGCTGCCAGGGCTTGTGATTGAGCAGTATCAAGACCAATCGGGCTTTTCATCATTCACCTCCAGATTTGGAAATCGGTTTTAAATTCTCTTTCGGAACGCAATCAGGATAACGCCTTGCAAAATGCAGGGACAATTGCTTGTGCCTAACTGTTTGATAGCTAACAGCTATCAAACAGTACGCAGCGACGGGGGCAATGGATGAGGATTAGGGGAAGTATTTTTCGAGCAGCGCCATCAGGATGGCCTGACACTCGCGGTCCGGTTCGCTATCGACCTTGCTGGCGCGAAAGTGGAGCTGAAAGGCGCCCATGACGGCGCGGCTCTGCTCATCCCACTGGCCGCTCCGGGGCAGGCCATAGCCATAGCGGGCCAGCTGCTGCTGCCACATGGCCGTATCCCAATCGGGCAAGGGGCTGGCCAGTAACTCGGCCACCCGACTTTCATCGGGCCAGGCGCCGACTCCGTACGTCAGATAGAGCTGGCGCCAGGGGAAGTAGGGGCCGGGATCCTGCTTGCGCTCGGGGGCGACATCGCTGTGGCCCAGCACCTGGGTCGGTGGAATCTGGTAGCGGGCGACCAGCTCCCGACTGAGGGCGCCGACGGCGGCAATCTGCTGCGGGGTATAGGGTTGCCAGCGGCGGGCATCGGGGGCCAGCGGCTCATCTTCTGCTGGATAGCCGAGGTTGACGATCTCGATGCCAAGGGAACTTGCATTGAGCCCGGCATATTGGTGCCAGCGGCTGCGTCCTGCATGCCAGGCGCGCGCGTTGTCCGGCACCAGCTGATAGACGGTGAGCGGTGTTTTGTGGCTGTCGCGGGGGATCAGGTAGTGGGCGCTCACCTTGTGCTCCGGCTCGGTCAGCAGGCGCAAGGAATTGGCATCATCTTCATCGGTGTAGTGGAGGATCAGAAAGGCGATCCGCTCATTCTGGTTGGCGCTCTGATAGCGGGTAGATAGCTGGTACTCGGACGGTGTGCAGGCGCCCAGCAGCAGAACCAGTGGCAGAAAGAAGAGGGGAAGAAGACTGCGCCAGCGCCATCCCCCTGCTGCAGCCTGGTTGCTGAGCGTGGGAGGAGTGAGTCGCTGGCACATGTCGAAGGCCCGGTCTGGTCAGTCGCGCGGCTGGTTAGCCGCGGTATTTGGCCGTGAGACCGATCAGGAAGTTGCGCAGGATCTGATCCCCGCAATCCTGATAGTGCTTGTGATCCTTGGAGCGGAACAGGGCACTGAGCTCGGACTTGGAGAGGTTGAAGTCGGCGAGCTTGAGGGTGCCGAGCATGTCCTCTTCCTTGAAGTTGAGACCGATGCGCAGCTTGCGCAGGATCATGTTGTTGTTGATCCGGTTCGGGATCACCTGGGCCGGTGCATCTTCCCGCACGCCGCGGCGGGCGATGATGAAGCCGTCGAGGAACTGGCTCAGAGCCGAGTCGGGACAGGCGACATAGCCTGCCTCTTGCTCTTCACCTTCCGCCGCCTCTTTCATCAACCAGCTGTGCAGCTGGGCGTGAGTGACCGCCAGGTTGCCCTTGGCAAACATCTCGACCATCTGGTCGTTGCTGATGGTGAGGGCGTAGCGCAGACGGCGCAGAATATCGTTGTTGGTCATGCTGACTCCTGTGTAAACGGCGCAACTTTACCATCTGGCGGCCCTCGCGTCAGAAAAAGCGGGGGCCGGTACAGTTCAGGTCAAGCTCATCAAGCCTTGCCGAGATAGCGGGGCGCCTCCTGGCGCACCAGTTCCAGCGCATCTTGCAGCTCCAGCAGCTCAGGTTCCAGCTCGCTCACCGGCACGCCGTCACGCAGCTGTTGCTCCAGCTGGGAGAGCAGCCGTTGCAGTCCCGGCACCCCGGAATAGGCACAGCCACCGTTGAGGCGATGGAGCTGTGCCAGCACTTCGCTATCTTCAATTTCGCCAGCCAGCGCGCTATCCAGCACCGGCTCGACCTCGTCAAAACTGGCCAGCAGCATGGTCAGCATCTCTCTGGCGAGATCCTCTTTCCCCGCCGCCTGCCGCACAGCCAGTGCCCAGTCGATCTGCTGGGCACCATCATTCTGGTGGCGACGATGGGCAAAGTCGGTGATGAGCTGGGCCAGCATGCTCTCGTCGATGGGCTTGGCCAGATAGTCGTCCATCCCCTGCCGGATCAGCCGCTCCCGTTCGCCGGGGATGGCGTGGGCGGTCACCGCCACGATCGGGGTGGTGGTGTTGAGGGATTGGTTGCGGATCGCCTGGGTGGCGCTGATGCCATCCATGATCGGCATCTGGATATCCATGAAGATGATGTCGAACGGCTGGCTCTGGGCCTGTTTGACCGCCTCCTTGCCGTTTTTGCACACCACCACCTGACTCACCATCTCCTTGAGCATGGCGGCGATCAGCTTGAGGTTGGCGGCGTTGTCATCCACTGCCAGCACCTTGATTGGCTGCAACTGGCGCGGCGCAGGTTGCGCAGGCAGCTTCTGGCGGCTCGATTCCGGCGAGAGCAGGGCGTGCAGCAGCTTGCGGTGGTTGACCGGTTTGGAGAGACAGTGCTGGGCACCATGGGCCAGCATCGCTTCATAGAGCGCCGGCTCGTGGCTGCTGAGCAGCACTATGGTGTTCTGCTGCTGGCCGTGCAGTTTGTCGAGACGGCCGAGCACTTGCTGCGGCGTATGCAGGGTGCTGCTGCCGATGATCACCATCTCCTGCTCGCTCATCTCGGGCCAGGGATCATCGCTGGTCAGTGGGTGCACATCGAGGCGCCACTCCGCCAGCAGGGCGAGCAGAGAGGCTTGCGCGAAGGGATCTGGTTCCAGCAGCCAGAGCCGTTTGCCACGGATCCGATCCAGCGGCAATTGATCGGTCTGGGGCAGGGGGGAGACCTCTACATCCAGACTGAAGGAGAAGATGGAGCCCTTGCCAAGCTCCGATTCAAAGCGGATCTGGCCGCCCATCTGCTGCACCAGCTTCTGGGTAATGACAAGGCCTAAACCCGTGCCGCCATAACGGCGGGAGATGGAGGAGTCGGCCTGATTGAAGGCCTGGAACAGCTGATGTTGCTGCTCCTGGGAGATACCGATGCCGGTATCGCGGATCTGGACGTTGAGCCTCACCTTGTGGTTGCCACTGCCGGTCTGCTCGATATGGACATCCACGTTGCCCTGCTCGGTGAACTTGATGGCGTTGCCGGTGAGGTTGGTCAGCACCTGTTGCAGACGCATGGGGTCGCCGGTGAGGTAGTCCGGCACATCGGCATCCACCCGCAAGGAGAGCTCCAGCTGCTTGTCGTGGGCGCTGGGGCCGAGCAGGTGCATGGTCTCGTTGAGGGTGTCGCGCAGGCTGAACGGGATATGCTCCAGCTGCAGCTTGCCCGCTTCCAGCTTCGAGAAGTCGAGGATGTCGTTGATGATGCCAAGCAGGTTGCGCGCCGACTTCTCGATGGTCTGCATGTAGTCGGTCTGGCTCGGGGTCAGGCTGGTTTTCAGCAACTGGCGGGTAAAACCGATGACCCCGTTGAGCGGGGTACGCAATTCGTGGGACATGTTGGCCAGAAACTCCGACTTGACCCGCGCGGCCTCTTGCGCCCGCTTCTTGGCCATGTCGAGTTCGACGTTCTGGATCTCGATCTGCTCCAGGGTTTCGCGCAGGTCAGAGGTTGCCTGATCGATATTCTGCTGCATCTCTTCGTGATATTCGGAGAGCGCCTTGGCCATGGCGTTGATGCCGTTTTTCAGCATATCCAGCTCGCCGGTGAGCTGGCCGCTGACCCGGGTATCGAGCCGCCCCTCCCGGATCTTGTGCACCGCCTGCACCATGTTGGTGATGGGCTGGGTCACGCTCTTGACCAGCCGGAAACCAAACAGGGTACTGAATGCGACCCCGATGAGCACCATGATCACCGCAAAGAAGGTATCGCGGTACTGCAGCAGCATGGCCCTGTCGGTCGCCATCTGCATCGAGATGTAGCCGATCATCGGCGGCTCTACATCGCTGGGCAGCGGGAAGCCATCCAGACTGGTTTCAGCCTGGATCGGGGTGCGCAAAATGATGTCGTCCCCCTGAAACGTCACGCTGGTCAGATCCGGAATGGGCTCGCCATCGGGCAGCCTGAGTCGGGTGAAATCCCGGTGATAGTTCGAGGTAACGAACAGCTGGTTGTCCTGGGTGAAGACAGCGATGGACTTGATGAAGGGGGAGTTCTTGCGATGGGTCAGGCCAATCAGCCGCTTGAGGGATTCTCGGCTGTGCTGGGTCATCCCGTATTCACTGGCGATCGCCAGCGGTTCGATAATGTTGATCCCCTGATCAATGAGATTGTTTTCCAGCTGCTGGTAGCGGTGGAAGGTGAAGTAACCGGCCATCAGGCCACCGATGATCAGGGTTGGCAGGATGGTGAAGGCGAGAACGCGTGCTCTCAGGCCATATTTGGTCATACGAACAGGCCACCAGTGAACAGGGTTGGCGATAGGGTTGATGGCAATACACGGGCTCTGTGGCCGTATTTGGTCATACTATTATTCTTGTGGGACAATACCCGGCAGCAGATTCCACAATCATGACATAGCCACCTATAGGCACCAAGTTTTATGGCCCAGTTTTTCAAGCCCCAAAAGAAGTCCACCCAGCTCCAACGCATTGAATTTACGATAGACACCCTCGATCACCACTGCGTCGGTATCGGTCGCCATCAGGGCAAGGCGATCTTCGTCGAAGGGGCTCTGCCCGGCGAGACCGTCAAGGCACGCATCACCGAAGAGAAAAAGCAGTATGGTCACGCCGCCTTGCAGCAGGTGGTGACCCCGGCGGCCAACCGTATCGCCCCCTTCTGCAGCCACTATCGCGAGTGCGGCGGTTGCAGTGCCCAGCACATGTCGGTTGCCGATCAGCAAGCCGCCAAGGCGGCGGGACTGGTCAGCCTGTTCGAGCGGTTGGGCAACATCAAGGCGCCGGCGCTGGAGCCGGTACTGACCGGTGAAGATCGCGCCTACCGCCGGGTCTGTCGTCTGGCCATCAAATTTGACAAGAATGGTCGCTGCACCCGGGTCGGTTTCCGCCGCCGCAACAGCAACGATCTGGTGGAGATCGACAGTTGCCCTGTGCTGGCCGAACCGCTCTCTGCGCTGATTGCCCCGCTGCGTGAATGCCTCAATCGCCTCAAGAGCCAGCGCGAGCTGGGCCATGCGGAGCTTATCCAGGCCGAGCAGGGGATCATGATGCTGCTGCGCCACATCGGCCGCCCCAATGAGGCGGATCGCGCCCTGCTGGTGGCGTTTGCAAAAGCGCAGGGGATCGACCTCTATCTGCAAGCGGCCGATGATCGCATCGAAGCGCTGCAGCAACAATTTTCCCCATCCTATTCGCTGGATGGCCTGTCTCTTGCATTTGCTCCGGGTGACTTCATTCAGGTCAACGGCCCCATCAACCAGAGCATGGTTGAGCAGGCGCTGACATGGCTCGGGGCGAGCAAGGATGACAAGGTGCTCGATCTCTTCTGCGGTATCGGCAACTTCACCCTGCCGCTGGCCCGTCAGGCTCGCGAAGTGGTGGGTGTGGAAGGTGAACTGGCCATGGTGCAGCGGGCCGAAGAGAACGCCCGTCGCAACGGCATCAGCAATGCCCGTTTCTACAAAGCCGACCTGAGCGATGACATCGTCGGCATGTCCTGGGCGCGGGAAGGGTTTGATCTGGTGCTGCTGGATCCGGCTCGCCCCGGCGCGTTGGAAGTGATGGGACACGTCGTGAAACTTTCACCCAAGCGGGTGGTCTACGTCTCCTGTAACCCGGTCACCCTGGCACGGGACAGTCAGGTGCTGGTGAAAGGGGGTTACCGTCTGGTGCGCCTCGGCATGCTCGACATGTTCCCTCACACCGGTCATCTGGAGTCCATGGCGCTGTTTGAACGGGAGTAAATGACTCATCAGTTCGGCGATGCCGGATAGGTCATCCGGCATGTTCGTTACTCTTTGAGCAGGTGTGTATATGAAGTAATCCTGCTCATCAGTACGGCGATGCGGATATGTAATCTGGCATGTTTGCGGCTGTTTGAGCTGGTGTGTATATGAAGTAATCCTGCTCATCGGTACGGCGATGCGGATATGTAATCTGGCATGTCTGCGGCTGTTTGAGCTGGTGTGATTGGGGTAATCTAGACCCTCGTCGTTCGGCAGGGCCTGTTGGCGCGCTCTATTGTCTTTCTGGACAATATGCCTTGAAAAGTGCGCTGGATATCCCCATTTGAGGCAATCTCATGAGGGGAGAAAGTGACAGCTTTCGGCCCGATAATTTAAAGGATTGATACCATGGTTGCGGTTCGCGATATTCATTTGAAAGACAACTTCACCCTGGAAGAGTGGGTCAGCTCGCTCTCTTTGAGTGACAGTGAAAAGGATCAGCTGCGAACCGTCTACCAGTATTGTCTGACGCTCGGTGACGAGGCGCTGACCAGCAAGCTGCTGGTGCGCGGCATCGAAATGGTGGGCATCCTGCAGATGCTCAGCATGGATATCGGCACTCTCAAAGCGGCCATCATCTACCCCTTCGTCGAAGCCGGTCTCATCAGCCAGGAGCGGATGGACGAGGACTTCGGCTCCAAGATCGCCAAGCTGGTGGAAGGGGTGCTGGAGATGGAGGCCATCCGCTCCCTGCAAACCCTCCATCGCAGCGAAACCTCACCGGAGCAGGTCGACAATGTGCGTCGCATGTTGCTTGCCATGGTCGAGGATGTGCGCGCCGTGGTGATCAAGCTGGCGGAGCGGATCGCCTGCCTGCGGGAAGCGAAGACGGCAGATGAAGAGACCCGGGTGCTGATGGCCCAGGAGATCACCAATATCTATGCGCCGCTCGCCAACCGTCTCGGCATTGGCCAGCTCAAGTGGGAGCTGGAAGATCTTGCCTTCCGTTACCTGCACCCTGATACCTACAAGCAGATCGCCAAGCAGCTCGACGAGAAGCGGCTCGACCGCGAGCGCTATATCCGCGAGTTTGTGCAATCCCTGCGTAATGGGTTGAAAGAGGCGGGAGTTGACGCCGAGGTGTACGGCCGCCCGAAACACATCTACAGCATCTGGCGCAAGATGCAGAAGAAGCACCTCGAATTCAACGAGTTATTCGACGTGCGCGCGGTGCGGGTAGTGACCAAGCGGTTGCAGGATTGCTATGCGGCGCTCGGTATCGTGCACACCCAGTTCCACCACATTCCACGCGAGTTTGACGACTATGTCGCCAACCCCAAACCGAACGGCTATCAGTCGATCCACACCGTAGTGGTGGGGCCGGAGGGCAAGACGGTCGAGATCCAGATCCGTACCGACCAGATGCATCAGGATGCCGAACTCGGCGTCGCGGCGCACTGGCGCTACAAGGAAGGGGCACAGGCTGGCGGCAAGGCCAACACCTTCGAAGACAAGATCGAGTGGCTGCGCAAGCTGCTCGCCTGGCAGGAAGACCTCTCCGAGAGCGGCTCCCTGCTGGAAGATCTGCGCAGTCAGGTGTTCGAGGACAGAGTCTACGTCTTCACCCCGAAAGGGGATGTCATCGACCTGCCAGCTGGCGCCACCCCGCTCGATTTTGCCTATCACGTCCACAGCATGATCGGTCACCGCTGCATCGGCGCCAAGATTGACGGCCGCATCGTGCCGTTTACCTACGCGCTGCAGACCGGCGATCAGGTGGAGGTGATCACCCAGAAAGAGCCGAACCCGAGCCGCGACTGGATGAACCCCAACGCCGGCTTCCTGCGCTCCAGTCGGGCGCGGGCCAAGGTGGCGACCTGGTTCAGAAAGCTGGATCGGGACAAGAATATCGTGGCCGGTCGCGAGCTGTTCGAGAAGGAGCTGGATCGCCACAACCTCAGCATGTCCAAGATCGACAAGGGCAACATGCTGCGCCGCTTCAATCTGGAGAGCACCGACGATCTGCTGGCCGGTATCGGCAGCGGCGATATCCGCATCAACCAGGTGCTCAACTATCTCGACACCTGTTACAACAAGCCGACGGCGGAAGAGGAAGATCGCCGCCTGCTGGAGAAGCTGGAGCAGAAGGCCAATGCGCCGATGCGCCACAAGCCCAAAGACCATATCGTGGTGGAAGGGGTCGGCAATCTGATGACCCATATTGCCCGCTGCTGTCAGCCGATCCCTGGGGACTCCATTCAGGGCTTTATCACCATGGGGCGCGGCGTTTCGATCCACCGGGAAGATTGCGAGCAGTTGAAAGAGTTGTCACGGCGCAACCCTGAGCGGCTGATCGATGCGGTGTGGGGGGAGAACTACTCCGGTGGCTATGGCCTCACTATCCGGATCATCTCCAACGACCGCTCCGGCCTGCTGCGCGATATCACTACCGTGCTGGCCAACGAGAAGATCAATGTGATGGGGGTGCGCTCACGTTCCAACGTGCGCGAGCAGACCGCCGAGATCGACATGGAGCTGGAGATTTACAACATCAATGCCTTCAACCGGGCGTTGGCCAAGCTCAGTCAGCTTAACGATGTGATCAGCGCCAAGCGGCTTTGATAGCGAACCGACCGGCCCCAGTGGCCGGTCTGCATTTATGACCCTTTTTGAACGAATTGAAAGCGAATATCCCATGTCCCAACGTTACGATCTGCCCCAACTGCTCGACATCATGGCTCGTTTGCGTGACCCGCAAAACGGCTGCCCCTGGGATCTGAAACAGAACTTCCAGACCATAGTGCCGCACACCCTGGAAGAGGCCTACGAAGTGGCCGATGCCATCGAGACCGAGGATTGGCAGGGGCTGAAAGGGGAGTTGGGCGACCTGCTGTTTCAGGTGGTGTTCTACGCCCAGCTGGGTAAAGAGCGGGGCTTGTTCGACTTCGCCGATATCGTCGATACGGTGAGTGAAAAGCTCATTCGCCGTCATCCCCACGTTTTTTCCGATGCAGATCTCTCCAACGAGCAGGCGGTAAAAGCGAACTGGGAAGCAGAAAAAGCCAAAGAGCGGGCGGCCCTCGACAAAGAGAGCGTGCTGGACGATATACCGCAGGCGCTGCCTGCCCTGACCCGCGCCGCCAAAATCCAGAAACGCTGCGCCACCGTCGGCTTTGACTGGAAGACGTTGGGGCCTGTGGTGGACAAGATCCACGAAGAGATCGATGAGGTGATGGAAGAGGCATTGATGGCCGATGTGGACGAGGCGCGGGTGAGCGACGAGCTCGGCGACTTGTTGTTTGCCACCGTCAATCTGGTGCGTCATCTGGGCAAGGATCCGGAGCAGGTACTGCGAGGCGCCAACGCCAAGTTCGAACGTCGTTTTCGTCAGGTTGAGCAGATAATCGCCGCGGAAGGCTTGAAAATGACCGATTGCACCCTCGAAAAGCTCGATGCCGCTTGGGATAAGGCGAAGGAAACCGAGCAAAGTTGATTTGGCGCAAGATGGGGGGGCGGTGAGCCTGATAGATTTTTGCTCATTGTTTGGGAGAGGGGTTTTTGGTATACTGTTTCCCCGTCCTGCTTCATCCCCGAAGCACCCCTTAAAATTCCCTAAACTTCTTTCAGGTTCAGCATGACGACCAAATATATTTTTGTTACTGGTGGCGTTGTTTCATCCCTCGGCAAAGGCATTGCCGCAGCTTCTCTGGCAGCCATTCTGGAAGCCCGTGGTCTGGATGTGACCATCATGAAACTGGACCCGTACATCAACGTGGATCCGGGCACCATGAGCCCGACCCAGCATGGTGAAGTGTTCGTAACCGAGGACGGGGCCGAAACCGATCTGGATTTGGGCCACTACGAGCGTTTCATCCGCACCAAGATGACCCGTCGCAACAACTTTACCACCGGCCGTATCTACGCCGACGTACTGCGTAAAGAGCGTCGTGGTGACTATCTGGGCGCCACCATTCAGGTTATCCCGCACATCACCAACGCCATCAAAGAGCGGGTGATTGCCGGTGCTGAAGGCCATCAGGTTGCCATCGTCGAAGTGGGCGGTACCGTGGGTGACATCGAGTCCCTGCCGTTCCTCGAAGCCATTCGTCAGCTGGCTGCCGAAGTGGGCCGCAACAACGCCATGTTCATGCACCTGACGCTGGTTCCTTACCTGGCTGCTGCCGGTGAAGTGAAGACCAAGCCGACCCAGCACTCCGTCAAAGAGCTGCTCTCCATCGGTATCCAGCCGGATGTGCTGATCTGCCGCTCTGACCGTGCCATTCCGGCCAACGAGCGCGCCAAGATCGCCCTGTTCTGCAACGTGCCCGAGCGCGCCGTCATCTCCATGAAAGACGTCGACTCCATCTACAAGATCCCGGCACTGCTGAAATCCCAGAATCTGGACTCCTACTTCACCGAGCGTTTCGGTCTGGAGTGCAAAGAGGCTGACTTGTCCGAGTGGGAACAGGTTATCTACGAAGAGGCCAACCCGACTGGTGAAGTGACCATCGGTATGGTCGGCAAATACGTCTCCCTGCCGGACGCTTACAAGTCCGTCAACGAGGCGCTCAAGCACGGTGGTCTCAAGACCCGTCACTCCGTCAACATCAAGTACATCGACTCTCAGGATATCGAGACCCGTGGCGCCGAGCTGCTGGAAGGTCTGGACGCAATCCTGGTGCCGGGTGGCTTTGGTGAGCGCGGTGTGGAAGGCAAAATTCTGGCTGCCCAGTATGCCCGCGAGAACAAGATCCCCTACCTGGGTATCTGCCTCGGCATGCAGGTTGCCATGATCGAATTCGCTCGCAACGTGGCGGGCATGGAAGGGGCTCACTCCTCCGAATTCAAGAAAGATTGCGCGTACCCGGTCGTCGGCCTCATCACCGAGTGGGTTGATGAAGAGGGCAATATCGAGACCCGTACCGAGAAGTCCGATCTGGGCGGTACCATGCGTCTGGGTTCCCAGCTCTGCCACCTGGTCGAAGATTCCAAAGTGCGTCAGATGTACGGCAGCCCGACCATTTACGAGCGTCACCGTCACCGTTACGAAGTAAACAACAAGCTGCTGCCGCAGATTGAAGCGGCAGGTCTGAAAGTGACCGGTCTCTCCGCCGACAAGAAGTTGGTGGAAATCATCGAGATCCCGGATCACCCCTGGTTCGTGGCTGCGCAGTTCCACCCGGAGTTCACCTCTACTCCTCGTGATGGCCACGCTCTGTTCGCCGGTTTTGTGAAGGCGGCAGGCGAGTATCAGAAGCGTAATTTGAAGTAATTGAAAATAAATGCGGTTGGGGCACTGTGCCACAGCCGCTTTTTTTGGCATATTTTTGTTGTTTTTTTACGAAACCTGAGGAAATACACATGTCCAAGATCGTTAAAGTGATCGGTCGTGAAATCATCGACTCCCGTGGTAACCCGACCGTTGAGGCCGAAGTTCACCTGGAAGGTGGTTTTGTTGGTATGGCAGCCGCTCCGTCTGGCGCGTCCACCGGTTCCCGCGAAGCGCTGGAACTGCGTGACGGCGACAAGAGCCGTTTCCTGGGTAAAGGCGTGCTGAAAGCCATCGAAGCCGTAAACGGCCCGATCGCTCAAGCTCTGCTGGGTAAAGATGCCAAGGACCAGGCCACTGTCGACCAGATCATGATCGACCTCGACGGTACCGAGAACAAATCCAAGTTCGGCGCCAACGCCATCCTGGCTGTTTCCCTGGCTAACGCCAAAGCTGCCGCTGCTGCCAAAGGCATGCCGCTGTACGCCCACATCGCCGAGCTGAACGGCACCCCGGGTGTTTACTCCATGCCGCTGCCGATGATGAACATCATCAACGGTGGTGAGCACGCCGACAACAACGTCGACATCCAGGAGTTCATGATCCAGCCGGTTGGCGCCAAGACCCTGAAAGAAGCTGTTCGCATGGGCGCAGAAGTGTTCCACAACCTGGCCAAAGTGCTGAAGTCCAAGGGCTACAACACTGCAGTTGGTGACGAAGGTGGTTTCGCTCCGAACCTGAAATCCAACGCCGAAGCGCTGGAAGTTATCGCTGAAGCCGTTGCCGCTGCCGGTTACAAACTGGGCACCGACATCACCCTGGCTATGGACTGCGCTGCTTCCGAGTTCTACGACGCAGAGAAGAAAGAGTACAACCTGAAAGGCGAAGGTCGTGTCTTCACCTCCAACGGTTTCTCCGACTTCCTGGCTGACCTGACCACCAAGTTCCCGATCGTCTCCATCGAAGATGGCCTGGACGAATCTGACTGGGAAGGCTTCGCCTACCAGACTGCTGAACTGGGCAAGAAAATCCAGATCGTGGGTGACGACCTGTTCGTAACCAACACCAAGATCCTGAAGCGCGGTATCGACAACGGCATCGCCAACTCCATCCTGATCAAGTTCAACCAGATCGGTTCCCTGACCGAAACTCTGGCTGCCATCAAGATGGCCAAAGACGCTGGCTACACTGCCGTCATCTCCCACCGCTCCGGTGAGACCGAAGACGCGACCATCGCCGACCTGGCTGTTGGTACCGCTGCTGGCCAGATCAAGACCGGTTCCATGAGCCGTTCTGACCGTGTTGCCAAGTACAACCAGCTGATCCGTATCGAAGAAGCTCTGGGTGCCAAAGCTCCTTTCCGCGGTCTGAAAGAAGTTAAAAACCAGGCTTAATTTGCTGGTTTGCCAGCCTCGGCTGGAATGAAAAAAACCGGAACCCTTGGGTTCCGGTTTTTTTATGCCTGAGCCTTGCCACAACGCCCTGAGAGGCGAGGGGGTCATGCCTCTGGTTTCGGGTCAGACAAAGGGCAGCATGCGCTGATAGCGCCCTGCATGCGCCTTGAAGCCCAGCTTTTCAAACAGGGCGATAGAGCGGACGTTATCTGCATCGATATCTGCGGTGAGGCAGGTGACTCCCAGTGTGCTAGCGTGGGCGAACAGCAATCCCAGCGCTTCCGACATAAACCCTCTGCGCCAATAGGCCGCATTGAGCAGGCAACCCACCTCGCAGCAGCGGCCCGCCTCGCTGAAACTGTGCAGGCCGCAGGTGCCGATCACCTTGTTGCCCTCCCGCTCGACAATCGCCCACTCCAGCGACTCCCCCATTTGCTCCAGCCGCACCACGCTCGCCATCATCTGCGCCACCATGGCGGGAGAGGTAAAGCAGGGATCAGAGGCAAACTCCATGGTCAGTGGATTGCCATAAATCTCGAACAGATCGGCAGCATCCTGCGGGCCAATGGTGCGTAGTACAATCCGCCTACCGGTTAAGTCGGGCTTCATAAATTTCCTTGGAAGGGTACGCGAGCCAAGATTCATGAATGGTGGGTGTCCTAATTTCTTCTCTATAAAGATAAAGGCCAAGAACCTTGGTAATTCCATACAAGATCTTGATGTTGCTCTATCATGGTTTTAAAAAGCCATACTTCAGTATCTTTCGGTCTAGGCTTTTCAGCCCATCTTTCGATTCCAGATTGACGAGGGCGATTTGCTAAATTAGCACTTTGAGCTTCAGCTGATAAATATCCACCACCTGGCATTCCATACCTCATCTTTCGATCATACAAATTAGCTTCTTGTACAACAATAGAAGTGATCGGTGGTAAGTTTGCTGCATCACACTTTTTGAAAATCTCGGCTAAGGCATCTCTTACAGCTCCGCCACCTTCTCCCAAAGGAACATTCGTATTTTTGCTTACAGTACCGTACGTAACGACTCGCCCCATTGAACTTTGATTACGTAAAAAGTCATAAACCAAATTTGCATTATTAGATAGAGACAAGTAAAGCTCCTTATTCCTTGAGTATTAGCACATAACACCCGATCAAGCTGTGAGTAAGGCAATACGATGTTTCCGCATACCACCTAAATAAGTTTACCGCTAACTGCAAATATCAAGCGTTGCGAATCCGTCTTAAAATACTTATTAAGCATCATTGTTCCAGCACCCTGGACTTTTACTATCAAAGAAATCGATTATAAAATCGCGACCAAAACTATCGTAAATAATTTCGGCTACTCTACGGCAGTATGCTTGATCATATCCAAATACAGACACAGCTATTCGCCTAACATTCGATGCTCTTATGCGCTCGATAATATGAACATCATGATCTCCAAGCCCCCACCCATATATAACCAAACTACGCCATATATCTGGGATCACTTCTCTATATACAGTGTTGAGGTAATGACTGTTTTGGATTGAGCGAACTTTCTGGTTAGAAATACCCTCGCTTACGAATAGAGGAATACACTCGCCTGATTTCCACTCATGCAATATACTATTCAACAAATCTGAGCCGACTCGGCTACTTAGTTTAATTTCCTCTTCTACAACATTGCGAGCTAATGCCAGATTGCCATGAGGATAGAAAACTAACGTTATACGCTTATCTTGCCAGCTATACGGCTCTCTGAATCTAGCCCAATCTTCATCAAATTTACCGTGAAGAAAACAATCCTTGAACTTATGCCCATCTTCATTGCTATTAGCTTTCATCATGACCCAATATAATGTAAGGTCATAATTTAATGAAAAAACCGTTTTAAACCTACTTAAAAATTCACCTACTGTATCTAGATCTCCCTCAATTTCATCGTATTCAGGGTGGATGCTGCGTACTGCCTTGATTAAGCAATCTCGAACATGTTTGTATGCCTTTTCTGTTGCATTATCTTTAATTTTTAGAGCTGAATTTACCTTGTTTGCCTGCCAGACTAAACGCAATATCAACTCAAAATCATCCGTTTCGAAATGTTCAAATAGCATTTCTACATCTTCAGATAACAACCCATGATCGATTGCATGTTTTTTTAACGATGCATATGTAAATGATTTATCTAGACTAATTGATGCACCATTACCCAATAATATGGAGCTTTTATATCTTCTGCTGATATCAAGCCAATCGTATATCTCGTATGCCACCATTAACTCCTGATGCTTAACGCCTCAATAAGCTGCGCGGCTCTGCCGCGTCTAGCGCCGTAGGCGCGTAGTTAATTTACATGTTATGGCTATGTGGCTCGTGTTATTCCTCTTCCTGTTTCAGGGCAGCGATACCACTCTAATTCTGTAACATTATTATTGCCAACAAGTTCAAAGATATCAATGATTTCATCAGTGGTTAGGGAGTATAGCTTTTTGTTTTTGTCACTATCTGAAGTGAAGAATGCTCCATCAAAACCTCCGCCTTCGTTAACATAGATATTGAAAATAAAACTATGTATTATTCGGCTAGCAATGAACCAGAGATCTCGACTTTCTGAGTGAGGTCTATTTAAATTGTAAAGCTCGTCTAGTTTGTGATTATTGCGCCACGTGACTTCCGTACCGACGCACTGAAACCAAGACACCTTATGAAGTCCAGATTTAAGACTATCCGTCAATTTAGTCTCGGTCTCTAGCAATTTTCTAATCGAGTAAAAACCAATAAATATGGCTTTCTCGATTTTGACATGTGTTTCCTCATCAATATCAGGAAGATCTTTGAATCGCCTAAACTCTTCAGTACTTTCCAATAAGAGTTGTTTCCAATAGTAGCTTTCGTGTATCACAATTCTTTCCTTTAGCCATAACACCATTGTTTAGCATCGACCTTTTGTAGCGAAGCGGAGAAAAGGGCGTCCGGTGTAGACCCTTCAAGGCCGGAACGAACTGACATTTCTGGTTATGAGTTTTGCTGGCGGCTAAACAATTTGGCCCAAAAGCCTTTTTTCTCGTGCTTCATCGCATCTTCGATGAAATCTATTTTGGGTTTGCGTCTATCGGACTCTTCTATCAGGTCCATCACCACATTGCCAGAGCTTGTATAGGTGGTGAGATAGTACTGGTCTGTTTCGTAGCACTTGCCGAATAGGTCTTTGAAGATATCCTTCCAGACCGAGTAATACTTCATGCATTGCTTCTCAGTACCGAACATCACCCCGTAGTTTCCAACGACAAGCGCATGGGTTATCTGCTTACGCTTCCCATTTTCATCTTTCGCTTTGGCTATCTGCTCTGCATCCAGTGCCACTAATACGAGGTCATCTTTCATAGGAGATCCATTGATTCATAACAGTGATTAGATAGAAGGTGGTACTAACACATTAATACCACCTTCTATCTAACTCCACTCCTGCCCGATATGGCACTCCGAAAATTATATTTTAAATCAATTGGTTAAGTTCCTGCCTCTGAAGCTGGTCGTATTCGATGGACCTCTTCTTTTTACACAACAATTGCGACTGTATAGAAAATCAGTATGACGTTAGTCATGGCAAATAGCGGCATGGCTACCGCCCCTGAATTTCAGCTTCCAGTCTGCTGCGTTTCACCAACGGGATGGGGTTGGCATGGCTCATGGGAGACTCCGACGAGGCAAGTGTTGCCAAATGGCAATATTAACCATGGCGCTGTGGAGAGAAAGCTCAATATTGAGATTTTCTGTGCAAGATCAATAAATTAATCAAATGTCGCCCACGATTGATGACGCGCCGAGATAGCGTGAACAACCATTCTTGAATTATCTCCATAGAATATTCATGGTCATATCTGGCTTGAACCAGCATAAAACTCTTTGTTATTGTCCGCGCTCCCCGCTGAAATAGCTTATTTATCTACAAATCAACAAGATAGCATTATGCGGTGGCGTTGCGGGGGCATCTGCTATCGGGAAGGAGAGTTATGAAGTCGCAGTTCAAAGTGGCGCTGGCCATGTTGGCCCTGTTCGTCGTCCAAGGCTGCACAGCCCCGGATTCATCCACCAAGCACAATGCACCCGGCCCGGTGCTGACAGTGCATTACGAAAGCGCCCCCCTGATCCCCGTCACCATAGCGGGTGAGCAGTACCAGTTTTTGCTCGATACCGGGGCCAGTATCACCTTTATCGATCGTCGTCTGGCCAGCCGTTTCAAGGCGCTGACCTTAAGCGAATTGCCCAGGGCCTATCAGGCTGATTTTGCCACTGTGAGCAGCGTGTCGAGCCAACTGGGCAGCGAGCAGCTTGGCTTTGTTGAGCCGCAGCCCTTCTCGCTGGGGTCGGTCACCATTGATGACAGCGATCTGTGGGCAACAGTTGATTTCGATCTCATCTCCCAGTCTCTCGGTAGCCGTATCGATGGCATCCTCGGGATCGACACCATCCGCCGTTTCAACTGGGTGTTTGATCACGACAGGCATCAGCTCACGGCTTCGCTGACGGCACCGTCGGCAGCCACCTTCGAGCGTTGCATCGGCTATGAAGACAGCTACAACCGTTCCCCGGCAGTGTATCTGACCCACGGCGAGAGCAGCGTGCGCATGTATCTGGATACCGGGGCCGATCAGAGCTATGCCGACCATGCCTTTATCGACTTTATGGCCAGCCAGAAGGCGATCTCTGGCGAAGATGCGATGCCACGCAAAGGGGTGGACGCCAGCGGTATGGTGGAGGGGCGTGACCATATCCTCACCGGCCTGCACTTTGATGAGCGCCAGCTCGGTGAGCTGCGCGTGTCTGAAAACAGCAATGAGCAGTATGGTCTGGGGCTGGATTTTGTTAACCGCTTCAATCGCTTTGCGATCATGCCCGGGCGGATGATGCTCTGCTACGACGCTGACAGCCTGGCGCGCAAAGTGCCGCCAATCCTGCGCAATATCGGGGTGCGTTTTGATGGCGAGCATCTGCAGGTCTACTACAGCGACGAACGGGATCTTGCCCCCTATGGTCTGGCCAACGGCGACATTCTGGAGCAGATCAACGGGGTGGCTTATCGTCCCCTCGAGATCGACAAGGTGCGTGAACTGCTCAGCACCAGCAAGCCGGGGTCGCTCAAGTTGCGGATTGTGCGGGAAGGAAAACCGCTGGATATCGCCATCTAGTCAAGGTGGGGCGGCAAGATGAGCCGCCCCTATGAGCCTCAGCCCTTGGTCGGATTTTCCATGCAGGTGAGGGTTGGCTGGCCGTAACGCTCCAGCGTGGCGTCGTCCCCCTTGGTGAAGAAGGTGAGGTTTTGCCCTTCATAACGGGCGCCGCTGGCGCTGGGGGCTTCATAGGCGAGCACTTGTTGCTGCTTGTCACCCTCGCTCAGGTTGATCACCGCGGCGGGCAGCTTGGCATCGTTATAGAAGTAGGTAGAGAGAGTGACGCTCTTGCCGCACTTGTAGTTGACCGGAGCCGGCACCATCAGCTGGCCGCCGCTGATCTGCAGTTCGGTGATCCGCAGCAGGTAGTTATCCTCCACACACTGGCGCAGATCCTGCCCCTTCCAGCAGTCGTTGCGACCCTTGATCCAGCCGCGCTGCATGGCGCGCTCGGTCTTGAGCTGTTCGGGAGAGAGCGCGGCAATCGCCTTGGGGTAGAGGGCCGCCAGTTCGTTATCAAGGGCGGCCAGTCCGGCATCCTTGCAGATCAGGGTTTCGACCGACCCGGAGGCTTTGGTGCAGTCAAAGGAGGGGGTTGCGGCGCTGGCCAGCAGAGGGGCAAACAGCAGGGTGGCAAGCAAGGTCTTGTTCATCGATAGATTCCAGCAATGAGGAGGGCATATCTGCCTACTACAGCACACTCTACAGGGCAATGCAGCAGGGGAGCTGAGCGCACTTGCACAGCTGAATGGCTGCAAAGCGGAAAAACCCGACACTCCTGGCCGGAATGTCGGGCTTTTTGTGGCCGCGATAAAGGGTAGGCGGGTTGCCCGGTCGATCAGGCCAGCGCCAGTTGTTGACTGCGGGCGCGCCACAGCCGCTCGTGGAAGAAGAACACCACGGTATTGATGGCCGGTTCGATCATCGCCATCACACCACCGGTGAGCAGCTCGCCGCTCAGCAGGAAGGCCACCCCGAAGGCCACCGAGAAATGGACCACCGCGAAGCTGCTGGTCTTGGCCTGCAGGCTGTGCTTTGGTTTGAGCTTGTGCCAGCCAAGGTCATGAAAGTAGAAGGCGACCGTGTTGACGGCGGGCTCGATCAGGGCGATCAGGCTGGCGGTCAGCAGCTCACCGGTCAGCAGGTAAGCCACGGTAAAGGCGACACCGAAGTGCAGAATGGCAAAGCTGATGGTCTTTTTCATGATGACGGCTCCCTCTGTTGATGATGAGAGTATCCGCCGAAATGAGATTAAATGAAAACTATTCTCATCTATTGCCGAAATAGAGAGAACCTATCAACGGGCGAGTGGCCGGTGCGGTTCAGCGGTTGCCAATCGCAACCAAGGCGATAAAGTACAGGTTCTTCACACTTGCCCATGAAAAAGGATCTTTCATGAATATCAATGTCACCCTGCTTGGCCAGTTCATTGCGTTGCTGATGGTCATCGTCGGCGTCATCGCCTGGCGACTGGCGCGCCGCAAGAGCGAGCATCCGGCGCTGATCACCCTTATCTGCTCCCTGCTCTGCTTGTTTCCGCCCTTTGGCCTGCTGGCCCTGTTGCTGGTTGCGCTGAAACAGGATCTGCCTGTCCGCTCATAGGGCGGGCTGGTTCAGGCTGCCGCACACACCGGCCGCACCAATAGAAAAAGCCCCGTGATGGGGCTTTTGCTTTTGAACTCGGTGAGCAGAAGACCTTGGACACCCATCTTTTGGGTTCGGGCTCTGCTACGCCTTGCTCAAAAAGGTGGGTGTCCCAGATTTGTCCCAGATTTGGAGATTTGCTGCATTTCTTATACTCCCGTTACTTTGTTACGGCCAATCGGGAACGTTTTTGTAAAGAGAGCTGGTGCCAAGCAGCCGCTTGGTACTGCTCACATCAGCCTCAACATAATTGGCAAAATTATTCATTGCATAGTCAGCAAGCTCTTGTGCACTTATCTGTAAACTCATGTCACTCGGTTCAACGACTTGCAGCCACGCTGTCCTGCCAGCCTCTACAGCGATAACGGCATAAAGATTGACCTGATCAGATCGGCAGACTAGCGCGACGCCATCGATAATCTGCGGTTTATTGCCGGTATTCAGGCAGTGGTCGAAGAAGTCAGCATAGATGCCCACAACACCAGGCAATTTGACCGTTAATTTTTCCTGGATAGCATAGGAGGAGCGGAAAAACTTACCTCTCGGAAAATCAAATGTGTCATCAACCGAAACCATGAGAACGCTGAATTTGTCATGTGCGAACTCAATTCCCGATGCAGGTGTGTTCTGGGAAGGGTTGGATTGGCAACCAGCTATCAAAAATGCACTGGCAACTACAGGTATCAGGTTCTTCATTTTTTCCTCGATTTCAGTACTTCATGCACATTTCAACGCATTTCGGTCATGAGGCTATTTGCTCTACTTTAAGACCTTGGACACCCATCTTTTGGGTTCGGGCTATGCTACGTCTTGCTCAAAAAGGTGGGTGTCCCAGATTTGTGATGTGGTTTGTTAGGCGCTTTACCAGAACCTATTTTGGAGCGAAGGGATTTCTAATTGCAAATCATCTGCATATTCAAAATTTTCTTCATTGTTATCAGACATATGTAACTCAGTGGCGTATGAGCGCAACCAGAGCTTCCTGTCTTCGGCCGAGAGCGCATATCCTTTAAGCTCTTCTGTTCCTTTAAGGCGATCCGGATATGCCCAACCTTTTTTTTCAAGTTTAGTAATCGTAACAATCAAGTGAGCCAACAAAGGTTGTTCAGGTGACACAATTTTATGGAACCAAGGCCAAAATCCTTCATCTCCTGGAGATGCTCGCCAGCCTTTCACTTCGTTTACCTCAGTCAAGTTAGCGTATGGGTGAGAGTGGAACGTTCCTACTAATTCGATATTTGGCCAATATTTTTCGAAAAAGCGTTTTTTCGCGATTATTGAATTTAAATCAGGCTGAACCCAATCCTGATGTCTTAAAGCAGATGTCTCCACTGTAGCCATTGTAGCTACTACCCGAGCGGGTAAATTTCCTTTTTGAGGAATCGAATAACCCCATAACAACCCGAAGGTCTCCAAGTTTTTATGCGATTTACCATTTTTATGCGCCTTATGTTCAAACTCGTAAGCCTCTATGGCCGTAGTGAATAGTTGAGGTACAACATGATCTTCAATCACTATATTTTTATTCATTTTTTAATCCTTAAAATAATTTGAAACTTTTCTGGCGCCTAACACCCTGCTAAGGGGTGAGCAATGCACTAGGAAAGCTACCGCACACCAACTTAATCACAAAACCCAAAGCATCCTAAAAATGCCAAGCATTGCGAATCCCTCTTAAGCAGTTTGTTAGCCGAATATGCTGGAGTTAAACATCAATCCCTCGAACAGCTTGTTTGTCTGGAATGATGTAATGACCTAGTTTTGGCTGTCCTCGATATGCGGCTATATCTTTATATGTGTTAGTAATACCACCAATGAATGCTAGTATTTCATCATAATCATCTGACGCAGGAAAGTGCTTCCAAAACTCAAACCCTTCCATCCACGTATAACCTTTTCCTGCAATGCAAATAGCTTTTATACTAGGCCGATTTATCTCCCCATAGTACGATTTATATCGCTCAGCTTCCGAAATTTGGCTACCGGTTAATGTACTATCAAGACCAAATAGAACACTAATTGGACTTACCGCTGGCGTTTGAATTGCTTGGCCATTTTGGTCAAAAAAACCTGGCAGAAAGCTAAATGTTTCCAAAAAAGAAGCGCTGTCATGAGCAACTCTTAGATCTTTCATTGTCAGTTTTGTTTTCACTTCAATTACGTATAAAACAGCTTCAATTGGGAAAATACCTGTGGTTTCATCAAACAACACCGGAGGCAATATGGATTTGTCATAAAGTATAATGTCAATCTGATTCGACATTTTCCCCGTTGCTTGTTCAACAACCTGTCCAGTTCCCACACCGATATCTGCTGGCAATAGCGGCCGAAATAATTTGGAAATCAGAATCTCTAACACTGTCCCCTTTACACCTTGATGTGTCAGCTTGCTCGCAGCTTTAGCTTCAGTGATTGCTCCAATCACTTTTGCCCTAAAAAAGTCTTGATATATGGTCATTTAAAGTACCTATTCTATGACAAGTCGGCTAACAGTGATTAGATAGAAGGCGGCACTAATCCGTTAGCAGAGCATTCCATATAACTCCGTAACATTTTCATTGCCGCCAAGTAAAAACAACCATTAAATCATAACGTCATCAGCTTTCTTCGCATGCTGGGCGTATTCGCTTGACTTCCTCTTTTTGCGCCACCGTTACTACGGTATAAAAAATAAGTACTCAGCGAACTCTTGGCAAGCGCCGCCAGATCACGCCTGCGTGAGCAGGTCAGAAATAAAAATGAGGCCGTCATATGTTGACTGGGTAGTCGTGGGCAACGTTCGCTTATCCATTCCATCCGGCATGGCTACCGCCCCTGAATTTCAGCTTCCAGTCTGCTGCGTTTAACCAACGGGATGGGGTTGACATGGCTCATGGGGTGACTCCTACGAGGCTTTGTTGCCAATCGGGTATATTAGTGGCGGGCAGGCGGAGGGAAAGGGCCAGATGGCCGATTTCTGATCTGGATCGACTAATTGGTCAATAACGACTGATCTGGTGTGCAGATGGGATGCGTGGCCGCCATTGGTGAGGAAAACCGTTAGTGGGGAAAAGAGTGAGTGGGTAAAGCGGTAGCGGGTAAAAAACAAGAAGCCCCTGAACGGGGCTTCTCTTTGCTGGCCATGCCGCCACTGTGAACGGCTTGGGTGAGCGACTTGCTGGCGCGTTGACCGGGCCTACTCTGCGGCCTTGTTGAGCCACTCCACCTTGTACTGGGCGCCTGCACCCTGCGCCAGTTTGGCGCACAGCGGTTTCAGGAACGCTTCAATCTGCTCGTCCAGCATCCAGGGCGGGCTGATGATCAGCATGCCTGAGCCGTTCATGCCCCAGTCGGCAGTCTGACCGGCCACTTCCAGCTCGGCCACCAGCACGTTGCCAAAGTTCTCCCGCTTGATGGCGCGCAGCATGTCGCGGGATTTGTCCGCCTCTTGCCCGAGGATCGGATACCAGAGGGCGTAGATGCCGGTCGCCCAGCGTTTCTGCGCCTTTTTCAGGGTATCGACCACGGCGAAGTAATCTTCTTTGAGCTCATAGGGCGGATCGATCAGCACCAGCCCGCGGCGCGGGGTCGGTGGCAGCAGGGCGATCAGCCCCTCGAAGCCGTCACGGTGGTGCACGGCGACGCGAGGGTCGTAACCCATGTTGGCGCGCAGGTCTTCGACCTCGTTGTTGTGCAGCTCC
Organism: Aeromonas sp. 600282; assembly: GCF_049175755.1. NCBI lineage: Bacteria > Pseudomonadati > Pseudomonadota > Gammaproteobacteria > Aeromonadales > Aeromonadaceae > Aeromonas > Aeromonas sp. 600282. Next base: position 45,025 of record NZ_JAAKVR010000013.1, on the reverse strand, counting down.
ATCAGCGCCAGCTTGTCCTGCTCGCGGGTGAGGCGACGGGAGAGCTCCGGCGAGCCGGGGTAGTAGTGCAGCTCACCGCTGTTTCCTTCTTGAGCGGGGTTCATCTCCTCGATGACGCCGAGATAGGGGGCCAGGGCAGACCACTGGGCCCGCTCGTCCCACAGGCGGCCGATGCCGTCGGCATACTCGGCCTTCTTCTGGGACCAGTCGCCGCGCAGGTCGTAGAGACCGCCACCGGCATGGGTGTCCAGCACGATGAAGGGTTTCTCCTTCTTCTTGAGGGACTCGATGATCAGGGCCTGAACGGCGTGTTTCAGCACGTCGGCATGGTTGCCGGCGTGAAAGGCGTGGCGGTAGCTCAGCATATTAGATCTCTGAGGGGGCCCTGCTGGACACCCAGTAACGATAGATAGTTCAACAAATTGCGGCTGTTGCCGCGAAATAGGGAGAGGCTGCGCAGGGTCTGCAACAGGACGCCCTGTTGCAGCCGCTCCAGCTCCAGTTCGTGGGCCAGCATCGACTGATACTGCTGCTCGTCGAGCCGCGTCTTGGCGCTCTGGCGCAGGGCGCGCCACGGGGTCAGCACCGCCTCGGTCTGCACCAGCGCCGGTTGCAGATCGGTGAGATCGACCACGATGCCGAGCTGATCGAGCCGGTGCAGCAGCAGCGCCAGATTGACGTTGCCCCCCTGCTCCTGCACGGTGAGCCAATCCTGGCTGCGCTCACCATAGACCTTGCCGCTCCAGTGCCAGAAGCCGATCGGCGTCGGCAATTCGTGGACCGCGACCCGCTCGCTGGCCATCAGCTGTTCGTCACGCAAAGAAGGCCTGCTCCATGGTTTCCAGCTCTTCGGAGAGGCTCATCCACTCCAGCTCCACCTCTTCCAGCTGCTCCTTGAGGGGGCCCTGGGATTTGAGCAGCTCGGAGAGCTTGGTTTTAGCGCTCTCTTCGTAGATGGCGGGGTCGGACAGTTGGCTCTCGATGTCGCCAAGCTTGCCTTGCAGCTTCTCCATGCTCGCTTCGAGCTTTTCCAGCTTCTGGCGAAGGGGGCGGGTTTGCTGGCGGAACTCCGCCTCGCGCCGCTTCTGATCCTTGCGAGCCACCGCCGAGTTGGCAGAGACGGGGCCATCGGCCGGTTTGGCGTTGGCCTCTTTCTCCTGCTCGCCGAGCCACTTGTGGTAATCGTCCAGATCGCCGTCGAACGGCTCGACCCGGCCACCGTGTACCAGATAGAAGTCGTCGGTGGTGGTGCGCAGCAGGTGACGGTCGTGGGAGACCACTACCATGGCCCCTTCGAAGCCTTGCAGCGCCATGGTGAGGGCGTGGCGCATCTCCAGATCCAGGTGGTTGGTCGGTTCATCGAGCAGCAAGAGGTTGGGCTTTTGCCAGGTGATCAGCGCCAGCACCAGCCGCGCTTTTTCGCCGCCGGAGAAGGGCGCCACCTTGTCGAGCGCCTTGTCACCGTGAAAACCGAAGCTGCCCAGATAGTTGCGCAGCTCCTGCTCGGTCTTGTCCGGCGCGAGGCGGGCCAGATGATCGAGCGGGGAATCATCGAGACGCAGGGTCTCCAGCTGATGCTGGGCGAAGTAGCCGATGCTCACCCCGGCGCTCACTTCGAGCTTGCCAGAGAGCGGCGGGTTGGAGCCCGACAGCATCTTGATAAAGGTCGACTTACCGGCGCCGTTGCGACCGAGCAGACCGATGCGCGAACCCGGTACCAGATTGAGTTTGATCTTCTCCAGGATCACCTTGTCGCCGTAACCGGCAGAGAGGTTCTCCATGGCGATGAGCGGGGTCGGCAGGGCCGACGGCTCGCGAAACTCGAAGCTGAATTCCGAGTCGGCGTGGGCGGGCAGGATCTTCTCCATCCGCTCCATCGCTTTCAGGCGGCTCTGGGCCTGACGGGCCTTGGAGGCCTTGTAGCGGAAGCGGTCCACATACGCCTGCATGTGGGACATCTCCCGCTGCTGCTTCTCGTACATCGACTGCTGCTGGGCCAGATGTTCGGCGCGCTGCAGTTCGAAGTCGGAGTAGCCGCCGGTGTATTCGTTGAGCTTGCCGTTCTCGATATGGATGATGCGGCTGATGACAGAATCGAGGAAATCGCGGTCGTGAGAGATAAGCACCAGCGTGCCCTGATAGCCCTTGAGCCACTTCTCCAGCCAGATTACCGCATCGAGATCCAGGTGGTTGGTCGGTTCATCGAGCAGCAGCAGATCGGAGCGGCAGAGCAGCGCCTGAGCGAGGTTCAGACGCATGCGCCAGCCACCGGAGAAGCTGCGCACCGGCGAGCTGAGCTGCTCGTCGCTGAAACCGAGGCCGTGCAGCAGTTCGGCGGCGCGGGCGCGAATGCTGTAGGCGCCTATGGTATCGAGGCGACCGTGCAGCTCGGCTACCAACAGGCCATTGTCATCCTGCTCGGCTTGCACCAGCTGGGCTTCCAGCGAGCGGAACTCCTTGTCGCCGTCGATCACGTAGTCGAGGGCGGAGCAGTCCAGCGCTGGGGTCTCCTGCGCGACGCCTGCAATCTGCCAACCGGCGGGCAGGCTGAAGGTGCCGCTGTCGATGGCCAGCTCGCCCCGTACCAGTGCAAAAAAGGTGGACTTGCCACAGCCGTTTTTGCCCACCAGACCCACTTTGTGGCCGGGGTGAATGGTGGCGGAGGCGTTGTCCAGCAGCTTGCGGCCGCCGCGGATCAGTTCGATTTGACTGGCAACTATCATGGGTGGGATCTGCTTGCTCAAAATGGAGGAGAAAAACTGGCGCGGATCTTACGTGAAATGACGCAGATTTGCACTTTGGTGAGGGGCTTGCCACTGGCTGGCATCGTAAAAACATGCCATAACAGAGAAACCAGTTTGGTAACGGGAGGTTAGCATGCATATCAGGGATATTATGACGACCCGGGTCGCCACCGTTTCAATGGATGATCGACTCCGAGTCATCAGGGATATCTTCGAGCAGGCACACTTTCGCCACCTGCTGGTGCTGGAAGAGGAGGAACTGGTGGGGGTCATCTCGGATCGGGATCTGTTCCGCGCCATCAGCCCCTATCTCGACTCCGAAGCCGAGATGAGCCGCGATACCGAAACCCTCAACAAGCGTGCCCACCAGATCATGAGTCGTCAGCTCGTCACCATCGCTCCCCATCTCACCGTGCGCGACGGCGTCAAGCTGATGCTGGAGAAGGGGGTCTCCTGTCTGCCTGTGCTGGAGAATGGCGCCCTGGTCGGCATCATCAGCTGGAAAGATTTTCTCAAGGTCGCGCTGGAGAGTGACGCGCTGGGCTGAGCCCGGGGACTTAACAGTCATCTGTCACCGTATCTGCTTGTGCTCGTTCTTGAGGGCCATAAGGTTACACGAAATGAATAGAGGGGAGCCAAGGCTCCCCTCTCTCTTATGTGGCTGGCGGCACAGGCCAGCCTCATCATGATTCCGGGGGCCCCTTGCCCAGGCTGACGGGGGCGCTGCCGGAGAGGTGCGGCTGCAAGTGAGTGCGGATCTCGTGCAGAGTACGCTGATACTGCTGGGCATGTTGATCCAGAAACGCAGGGCTGTGCTTGAGGCGCCGCTCCAGGGTATCGACCAGCAGCGCAACCCTGGGGGCCGCCATGCCCGCCGGCCAGCTGTGCTGTAGCAGCTCCAGCAGTTGCCAGGCATCGCCGGGCAGGGCGGGAAATTCCTCCAGCAGTTGCAAGCCGGCCTGCAGTGCCAGTTGATAGTCACCTTTTTGTATCCCTTGATGACGGGTTTGGCGCAAGCTGGTCAGGCGCTGCTCCCGCGCCGTCAGCTGTTGGCCCAGTTCCGTTAGCAGATGGTGAAACAGCTGACGGGTCAGGGGGTGGGGGGCGACACGGTCACGGTAGTGTGTAAGCTGCGCCAGATAGCGCTGGGCATGGTGGGGCAGGCCACAAAACTGACAGACGGCAAAGCCCAATAACAGGGTGAGATGGTTCTCGCTCGCCTGGCTGGGTTGATGGTGGGCGATCAGGATCAGCGCCTCGTCGAAGCGGTAATCCAATCCCTGCATCAGTGCTTGCAGCAGCTCGAACTCCTGCGCGGGCAGGTTCACTGTTCGCTTCAGATGGGCCCACTCCTGTTGCAGGGAGCGGATCCGGTTGCTGGATGGTGTATGCCACAGCACCGCCAGCATGGCGCTGATCATGAAGTGGTCGATGGCCAGCCGGACGCGCTGTTCACTGAAATGGTGAAGATTCAGGGTACTGGCTTGTTCCAGCACCTTCCTCTCGTCTTGCTGTAATAGTCCCAGCATCATGGCCAGCTGATGCCAGCGGGGTTGATGGGGGCGGACTTGTTGCAACTGCACCATGGTCTCCCAGGCTGCCTGCCACTGATGTTGGTGCAACTGACTGGCGAGTTGCAGCTCCAGTCGGGTGGCGGTCGGCAATATGGTTTGATGACGCTGCAAGTCGGTTTCGGCACTCTGCAGTTTGCCCAATCCCAACATGGCGTAGAACAATCCGGCCCTCGGCCAGCTTGCCCGATACTCGTTGGCACACAGGGCATAATGCTGGGCGGCAGTGAGCTGTTCGCTGGACTGCAGCAGCAGGTAACCCTTGAACCGATCCAGCCAGGGGGCAAGGGGTCGGTTGTCCCGTTGATAGAGCAGGTCTTCACAGAGTGCGGTCGCCAGTTTCCACTCCCGCAGCAGGGTTGGAGGGGCGAGGGTGTGGGTCATCCTGCTCAGTTGTGTCAACTGCTTGAGCGCAGTTGTGAGCTCCCCAGTCATGAAGGGGAGTGGCAGATGGAGGGAGAAGTAGAGGTCAGAGGGGAGAAAATCCTGCTCGTTCTGGTCTGCATCCATCAACAGTAGTACGCAGGCGGGTTGTAGCAGGCCGAGGTAGTGTGCTTCATGCAGCAGGCGGGCGCCGTCATGCCCCAGTTGTCTATTTTGCTGGCAGATAATGGCATCGAATGGCTGTTGTTGCAGCAGGGTGAGCAGACCGCTGCGTTCCTGACCTGGGTGGCTGTGGTGGTGGATCCGTTCAGCAGGGATACCCTGTTCGGTCAGTTCCCGAGTGATGGCGCTACGGAGCAGTGGATCCTCTTCGAGCAGCAGTATCGTCATGCACGCGTCCTTTCAATACTCCACGAGTAGATCAGATTAGACCCAAGAGGAACATAGCGACAACTCTGCGGGGGAGGAAAAGTGACAGTAGTCGGCGCGAGACGAGGAAGGGCATTATAGGCGGTTACCGGGATTTATGTGCTTCGGTGAGAAAGACACACTCTGTTTGACGGATCTGGTGTGAGCCACTCCCCTGTTCCCCCTGCCAGCTTAATTCCAGCTTGCCGAGGCGGCCCAGATGGCGCAGCTCGAACTCGTAGCGCTGGCAGAGGTTGTTTTGGGGCAGACTCGTCATACCCGCTGGCAGGCGGTATTGATAGCGCAGGATCGGCCCATCTTCCAGCTTGCTGGCCACCGGCACCAGCCCCTCTGGCGTGGGCTGCGGCGCCCCGAGCGCACGGCGCAAACTGAGCGGTGCATCGATCGCCTTTTGATAGTGCAGGCCGTTCATGGCCGCCAGCTCCTCTTCCAGCCGTTGCAACTCCCCTTCCAGTCCATTGAGCGCGGCCCCCAGCTGCTGGTGGGTCGTTGACGAGGCGCAGCCACCCAGCAACAGGGTGGCAATCAGCAGGGCGGCTCTGATGGGGGGCACGGCATCTCCTTGGCAATGACGATGAAGCGTGAAGGTCAGGTCGGCTGGCCCTGACTATAGCAGGGGATTGCTCGGGGGCGTCCCCTGCAGCAGCTGCGCCAGACGGGCCAGCCCTTCGCCGACCCGGGCATCGGTGGCGGGTTGGCTCAGGCTCAGGCGCACCCCTTGCGGAGCGGCAAACTGACCGGCGGCGAAGTGTTCCCCGCTCGCCACGCCAACGTCAAGAGCATCGGCGGCGGCAGCAAACTGTTGGCTGCGCCAGGGCTCCGGCAGCGGTAGCCAGGCGTGCATGCTGCCCGGCTGCCAGCGGGCGGCAGGCAGCAGGTGGCGCAGCAGTTCGCCACGGCGTTTGAGGATTTCCCGCTGCTGCTCGACCAGCGGCATGATCTGGCGCTGACTGACCATTTTGCAGGCGAGCTCGATCAACAGCGGGCTCACCATCCAGCTCGACAGCCGCATGGTCTGGGCGAAGGCGCTGCGCAGGGCAGGGGGCGTCAGCACGAAGCCCACCCGCAGGCCGCCGCAGGCGATCTTGGCCAGACTGCCCAGATAGATGACCCGCTCCGGCGCCAGATTGACCAGAGGGATCACAGGTTGCTGGGGCAGCAGGCCGTTGACGTCATCCTCGATGATCAGCAGATCGTGGCGACGGGCGATGGCGACGATGGCCTCCCGCCGCGCCAGACTCATGATGGCGGTGGTGGGGTTTTGCAGGGTCGGGGTGAGGTAGAGCAGCTTGGCCCGGCGGGTGCGGCAGGCGGCGTCCAGCGCCTCGGGCAGCAGCCCCTCCTCGTCCATCGCCAGTCCCACCACCTGATTCTTCAGCTGGCGGGCATTGCCCAGCATACCGGGGTAGCTCAGCCCCTCGCACAGGATGGTCTCCCCCACGCAGCTGGTCGCCAGCAGCGCCAGCATGATGCCGTGCTGGGCGCCGTGGCTGAACAGCAGGCGATCCTCACTACAGGCCACCCCTTGCTCCGCCAGCCAGTTGACGAACTGCTGGCGCTGATCCGGTCGTCCCGCCTCCTTGTCGTAGCCGAGCAGGGCGTTGAGATCCCCGTCCGCCACTTCCCCCAGCTTGGGGCGAATGATGGCCGCCCGATCCAGCTGCACCGGCAGGTTCTGCCACAGCTCGATGCGGAGCCCCTCCTCCTGACGGATCACCCACTCATTGGCGGGATCCGTGTTCGCTCGCTTGACCCAGGTGCCGTGGCCCACCCGGGCGGCCAGCAGGCCGCGCCGCTCCGCCTCGCTGTAGGCGCGGGTGACGGTGCCTACGGTGACACCCAGACGATCCGCCAGGGATCTGTGGGTAGGCAATCGGGTCTGCGGTGGCAGCTCGCCATTCGCGATCCCCTGTTCGATTGCTTTGACCAGCTTGAGGTAGAGGGGGCCATCGAAGGCCGCAAGGTCGGGCGTCCAGATTGTCATGGTGACAATAAATCCATTGATCCAAATTTGTTGTCAATATAGCGTGAATTTCAGCCTGATAACAATCAAATAGCTTGCATTGTATCGATACAATTCAGCGAGTAAGGAGTCACAATATGACGATGGAGTGGTATGTTACCCTGTTCGGTTTTGCCGTACTCACCTGCGGTACGCCGGGGCCCAACAACCTGATGCTGACGGCCTCCGGCGCCAACTTCGGGGTGCGTCGCACTCTGCCACATCTGCTCGGGGTGGGGCTGGGGCAGCCGGTGTTGCAACTGGTGCTGGCGCTGGGGCTTTATCCGCTGTTCGAGCGCTGGCCCCTGCTACGGCTCGGTTTGCAGATCTTCGGCAGCCTCTATCTGCTGTGGTTGGCGTGGCGTATCGCGGTGGCCGGGGCGCCGGGGGATCCGGCTCGGCGCGCGCGCCCGTTGACCATGCTGGAGGGACTGAGCTTTCAGTTCCTCAATCCCAAGGCGTGGATGATGGGGATCTCCGCCATCAGTCTCTTCAGCCTGCCCGGCGCCAGTTACTGGTCGAGTCAGCTGGCGGTGATGGTCATGTTTGCGCTGGTGGCCCTGCCGGTCTGCTTTGTCTGGGTACTGTTCGGCCATCAGCTGAGCAACTGGATCAGCTCGGATCGGGGCTGGCGGCGACTCAACGGTTCTCTCGGCCTGCTGACGGCACTCTGTGTGGTGATGCTCTGGTATTGAGCCGTGTTGCGCTGGAGGGGGAGGTGGCCGAGAAAGAGGCATTTCTGACTTGTCGCCACGGGGTTGGCTCTGCATATTAGAAGGCTTTCCCCATAACGGGGGCGTTGAATCGACAAGAGGTTGAGATGGATCTGAACTGGTTACTGCCCCTGGCGGGGTTTGCCCTGGTTACCTGCGGCACGCCGGGGCCAAATAACATGTTGCTCACCAGCGCCGGGGCGGCGCAGGGGTTTCGCCGCACGATTCCCCTGCTGGTGGGGGTGGTGGGGGGGATCAATCTGATGATCCTCGCTACCGCGCTGGGGCTTGGCGTGGTGTTCGAGAAGGTGCCGCTGCTGCACGATGGCCTCAAGATTATCGGCTCGGCGTATCTGCTCTGGCTGGCGTGGAAGGTGGCGACCGCCAGCGGCCCGGCCGAGGGCAACCGTCCGCTCATTCCCGCCCATCAGGGGGCCATGCTGCAACTGCTCAACCCCAAGGCATGGATGATGGCGCTCTCCGCCATCAGCGGTTTCACTCTGGCGGGGGAGGCTTACTGGCCCTCCGCGCTCTGGGTGTTGGTGATCTTCTTTATTACCGGCCTCTACACCGGGGCGTTCTGGGTGTTGTTTGGTGCCCAGGTGCGGCAAATCATTCGCACTGCCCGGGGTTGGCGGCGTTTCAATCTCGGCATGGGGCTGGCGACGGCCGCCTGTGTCGGGATGATCTGGATTTAGCCCGGGGTTGACCCGGGCCTTTACCGGCTGTCTTGTTGGCCCTGCGGGGCCTTTTTTATCTCGCCTGCGTGACCTTGCCTGCAAGGTGGCGTGGTTCTGCCCTCCCTTGGAATGAAGGAGTTCCTATGAAATGTATCGGTCTGTTGGGTGGCATGAGCTGGGAGTCCACCGTCAGTTACTATCAGGCGCTCAACCGTGGGGTGCGGGCACAGCTCGGCGGTTTGCACTCGGCGCGGGTGCTGCTCAACAGCGTCGATTTTGCCGGTATCGAGCGGTTGCAGCATGCCGGTGACTGGCCCGCTACCGCTCGTTTGCTGGCGGCGGAGGCGCGCAAGTTGCAGGATGGCGGCGCCGATTTCTTGCTGATCGGCACCAACACCATGCACAAGGTCGCCCCCGAGATTGAGGCCGCCATCGATATCCCGTTGCTCCATATCGCCGATGCCACCGCGGCCAAATTGCGGGCTGACGGGATCACCCGAGTCGGCCTGCTCGGCACCCGCTTCACCATGGAGCAGGATTTTTACAAAGGGCGCTTGCAGGATCGCTTCGGGTTGGCGGTGCTGGTGCCTGCCGAAGCTGAGCGGGAGCGGGTACACAGGATCATCTATGACGAGCTCTGTCTGGGGGAGACCCGTGAATCGTCGCGGGCCGAGTATCTGGCCATTATCGAGGCGCTGGTGGATGCTGGTGCCGAGGCGGTGATCCTCGGTTGCACCGAGATTGCCCTGCTGGTGGGCGATGCCCGGGCGGCGGTGCCGCTCTACGACACCACTGCCATCCATGCCGAGGCCGCCGTGGCACTGGCGCTCTGCTCCGATTAATTAACTGGTCAGATCTCACTATTCATGCTTGTCTCATACCCCTTGCCATAAAAGCGTGTAAAATTGCGCCCTGAATTTTCCCCGGCCAACACGGGTTGGCTGCGGTTTCCTAGCATGCAAGGCTGACATTGTGACTGAAGTAGATAGATTCGCGGATATTCGCCCCTACCGCGATGAAGAAGTGCCGGCAGCCATCGAACGGCTGATCCAGGATGATGAATTTATCGGCGCCATCGCCAAGTATCGTTTCGGTTCCCTGATGAGCTGGCTGGGCTGGGCCATTCGCCCGATGATCCGCCTGTTTCTGCGCCGTAAATGGTCAAAAGTGACCACGGTGCATCAGGTCCAGATGGGGGTCACCCGGTACATGTCCCGCATGATCGCCACCTCTACCAAGGGGGTGACCTTCTCCGGGATCGAGCATCTGAAGAAAGAGCAGGGCTATCTGTTTGTCTCCAACCACAGAGACATCGCCATGGATCCTGCGTTCGTCAACTGGGGGCTGCACACCCACGGTTTCGATACCGTGCGCATCGCCATCGGTGACAACCTGCTGCGCAAACCCTGCGCCACCGAGCTGATGAAGCTCAACAAGAGCTTTATCGTCAAACGCTCCGCCAAGGGGCCGCGGGAGATGATGAAGGCGCTCGGCGAGCTGTCTGCCTATATCGGCAACTCGGTTCACGAAGGTCACTCCATCTGGATCGCCCAGAAGGAAGGACGCGCCAAGAATGGCGATGACAAGACAGATCCCGCCATCCTCAAGATGTTCTACGTCGACGGCAAGAAGCAGAAGATCGACTTCGTCGACTACATGCGCAGCCTCAATATCGTGCCGGTCAGCATCAGCTACGAGCTGGATCCGACCGACAAGGCGAAGGCGCGCGAGCTCTACGAGAAGTCGGTCAACGGCAGCTATGAGAAGGGCGAGTTCGAGGATATCGAGAGTATCGTCGCCGGTATCGTCGGCATGAAGGGGCGGGTACATGTCTCCTTCGGCGCGCCGATCACCGAGGGCTTCAGCGATCCGGACGAACTGGCCGCGCTGATCGACAAGGCGATCTGGAGCAGCTACCACCTGTTCCCCAGCAACTATCTGGCGGCCGATGTCTCCGGCAAGGCCAATACCATCGAGCAGGCGGCCTTCCTGACCCGTCAGTCAGAGGTGCCGGAAGAGCACAAGGCGATCTGGCGGGCCATGTACGCCAAACCGGTGGAAAATGCCCAAAAGGCTTGAATGAAACCGGTTGTTAAACGGTTTTGCGAAAAAACGGGCGCTGATGCGCCCGTTTTTGCGTCTGGTCAAAGTCGAGGGGGAAAGGGTGGTGAATAATATGGTTTCAGCTGGTACGATCACTATGAAAATGGGATTATGTCTCTTGGCAAGGTGCTGACGAGTGTGTAACAGTGCCCATATAGCTGAACATGAGCAAAAGCTCTAAACCGGTTTGCACGGATTGCAGACGGCATTATTGAAGGACCTGTCACAGGTCCTTTTTCATTGGCTGGCAAAGATGCCGCCCAGATATACCTAACAGGAAACAGACGCCATGATCACCGGTAGCCTGAACACCCTGCAGCGGACGCCGCTGCCCGCCCCGCTGGCCCGCATCATGGCCGAGGTGGTGAAGAGCGTGGCTCACTGGGGTGACGCTCCGCTCGGCAAGAGCGAGATCGATGGCCTCAACCTGTTCTGTCTGGTGAGCGAAGATCTGACCGAGCCAGCCGCGGATCGCCGTGGCGAATTCCATCAGCAGTATCTCGATATCCAGTTGCTGCTGCGCGGTGAAGAGTGGATAGGTGTGGGCCCCCACGACTATGTGAGCGACGGCGCCGACCATCCCCATCCCGACCTCTGGTTTGTCGAGGACGAGCAGACCAGCTATCTGGCGCTGCAACCGGGCGATTTTGCCATCTTCTGGCCGGGCGAGCTGCACCGCCCGCTCTGTACCTTCAACCAGCCCGCCAAGGTGAAGAAGCTGGTGGTCAAGGTACACAAGGATCTGCTGGCTATCGCCTGAGCATTCCCATTGAGGCGAGCCCTGCGCAGCTGATGCGTTGAGACTCGCAAGCATTGAAACCAGTGATACGCACCACAAGTTGCGATCACTCTTTCAAGAGCAAGAATTGAAACCAGTGATACGCACCACAGGTTGCGATGACTCTTTCAAGAGCAAGAATTGAAAAATTGGACGCACCCTCCTGCGACCATAAGCCCCCGGCAGGGGAATCCCATCCTCTTTTGGATGACACGACACTGTCGGCATAAAGCCGAAGCACAGGAAGATGTAGAAAATGAGCAAGTTGGTATTGATCCTTAACTGCGGTAGCTCTTCCCTGAAATTTGCCGTAATGGACGCCGAAACAGGTGAGGACATGCTGTCCGGCCTGGCCGAATGCTTCAATCTGGATGATGCACGTATCAAATGGAAACTCCACGGGGTCAAGGGCGAAGCCATGCTGGGAGCGGGTGCCGCTCACCAGGAGGCCCTCGACCATATCGTGGGTCACATCCTGCCGCAGGATCCGACTCTTGCCGAGCAACTGGTGGCCATCGGTCACCGAATCGTACACGGTGGCGAGCAGTTCTCCCGCTCCGTGCGCATTGATGACGGCGTGATCGCCGGTATCGAAGCCGCCATTCCGTTCGCCCCGCTGCACAACCCGGCCCACCTCATCGGTATTCGCGCCGCGCTGAAAGTGTTCCCGCAGCTGTCCGAGAAGAACGTGGCCGTGTTCGACACCGCTTTCCACCAGACTCTGCCGCAAGAGGCCTACCTCTATGCGCTGCCGCACAAGCTCTACCGCGAACACGGTATTCGTCGTTACGGTGCCCACGGTACTTCTCACCGCTACATTGCGGAAGAAGCCGCAAAAGAGCTGGGCAAGCCGTTGAATGAACTGAACATCATCAACTGCCACCTGGGTAACGGTGCCTCTGTCTGCGCCATCAAGAACGGCGAATCCGTAGACACCTCCATGGGTCTGACTCCGCTGGAAGGTCTGGCGATGGGTACCCGCTCCGGTGATATCGATCCGGCCGTGGTCTTCTTCATGCACGACCAGCTCGGTTACAGCGTGGAGCAGATCAACCACACCCTGACCCGTGAGTCCGGTCTGCTGGGGATGACCGAAGCGAGCAGCGACTGCCGTTACGTCACCACCAACTACGCCACCGACGCCGGTGCCAAGCGCGCGCTGGATGTCTTCACCTACCGTGTGGCCAAGTATGTCGGTGCCTATGCCGCTGCGATGGACGGTCGTCTGGACGCCGTGGTCTTTACCGGTGGTATCGGTGAGAACGCCGCCATGGTGCGCGAGATGGTGCTGAACCGTCTGGCTCTGTTCGGCTTCAAGGTGGACAAAGAGGCCAACAACGCTGCAGTACTGGGTGGCGAAGGTCGCATCACCACCGCCGACAGCCGTTGCGCCATGGTGATCCCGACCAACGAAGAGTTGGTCATCGCCCGCGATGCCCTGAGCCTGGTCTGCTAAGTCAGCCTCGCTTTGAAACAACGCCCGGCCAGTGCCGGGCGTTGTCGTTTCTGGCGTTCACCGATTTGACATGGGGGAGGGGAGCGGTACCCTGACCACCACTGTTTTTGCAGCCAGCGGGCTGCCAGGTTCGGGAGAGAGCAATGAAAGAGGCGTTTTTTAACTGGTTGTCTGGCCTTGGGGTGGAAGTGACCAACCTGATGGCGCTGGTGATCGCGCTGGGTTTTATCGTCATCACCTCGTTGCTGCTGCACATGGCGCTGCACCGGGTGTTGCTGGTCCGGCTGGTGGGGATCCTCGGCAAGGCCAAGCAGGTGTGGCTGCCGCCCCAGCTGCAACAGCGCCTCTTCAACCGGCTCGCTTTCGTGTTGCAGGGGGCCGTGCTGCTCGGTCAGGCGGAGATCTGGCTGCCTCGTCAATCGGATAGCCTCAAGCTTATCGAGATGGTGGCCCAGCTCTGGATTTTGCTGTTCCTGCTGCTGGCCTTCTTCGCCCTGCTCGACTGCCTGTTGTCGGTGAGCCGTTACACCCGCCTTGGTCGGGATTTGCCCCTGCGCGGCATCTTCCAGGGGGCCAAGCTGGTAGGCAGCATTCTGGTGGGCATCCTGATGATCGCCCTGCTGCTCGGCAAGTCGCCGCTGTTCCTGTTCAGCGGTCTGGGTGCCATGACCGCAGTGCTGATGCTGGTATTCAAGGACCCCATCCTCGGGCTGGTGGCGGGGATCCAGCTCTCCGCCAACCGGATGCTGAGCGTCGGTGACTGGCTGCAGATGGACAAGTACGGCGCCGATGGCGAGGTGACCGATATTGGCCTCACCACGGTCAAGGTGTCGAACTGGGACAAGACCATCACCACCATTCCCACCTATGCCCTGATCTCCGACTCTTTCAAGAACTGGCAGGGGATGACCGAGTCGGGTGGCCGCCGTATCAAACGCAGCGTCAATATCGACATGACCAGCGTGCGTTTTCTGACGGCCGAGGAGCAGTTGCAGCTCAAGCAGGCGCAACTGCTGGCTCCCTATCTCAGTCGCAAGGAGCAGGAGCTGAGTGCCTACAATCAGCAGCTGAGCGATGCCCTGAGCTGCCCTATCAACGGTCGTCACCTCACCAACCTCGGCACCCTGCGCGCCTATCTGGATGCCTATCTGCGTGCTCACCCCGGCATTCGCAAGGACATGACCCTGATGGTGCGCCAGCTGGCGCCCACGTCAGACGGTTTGCCGCTGGAAATTTACTGTTTTACCGCGACCACCGCATGGGCTGATTACGAAGGGATCCAAGCCGATATTTTCGACCATATCTTCGCTATCATTGAGCAATTTCATCTGCGGTTGCATCAATCTCCCACAGGTTATGATATGCGCCTCTGGCAACGGGGATAAACAGGGGGAGAGGGCGAGTCGAGGGCGTTGGATAATCCGCATATTAATCATCGACCCGTCACCACTTGTCAGTTGATATTTGGTCAGCAGAGGAGAAAAATGGCGGCCTTCTCTTCGCGCCCCTGATCTTCTGCTGATCAGCCGTCAGCTCAGAGATGTCAATTCAGTCATTATCATGGGAAAGTTATGAAGCTCCTTCGCAATAGTGTGGCAACACTCTGCTACAGCCTGCTGCTGACCGCTGCGCCGGTTTTCGCTGTTGAATATGCTCTGCCTGCGGCCAACAGCCGTCTGGTGGGGGAAAATCTGGAATATGTGGTTCCGGCCGAAGAGAATGGCCAGCCGCTGGAGGCCATTGCTGCCAAATTCCAGCTGGGGCTGACCAACATGATAGAGGCCAACCCCGATGCGGATCCCCTGTTGGTACAGACCGGCGAGAAGCTGGTGATCCCCCAGCAACTCATCCTGCCGGATGCCCCTCGTGAAGGCATTGTGCTGAACGTGGCCGAGATGCGCCTCTACTACTACCCGAAAGGCAAGAAGGTGGTAGAAGTGTTGCCCATCGGCATCGGCCAGCTCGGCACCGACACCCCGGAAAACTGGGTGACCAGCGTGCAGCGCAAGAAAGCGGGCCCGACCTGGACCCCGACTGCCAAGATGCATGCCGAATATGCCGCCCGTGGCGAGAGCCTGCCAGCGGTATGGCCGGCCGGCCCGGACAACCCCATGGGGCTGTTTGCACTCTATATCGGCAAGATGTACGCCATCCACGGCACCAATGCCAACTTCGGTATCGGTCTGCGGGTGAGTCACGGCTGTGTGCGGCTGCGTAACGACGATATCGAGTACCTGTTCAAGCAGGTGCCGGTCGGTACCCGCGTCCAGTTCGTTAACCAGCCGATCAAGGCCTCTCTCGAGCCCAACGGCGTTCGTTATCTGGAAGTGCACCAGCCGCTGTCGCGTAGCGAAGAGGAGTTCAACTCCAAGCTGCCGGCACCGCTGCCGATGACTCCGGCGGTGACCCGCTTCATTGCCCACGCCGACAGCGACTCCCAACTGGTGAAGCAGGCGCTGGAGCAGCGCAACGGTATGCCGATGGCGATCAACCGCTAAGGGCAAATCCCCGTCATGACAAAGGGCGAACAGCAAGCTGTTCGCCCTTTTTGTTTCTGCTGCGTTGACTCAGCTTCGCAGCAGATTTGCCTGCAGCTCGCTGCCGAGCTGATCGAGCAGCTGGTAGCGCGCCTTGTAGCTGGCCCGCTTGCGGGAGGGGATCTCCTCCAGCGTCTTGCGGGGCACTTCCAGCGGCAGGCTCATCCAGAGTTCATCTTGCACGCAGCCCTGATGCTCCTGCCACAAGCCGTCGAGATCGAACTTGACCCGATCGGCGGTGCGCTTGCTGCACTGATAGACGTGGCTTTGGGTGCGGATCCCGAGCAGGCTCTTGCACGCCAATCCTCGGGCCAGCTCGGCGGCCATATAGACCAGCAGGGACATAGGGCGCAGCCCGCCGCACGCCTTGGTGACCAGCTTGATCTCCTCGCTCTGCCCCTTGCCGCCCTGCAGCGAACAGATCTCGAGGGTCGGGTTTGGCGCGGGACGCAGATTGAGGGCCATGTAATAGAGCGCAGCGTCACCCAGCTTGAGGGTCAGGCTCATCTCCCCCTCTTTGCCCATGTGGGTTTGGTAATCCAGTTGCAGGGTGAGGGGGGCCGTCAGCTTGTCGCTCTGCCACTGGGCCAGCAGCAGGCCGCGCCCGCTGTAGATTGCCAGTTGTTGCGCCTTGGGCAGCTGACGTGCCAGCTGCTGGTAGTGGCCGCTGATAAGCCCGGCTCGCAGGCGCTTGCGGAGCCCCTTGTGGCGATAGGGGTGGAGCGGCTTTTCCAGAATATCGGGGAAGCGGCTGATCGCCTGCGCCAGCAGCGGTTGCTCCTGCTGCTGGCGATAGAGGGCGCGGGCGCCAGGATTGAGCCAGAGACGCCCCACATACTTGGCCCGTCGGATGAGATGACCCGACTCCTCCACCGGATGAAGGCGGCGGGCGAGGGTTCGCAGGTGTGACAGATGAGATGACATGGTGCCGACCTCTGACTGGAGTGATGAGACAGGGCGGGGAGTGTAGGAGCGGGGCGCCGGCTTGTAAAAAATGGATAGTAACAAAATGTGAAAACATAACGCTCAATAGTCGCCGTTGCGACGATATGGCCGTCACGGCCACGGCAGGAAATCTGGCGCCATCCTCTTGATGCGGCAGATGATTTGATGCGCAAAGGTTTTTATTGTGTTTTGTGTTTGTTAAAAGTGGTTGAGCTGGCGCGAACGGCTGATTAAGCTAGGCCGGTTTTTTAGGGATGAGCCCGTCACCAGAGCGGGCAGAAAATGACACAAAACGGAGTTTTGCATGACAGCTAGCACACCCATGTTAATCACCTTCCTGGTGTATATCCTCGGAATGGTGTTGATCGGCTTCGTCGCCTATCGCGCCACCCGCAACTTTGATGACTACATTCTGGGCGGCCGCCGGATGGGAAGCTGGGTTACCGCTCTCTCTGCCGGCGCCTCCGACATGAGCGGCTGGCTGCTGATGGGGCTGCCCGGCGCCGTCTTCGTCAGCGGCATCTCCGAGAGCTGGATCGCCATCGGTCTGGTCATCGGCGCCTACCTCAACTGGCGCTGGGTAGCGGGTCGCCTGCGGGTACATACCGAGAAGAACCGCAACGCCCTGACCCTGCCGGACTATTTCACCTACCGCTTTGAAGATCACAGCAAGGTGCTGCGCATTCTCTCGGCGCTAGTGATCCTGCTCTTCTTCACCATCTATTGCGCCTCCGGCGTGGTGGCCGGTGCCCGTCTGTTCGAGAGCACCTTCGGCATGGATTACAACACCGCCCTCTGGGTCGGTGCCGCCGCCACCATTACCTACACCTTCTTCGGCGGCTTCCTCGCGGTGAGCTGGACCGATACGGTACAGGCGACCCTGATGATCTTCGCCCTGATCCTGACCCCGGTCTTCGTCATCATCGCCGTCGGCGGGATAGACAGCGCCATGATCGAGGTGGCCGCCAAGAGCGCCACCAACCTCGACATGTTCAAGAATCTGGATGTGATCGCCATCATCTCGTTGATGGCCTGGGGTCTTGGTTACTTCGGTCAGCCCCACATTCTGGCCCGTTTCATGGCGGCCGATTCCCACCACTCCATGGCCAATGCCCGCCGTATCAGCATGACCTGGATGGTGTTCTGCCTCGCTGGTGCGGTGGCCATCGGCTTCTTCGGCCTGGCCTACTTTGCCCGCTTCCCGGAAGTGGCGGCTGGAGTGACCGGCAACCCGGAGCGGGTCTTTATTGAGCTCTCCAAAATCCTGTTCAACCCCTGGATCGCCGGGGTGCTGCTCTCCGCCATCCTGGCGGCGGTGATGAGCACTCTAAGTTGTCAATTACTGGTCTGCTCCAGCGCCATCACCGAGGATCTCTACAAGCCCTTCCTGCGCAAGAACGCCTCTCAGCGTGAGCTGGTGTGGGTGGGTCGCCTGATGGTGCTGCTGATCGCGGTGATTGCCATCGCCGTCGCCATGAATCCGGAAAACCGGGTGCTGGGGCTGGTGAGCTACGCCTGGGCCGGTTTCGGTGCCGCCTTTGGCCCCGTGGTGCTGCTCTCCGTGCTGTGGCCGCGGATGACCCGCAACGGCGCGCTGGCCGGCATGCTGGTCGGTGCCATCACCGTCATCGTCTGGAAGCAGTTCGGCTGGCTGGGGCTGTATGAGATCATCCCGGGCTTCCTGTTTGCGCTGCTGGCCATCGTGGTGGGCAGTCTGCTGGGCGAAGCGCCCTCAAAAGCGATGCTGGAGCGTTTCCGCGATGCCGAGGAGGAGTACAACACCCCGGCCGAGAGCGCGGGAGAGCCGGTCGCGGTGAACTGATCCCCCTTACCGCTTTCTGATTGAGAGCCCCGCCCCCGGACAAGGAGCGCCCTGGTTGGCCATCCTTGCACCGGTTTGGCGGGGCTTTGTGCTATCTGATTCACTCTTGGGCACTTTTTTATGTTCGGCCGGTGGCTCCCGTGTGCTCGCTTTCTTTTGTCTTGGCACCGAATATGGGACACTAGGCCGCCTGAAGGAGACCTAGTGCATGCGGCTATTCACCCTGATCCTGATCCTCCTGCTGGGGGGACTGCAATATGACCTCTGGCTGGGGAAGAACGGGCTATCCGATTATCAGAACCTGTCGGAGGCCATCTCGCAGCAACAGCGGGACAACCAGACTCTCAAGGATCGTAACGACCTCATTTACCGCGAGATAGATGATCTCACCTCTGGCCTCGAGGCCATCGAGGAGTTGTCGCGCAACGATCTGGGTTACATCAAGCAGGGGGAGACCTTCTACCGGATCATCCCCAAAGAGAAAGACAAAGAGACAGCGCCGGACGATGAGCCCTACGATGACTGATGCCAGCCGGGTATCCGGCCTGACGGCGATCGTCCCTGCCGCCGGTATCGGCAGCCGAATGGGGGCCGATTGCCCCAAACAGTACCTGCAACTGGCGGGTAAAACCATTCTCGAACATACCCTGGAGAGGCTGCTCTCCCACCCGGCCATCGCCCAGGTGATCGTGGCGCTGGCGCCCCATGATCGCTGGTTCGAGGCACTGCCCGTGGCGGCCGACCCGCGGATTGTGCGGGTAGAGGGAGGCGCCGAGCGCGCCTTTTCCGTCCTCAATGGTCTCCATGTGGCGCAAGGGGAGTGGGTGCTG
This sequence comes from Aeromonas sp. 600282, assembly GCF_049175755.1. NCBI lineage: Bacteria > Pseudomonadati > Pseudomonadota > Gammaproteobacteria > Aeromonadales > Aeromonadaceae > Aeromonas > Aeromonas sp. 600282. The sequence continues at coordinate 26,031 of NZ_JAAKVR010000013.1, read as the reverse complement.
GTGCACGATGCGGCCCGCCCCTGTCTGACTCACGGCGATCTCGATGCGCTGATTGCCGCGGCCATGAACTGCGGCGGTGCCATTCTCGGCAGCCGGGTGCGCGATACCATGAAACGCTCCGATGGGGAGGGCAATATCATCGCCACCGTCGAGCGCGAGCAGCTCTGGCATGCCCTGACGCCGCAGATGTTTCCGACCCGTGCCCTGAAACGGGCGCTCGAAGAGGGGTTGCTGCTGGGCGCCACCATCACCGACGAGGCCTCCGCCATGGAGCGGGCCGGATTCACGGTGCGGATGGTGGAGGGGCGCGCCGACAATATCAAAGTGACCCGGCCGGAAGATTTGTCGCTGGCGGGGCTGTTTTTAAGCCAGCAGGCATAAGCCCCTCAGTCAGAACAGACCGTTCAGAGCAGAGTGTCTCGAACAAACAGGCCCGAACAAGGAGTTAGCATGATCCGGATTGGACATGGTGTGGACGTACACAAAATTGATGGGGTTGGTTTCAGCATGTTGGGAGGTTGCCGCTGATGATGCGCATTGGTCATGGTTTTGATGTCCATAAATTTGGTGGTGTTGGCCCCTGCATGCTGGGTGGCGTGCCGGTTCCCTACGAGCAGGGGCTGGTTGCCCACTCTGACGGCGATGTGGTGCTGCACGCGGTGAGCGATGCCCTGCTGGGGGCCATCGGTGCCGGTGACATCGGTCGCCACTTCCCCGATACCGCTGCCGAGTTCAAGGGGATCGACAGTCGCATCCTGCTGCGGGATGTCTTTGCCCGGGTACAGAAGGCGGGTTATGCCATCGGCAACCTGGATGTGACCATCATCGCCCAGGCCCCCAAAATGGCGCCCCATATCGACGCCATGTGCGCCGTGCTGGCCGCCGATCTGCAATGTGATTTGAACCGGGTGAACGTCAAGGCGACCACCACCGAACAGCTTGGGTTTACGGGGCGCAAGGAAGGGATCGCCACCGAAGCCGTCGTCCTACTGGTGAAACAATAATGCTGGAACAACTTGCCTATCTGCACGGGGCGCCCACTGCCCGCGGTATCCTCAAGGCCGAGGCCGCCGACTTCGTGGTCAATGAAGATCTCGGGTTTGAGCCTTGCGGTGAAGGGGAACACATCTTCGTCCGGGTGCGCAAAACCGGCGAGAACACCGCCTGGGTGGCGGGTCTGCTGGCCGATGCGGCCGGGGTCAACCGCAATGCGGTGACCTGGGCGGGCCTGAAAGATCGTCACGCGGTGACCGAGCAGTGGTTTGGTATTCACCTGCCAGGCAAGGCCGAACCGGACTTGTCGGTTATCGAGAGCGACAGCATCCAGATCCTGCAAGCCAGGCGTCACAACCGCAAATTGCGGGTTGGCTACCTCAAGGGCAACCACTTCACCCTGCGTCTCACCGGTCTGGAACAGGCCGACGGGCTGGAAGCGCGCCTGCAGGCCATCGCCACTCAGGGCGTACCCAATTACTATGGTGAACAGCGTTTTGGCCGCGATGGCAACAACCTGGAAGCTGCCAAGGCGATGTTTGCCGGCAAGCGGATCAAGGATCGCAACAAACGTTCCCTCTACCTCTCTGCCGCCCGCAGCATGCTGTTCAACGCCATTGTCAGCGCCCGTATCGAGCAGGGGCTGGCTCATCAGCTGCTGGCCGGTGATTGCGTGATGCTCAAGGGCAGCCACTCCATCTTCAGCGAAGAGAGCGTGACCCCCGAGCTGGAAGCGCGTCTTGCCTCCGGCGACGTGCAGCTCACCGCCCCCCAGTGGGGCCGTGGCCGTCTGGCCAGTCAGGGCGCCGCTGCCGAGTTCGAACAGGGCGTGCTGGCCCCTTACAGCGATTGGTGTGACGGGCTGGAGAAAGCCGGGCTGGATCAGGACAGGCGCCCCCTGCTGCTCAAGCCGGAGCAGATGAGCTGGCAGCTGGACGGCGAGGCGCTGACCCTCTCCTTCTTCCTGCCGGCGGGCGCGTTTGCCACCAGCGTGGTGCGCGAGTTATTGCAGGCCGAAGAGGCCGATCACGGTTTCAGGAATCAGACCGATGCGAATTCTGGTCAGTAATGATGATGGTGTGCATGCCGAGGGCATTCGTGCCCTCAGCGAGGCGCTGCGCGCCTGCGGCGAGGTCATTGTGGTGGCGCCGGATCGCAACCGCAGCGGCGCGAGTCACTCCCTGACGCTGGAAGTACCGCTGCGGGTTACCCGCATTGCAGAAAACGGCTTTAATGGGTGCGAGAGCTATGCGGTGAAGGGGACGCCGACCGACTGCGTGCATCTGGCGGTCAACGAGCTGGTGCGCCCTGAACCCGACATGGTGGTGGCCGGTATCAACCACGGCGCCAACCTGGGGGATGATGTCATCTATTCGGGCACGGTCGCCGCGGCCACCGAGGGGCGCCATCTTGGCTATCCCTCCATCGCCATCTCGCTGGTGGGCAAGACCCACTTCGCCACGGCGGCCCACTATGCGGCCCTGCTGGTGAAGGGGCTGATGAAACACCCCCTGCCTGCCGATCAGATCCTCAACGTCAACGTGCCGGACTTGCCCCTCGAGCAGATCAAGGGGATCAAGACCACCCGCCTTGGCAATCGCCACCGGGCGGAGTCGGTGATCTGCACCGAGGATCCCCGTGGCCAGCCCATCTACTGGATCGGCCCCCCCGGTAGCCAGCAGGATGCCGGTGAAGGCACCGATTTTGCTGCCATCGAGCAGGGCTATGTCTCGATTACCCCCCTGACCATCGATATGACTGCCTATGACAGTCTCGCCGGTCTGGGGGCCTGGTTAGATCTGCAGGGATGAGGGTGGTGTGATAGTACAGCGCCTGTTAAATCAGCTCATTGCGCAGGATATTCGCGATTTTCGTGTGCTGGCGACCATCGCGAAAGTGCCGCGCCAGTTGTTCGTGGACGAGGCCATGGCGCACAAGGCGTGGGACAACACCGCCCTGCCCATTGGCCACGGCCAGACCATTTCGCAGCCCTATATGGTGGCGCGAATGACCGAGTTGCTGATGCAAAACAATCCGGCCCATGTGCTGGAGATTGGCACTGGCTCGGGCTACCAGACGGCGATCCTCGCCCATCTGGTGGAGCATGTTTATACCGTGGAGCGGATCAAGTCGCTGCAGTTTCAGGCCAGACGCCGACTGCGCCAGCTCGATCTGCACAATGTCTCGGCCAAGCACGGCAACGGCTGGCTGGGGTGGCCCAACAAGGGGCCTTATGACGCCATTCTGGTGACGGCCGCGGCGAGCGAGATCCCGACGGCACTGACCGATCAGCTGGCCGAAGGGGGCCGACTGGTGTTGCCCGTGGGTGACAGCCAGCAGACCCTGCAGCTGATCGAACGATCCGGATCCCAGCTGACCAGCCGTATTCTGGAGCCGGTACGTTTTGTTCCCCTGATTGACGGAGATGTTGAGTGAAGTTGTTTTCCCGTTTGTACGTACTGGTGATGCAGTGGGCTCGCCACAAGCATGCCCCCCGGTATCTCTCCATCACTGCTTTCATCGAGTCGGTGTTCTGGCCGATCCCGGTGGATGTGATGCTGGCGCCGATGGCGCTCGCCAAGCCCCACAAGGCGTGGCACTACGCCACACTGGCTACCCTCTTCTCTGTGCTGGGCGCCCTGTTTGGCTATGCCCTTGGCTATGCCCTGTGGGATCCGGTCGTGCTGCCACTGGTGGAGTCTGTGGGCTATCAGGACAAGATCGAGATTGCTCGCAACTGGTTTGAGCAGTGGGGGATCTGGGTCATTTTCATTGCCAGCTTCACCCCTATCCCCTACAAGGTGTTTACCGTGACGGCAGGGTTGTTGCAAATGGCTCTGCTGCCCTTCATCATCACCTCCCTCATCGGTCGTGGCATGCGCTTTTTCCTGGTGGCGGGCCTGATGCGCTGGGGTGGCGAGAAGATGGAACGCAAACTGATGCACTATGTAGATGTGCTCGGTTGGCTCTGTATTGGTCTGGCCGTGGTGGCCTATTTCTGGTTTAGTCGTTAAGGATCCATTATGCGTTCGCGTATTTGGCAAGGAAGCAGTGTCGTGGTGTTGTCATGGCTGCTGCTTGCCTGCTCCTCCAGTAAAAATGCAGCTCCGGTAGATGGTGTTGATGAGGGGCAGTTTGTCTCGACCATTCCGGCTCGCCAGAGCGGTGCCCAGGTCAGCGCCCCCATTCAGGGCGGCAGCTATGTGGTGAAGCGGGGCGATACCCTCTACTCCATCGCCTTCAACTCCGGCAACGACGTGCCGTCGCTGGCCAGCCTCAACAACATCAGCCCGCCCTACAACATCTATCCGGGGCAGCGACTGCGACTCGATGGTTCCAGCGCCAGTGTTGGCAGCAGCCGCAGTGCCGGTACCTATGAGGTGCGCCGCGGCGATACCCTGAGCAGCATCGGCCGCCAGTTCGGCATGACGCCGCAGGCGCTGGCCCAGAGCAACAACCTGAGCGCCCCCTATGCGCTGCAACCGGGTCAGGTGCTCAATGTCCAGACCGCAGGCGGCGGTTCGACCCAGATGGTGGCTGCGGCTCGTCCGGCAACCGTGACGCCGGTGGCCGTGAGCCGTCCGAGCAGCGGTCCGCGTCCGTTGGCCGAGCCGAGTGGATCTGGTCAGACCACGCCGTTCATCTCTCAGAAATCCGTTGCTCCGGCAGCACCGAAGGAATACGCTCAGGTCAAAGAACAAAAAACAAACAACTCCCAGTCGAGACTTGCTTGGCACTGGCCCGCAAAGGGCCGGATTGTCGAGGGGTTCTCTGTTGCAGAACAGGGTAACAAGGGGATCGACATAGCCGGCCAGAAGGGGCAACCCGTCTACGCCGCCAGCAGCGGTAAAGTGGTATACGCTGGCAGTGCTTTAAGGGGGTACGGCAAGCTGATTATCCTCAAGCATGATGATGACTATCTCTCCGCTTACGCACACAACGACGAGTTGCGGGTGAAGGAAGGGGACAGCGTCAAGGGGGGCTCGGTCATTGCCAACATGGGTAGCACGGACGCGCCGGATGTGCGATTGCATTTCGAGATCCGGTACAGAGGCAAGTCGATCAATCCGATGAGCTATTTGCCAAAGCGTTAACCCCAGAGAGACCGTCTTACTCTGGTAACGTCAGGGAGACACACCATGAGCCAAGAACAACTGGTAATGCAGGATGCAGAGTTAGAGTTTGACGCTGAACCCGAATCTCATGAAGTAGAAGAGTTGCAGGAGGTAGCCGCCGAGGCGGACGAGACTATCTCCGATGAGTTGCTGGCACCGGAACTGAACAAGGTGATGGATGCCACGCAACTCTATCTGGGGGAGATAGGTTTCTCCCCGCTGCTCACTGCCGAAGAGGAAGTCTACTACGCCCGTCGTGCCTTGCGAGGTGATAAAGCCGCCCGCAAGCGCATGATCGAGTCCAACCTGCGACTGGTGGTGAAAATCGCCCGCCGTTACAACAACCGTGGCCTGGTGCTGCTGGATCTTATCGAAGAGGGCAACCTCGGTCTTATCCGCGCGGTCGAGAAGTTTGACCCCGAGCGCGGCTTCCGTTTCTCTACCTATGCTACCTGGTGGATCCGCCAGACCATAGAGCGGGCCATCATGAACCAGACCCGTACCATCCGTCTGCCCATTCATGTGGTCAAAGAGTTAAACGTTTACCTGCGCACCGCGCGCGAACTCTCTCACCGTCTCGATCATGAACCGACCGCCGAGGATATCGCCTTCGCGCTGGATCGTTCGGTGGATGATGTGAACCGCATGCTCAAGCTCAACGAGAAGATCACCTCGGTGGACACCCCCATTGGTGGCGATCGCGACAAAGCGCTGCTGGATGTGCTCTCCGACGAGCGCGGCATGGGGCCGGAGCTGGAGTCACAGGAAGATGATATGCGCAGCAGCATTGTCCACTGGCTTGAGGAGCTCAACCCCAAGCAGCGGGAAGTGCTGGCCCGTCGTTTCGGTCTGCTGGGCTACGAGCCCGCTACCCTCGAGGATGTGGGGGCCGAGATTGGCCTGACCCGCGAGCGGGTACGCCAGATCCAGGTGGAGGGGCTGCGCCGTCTGCGGGAGATCCTGCTGAGCCAGGGGCTCTCCATTGAGGCTCTCTTCCGCACCAATTAAGTCCGCAGCAACGGAATACGGCATCAGCCAGATAGCACGAGGGGAGCAACTGCTCCCCTCGTTTTTTATTGCCTGTCGTCTGGCGATGGCTTCGTGGTTATACCAGCTCAGCCAGCATGGTGTCGGCGTAGGGCACCAGTGCTTCGCCATTTTTCACTTTGGCGAGATAGTCCGGGTTGGCGATAAGCGGACGACCGATAGCCACCAGATCGAAGCGGTTGGCCTCAATGGCCGCAGCGGCGCGCTCGGCGTCGTAGTTGCCCACCCCGACCAGATTTCCTTTGTAGTGGGCGCGCAGATAGTCGGAGGCGCGGCCACCCAGATAATCGAAGGTGAGGTTGTCATCGAAGATGCCGAGGTGGATATAGGCCAGCGGGCGATCGTTGAGCTTGCCCAGCAGGTAGTCGAACACGGCGCGATCTTCCGGGCTGCCCGCCAGATGGACATAGGCACCCGGGGAGAGGCGAATACCAACCCGATCACCGCCGATGCGGGTGCTGATGGCATCGACCACTTCCAGCGCGAAGCGGCTCATCTTTTCCGGGCTGCCACCGTAGTTGTCGGTGCGCAGGTTGGTGGAGTGATGCAGGAACTGGTCGATCAGGTAGCCATTGGCACCGTGGATCTCCACCCCGTCAAAGCCCGCCTCGATGGCGTTGGCAGCGGCTTGGGCGTAATCCAGCACCAGCTGGGCGATTTCCGCCTCGGTCAGGGCGCGCGGCACCTGATAGGTGAGCTCGCGCATGCGGGGCACAGTGCCCTCGTGCGCCACGGCTGAGGGGGCCAACACTTCAGCCTGATGGAAGAAGGGGTGGGAGAGGCGACCTACGTGCCACAGCTGGGCGAAGATCTTGCCGCCCTTGGCGTGCACGGCGCTGGTCACTTTCTTCCAGCCATCGATCTGCGCCTGGGTGAAGAGGCCCGGGGTATTGGGGTAACCCTGCGCGTCGGGGCGGATGATGACGGCCTCGGAAACAATCAGGCCGATGTCGGCGCGGCGGCCGTAATAGGCAGCCATCTGCTCGGTCGGCACCAGACCTGGGCCTGCCATGCAGCGGGTGAGCGGGGCCATCATGAAACGGTTGGCCAGGGTCAGAGTGTCATTGAGTCGATACGGCTGAAACAGGGTATTCATGATAGGTTGTCCTGAACGGGTTATTCTTGAACGTGCATTCAAGACGTTTTTTGCGTCGGGCGCAAGCTTTTTTTGAATGCGCGTTCAAGAAGGTTGGCCCGAGCGGGCGGCTGGGGTAAACTTGCCGCCCTTTCCAGTCACTCTTTATCGGCGGGCCCTGTTGCTCCTTGCCGGTGAACCATTTCCCACGGGAGGAACCATGCGCATAGCCGAGTTTGATCGGGACGAGGTACTGCGAAATGCCATGGAAGCGTTTCGCGCCAAGGGATATGCCAAGACCACCATGCAGGAGCTGGTGGCTGCCACCGGTCTGCACCCGGGCAGCATTTACGGCGCCTTTGGCAACAAGCGCGGCCTGCTGCTGGCGGCGGTGGATCATTATGTCGAGGGCAAACGCACCCTGCGCCGCTCCCTGCTCGACAACCCGAGCCCGTTGGCGGGTCTTGCTGCCTATCTCGACCGGATTGTGGGGGAGGCGCTCTGCGGCTCCTGTCTGGTGACTCGCACCATGATGGAGCTGAGCGAGCAGGATGAGGAGCTGACCCTGCGGGTCAAGGGGATCTATGGCGAGCTGGAGCAGGATCTGGCCGAGTTGCTGACACAGGCGCAGGCCAAGGGTGAACTGGCCCCGGATAGCAATATCCACACCCTCACCGCACTGCTGCTGATCAACCTGCAAGGGCTGGTCACTTTCGCCCAGTGCCGCCCCGATCGCCCCCTGCTCGACGACGTAGTCGCCCAGCTGATGCGGGCCCTGCGGGCGTAAGTTAGGTTTCCCCTTCTCCGTTTTTGCTTTTTGAATTGAGGGGAAGGGGTCAATCGGATTGACGTAATGAGAACAGGATAAAATCCAGCACGGAGTTGAGCCTGCCCAGTACATCGTTATTCCACACTCGTATCACCCGAAATCCCTGCTGATTGAGATAGGCTGTCCGAGCCTCATCATGCATCTGGTTCGCTAGTGTTCCATGTTGCGAACCATCCACTTCGATGATCAATCCCTGTTCAAGGCTGATGAAATCCACCACATAGGGGCCGATGGGCATTTGGCGGCGAAATTTCACTCCCGCCAGACGGCGATTGCGCAAGTGTTGCCACAGTTTCTGCTCTGCCAGCGTGGCATCACGTCTCAGTCGTTTGGCAAAGCGGTTGCTTTCCATAAAGGGCTCCAGTTCTGTTTGGCCCTATAGATATAGCCAGCTTCCTTTGTGTTTACCGGTTGGATATTGCGTCCCCTCACCCTAGCCCTCTCCCAAAGGGAGAGGGAACAGATCTAGGTGCTGTCAGGATTTGTTGACCCCAACCGAGCTATCGTTGTGTTTGGTAATGATGAGCTGATGAGCTGATGAGCTGATGAGTGGATGGGCATTGCCCTGCTAGTTGGTTACCCGTGATGTTGCCGATTGTACTGGATCAGCTCCCTTCTCCCCTTGCGGGAGAAGGGCTGGGGATGAGGGGATGGAGCAGGAGCAGCCCTCACCCTAACCCTCTCCCGGAGGGAGAGGGAATTGATCGAGGTTCGGTTTGGGCATCATGGTCGGTCAACAAGCTCCTTCATCAAATCCTTGAGCCACACCTGCGCCGGTTGTTGCGTATGCGCCGATGGGGTATGCCAGACGCTGCGGCCTCACCTCGGCCCCACCAGCTCCTTCATCAAATCTTTCAGCCATACCAGTGCGGGTTGTTGGGCATGAACGGGGTGCCAGACGCAGTTGAGGTGGTAGTCCGGCACGTCTTCGGGCAGGGGCAGGCTCCTGAGCGGCCAGTGGCTGGCCAGCAGCTCGGCCACCATGCTGGGCAGCACCAGCAGGTGGTCGCTCTGGCTGACGATGGCGGCGGCGGACATATAGCTCTGGCTGTTGACCGAGATGGTGCGACTGAATCCCAGCGTCTTCAGATAGCGATCCAGGCTCGCCTCCGAGGTGCCGAGCGGCGAGTGGAACACATGGGGCATCTCGATAAGCTGCGACAAGGTGATGCGCTCCTCCTCCAGCTCCAGGGTGGCGCGCACCAGCCCGGCCAGGGGCTCGGTGAGCCAGGTCTCCTTGCCCAGATACCCCGGCACCTGCATGTACTCGTCAAACCCCAGCACCAGGTCGATTTCGCCGCTCGCCAGCTCCGCCTCCGGCAGGGTGTCGCGCAGGATGCGGATCTCGATGGTAACCCCGGGGGCGAGCGTCCTGAGGCGCTGGATGAGCGGCGGGATCAGCACGCACTCCACGTAGTCCGTGGTGCAGAGCACGAAGCGGCGCTTCGACTGGCTCGGCGCGAACTCGTCCTCCTCGGACAGCTGCTGCTCCAGCAGCCGCAGCGCCTGCTGCACCCCGAGGTGCAGCCGCTGGGCCCGGGGAGTCGGCAACATCCCCTGGGGAGTGCGCACCAGCAGCGGGTCGCCGAGAAAGGTGCGCAGCCGGTTGAGGGAGTGGCTCATGGCGGGCTGGCTGATAAAGAGCGACTCGGCGGCGCGGGTCACGCTCCCTTGCGTCATCAGGGCGTCGAAGGCGAGCAGCAGATTGAGGTCGAGCTGGTGCAGTTTCATGGAGGATTATTCGCCGTGCTTATGGGACAATCCATCCTATTCATTTGATGGATGGGCGCGCAACTTCTTACACTGCGTCCACTCTTATTTTTCCAGGGTTCCTGCATCAATCCGGGGGCCTCAATCCATGCAAGGAGCCTTGCGATGAGCATCAAGACCATCAACTCCATTCCGGCCGCCGACGGCTTCATCATGCCCGCCGAATGGGCGCACCAGCAGGCCGTCTGGATGATCTGGCCGTTCCGCCCGGACAACTGGCGCGTCGCCGGTCGCTTCGCGCAGGCCACCTTCGCCAAGGTGGCGGATGCCATCGGGCAAGCCACCCCGGTCTTTATGGGGGTACCGGCCCAGTTTATGGAGCAGGCTCGCGCCATCATGCCCGCCCACGTCACCCTGGTGGAGATGGCCAGCGATGACTGCTGGGCCCGCGACACAGGTCCCACCGTGGTCACCAACGCCGCCGGCGAGTGCCGCGGGGTGGACTGGGGCTTCAACGCCTGGGGCGGCCACAAGGGCGGTCTCTACTATCCCTGGGATCAGGACGAGAAAGTGGCGGCCCGGATGCTGGAGCAGCACGGCATGGATCGTTACGTCGCGCCGCTCATTCTGGAAGGGGGCTCCATCCACGTGGATGGCGAAGGCACCTGCCTGACCACCGCCGAGTGCCTGCTCAACGAGAACCGCAACCCGCACCTGAGCAAGGATCAGATCGAGGCTCACCTGCGCGACTATCTGGGTGTGAAGAGCTTCATCTGGCTGGACGAAGGCGTCTACATGGACGAAACCGACGGCCACATCGACAACATGTGCTGCTTCGTGCGTCCGGGTGAAGTGGCCCTGCACTGGACCGACGACGAGACCGATCCCCAGTACGCCCGCTCCCTGGCCGCCCTCAAGGTGCTGGAAGCGGCGGTCGACGCCAAGGGTCGCAAGCTGAAGGTGTGGAAGCTGCCCCAGCCGGGCCCGCTCTACTCGACCTTCGAAGAGTCCGCCGGCGTCGAGAGCGGCACCGGTGTGCCGCGCGAGGCGGAAGGTCGTCTGGCGGGTTCCTACGTGAACTTCCTCATCACCAACGATCGCATCGTCTACCCGCTGCTGGATGCCGCCACCGACGGCGAAGCCCAGCGCATTCTGGAAGAGATCTTCCCGGAGCATAAGGTCGTCGGCGTACCGGCCCGGGAGATCCTACTGGGCGGTGGCAATATCCACTGCATTACTCAGCAGATCCCCTCCGGCAAGTAAGAACCTGTTCCAAGCCAGCAGAGATTGGTATTCAAAACCCCACTCAGTGGGGTTTTATCCCTTGATGACGTGATGGTCGCAGGCGCCGATGCGGCGATCATCATGACAAACAGTCACCCTTTTACAGGAGATCCCCATGATCGAAGTGACAGAGGTTTCCATTGCCGAGCTGCGTGCCGCGCTCGAATCGGGCCGCACCACAGCGGTCGAACTGGTCGAGGCCTATCAGGCGCGGATCAAAGCCTATGACGGCCCCGAGACATCAACCCGCCTCAACGCCGTCGTGGTGCCCAACCCCGATGCCCTGAAAGAGGCGCAAGCGTCCGATGCGCGCCGTGCCCGTGGCGAAACCCTGGGGCCGCTCGACGGCATCCCCTACACCGCCAAGGACAGCTACCTGGTCAAGGGGCTGACTGCCGCCTCCGGCAGCCCGGCCTTCAAGGATCTGGTGGCCCAGCGCGACGCCTTTACCGTGGAGCGGCTGCGCGCCGCCGGTGCCATCTGCCTTGGCAAGACCAATATGCCGCCCATGGCCAATGGCGGCATGCAGCGCGGCGTCTATGGCCGCGCCGAGAGCCCCTACAACGCCGACTACCTGACCGCGCCGTTTGCCTCCGGCTCCTCCAATGGTGCCGGCACCGCCACCGCCGCCAGCTTCGCCGCCTTTGGTCTGGCCGAAGAGACCTGGTCGAGCGGCCGTGGCCCGGCCTCCAACAACGGCCTGTGTGCCTACACCCCGTCCCGTGGCGTGATTTCTGTGCGTGGCAACTGGCCGCTGACCCCGACCATGGACGTCGTCGTGCCCTACGCCCGCACCATGGCCGATCTGCTGGAAGTGCTGGATGTGGTCGTCGCCGACGATGCCGAGACTCGTGGTGACCTGTGGCGGATGCAGCCCTGGGTGCAACTGCCCAAGGCCTCCGAGGTGCGTCCGGCGTCCTATCTGGATCTGGCCGCCAAGCCCGATGCCCTCAAGGGCAAGCGGCTCGGCGTGCCGCGCATGTTTATCAACAAGGATGAACTGGCCGGCACCAGCGAAAACCCCGGTATCGGCGGCCCGACCGGTCAGCGCATCCATACCCGTCCGACTGTGATCGCGCTGTGGGAGCAGGCCCGTCAGGCACTGGAAGCCGCGGGCGCGGAAGTCATCGAAGTGGACTTCCCGCTGGTCTCCAACTGCGAAGGGGACAGACCCGGCGCGCCCACCGTGTTCAATCGCGGCATCGTGAGCCCGGAGTTTCTCAACGACGAGCTGTGGGAGCTCTCCGGCTGGGCGTTCGACGACTTCCTGCGCGCCAACGGCGATCCCAAGTTGAACAAGCTGGCCGATGTCGATGGCCCCCAGATCTTCCCCCACGATCCGGGCACCTTGCCGAACCGCGAGGGGGATCTGGCGGCGGGCATGGACGAGTACGTCAATATGGCCAAACGTGGCCTCAAGCGCTTTGACGAGATCCCCACAGTGCCGGACGGCCTGCGCGGGCTGGAGAAAACCCGCAAGCTGGACTTGGAAGAGTGGATGGACGGGCTCAAGCTCGACGCCGTGCTGTTCCCCACCGTGGCCGACGTGGGCCCGGCTGACGCGGACGTGAACCCGGCCTCCGCCGATATCGCCTGGAGCAATGGCATCTGGGTCGCCAACGGCAACCTCGCCATTCGCCACCTCGGCGTGCCGACCGTCACCGTCCCCATGGGCGTGATGGCCGATATCGGTATGCCGGTGGGGCTGACCTTCGCCGGTCGCGCCTATGACGACAACAACCTGCTGCGCTTCGCCTCGGCCTTCGAGTCCACCGGCAGCAAGCGTATGGTGCCGCCGCGGACGCCGCCGTTGGGGTGATTGTTGGTGTGAGTTAAATCTCTCGGGTTCATTCTGAGATAATGAAAAAACCACCCGTTATGCGGGTGGTTTTTTATTTTTAGTGCAGGGAGAATTAAAAGCTGACAGTGATTGACTAATTGGCTCAATTTCGGGATGGTTAACGTCCGACAATATTCATATAAATAACGATGAAATACGAATTTCATCCAGCTTTTAAAATAATTGAGCTCTCGATGTTTGTATGGTGTTTCACTTTCTATTATAAATGCGAAAATCTTTATACGAAAGCCAAGGTGTAGAGTTAGAATAACTGATTTGCTCAAATTGAATCCCCTCTTTATATGTGGCCTGGAATACTGAACGTTGATCTTCCTCAGTGGTATCAGTGCCAAAAACGATGCCACTCAAAGCGTTACCAAATTTAAGGAATTGGTTTTCTGTAGAGTCAATATACATTAAGTAGCGGAATTCATTTTCATCTCGCCAATCCAAAGATTTTTCAAAAATCAGTTCGTTGTTGTATTCGTCAATGTGTTGACGAACATACTCTGTTATTCCAATCTCTTTTAGAAGTGGATAGTTCAAAGTGTAAGGGCTCTTAAATATATCCCCTTTCAATAAAGTGTTTTTGTATTTAATGTCACTTGCATATAAATCTGCTATAGAGCTATATTGTTCTTTTAACAGAGTTTCAATGCGTTGCCTATCAAATATTAGACAGACCCCCTTATGATTATCCCCATATTGAGCCCACATTCTTGGTTTTGCAAAGCCTCTAAGGTATATATCATTCAGGAAATCTTTTCCTAAATGTGGCATGTCTTTTGTAAAGCAAAGAACCTTACATTTTGTTTTTATCTCGTTTGATATTTCTTGCCATAACTCTATTGATTCATCATGAGAAGGCGAGATGTTTTCTAAAATATGGAAATCAAATTTCCAATTTTTTGACTCCTTGGGATCATTGGTTCCTCGTAGGGAGTTAAACATTAGTGTTTTATTTTTCAGAATGTAATTTATAGCTGTGTGAGTGCTAGTGTAGTGATACAAGTACTTATTATGCTCTCTCAAATGTTGAAACATATACAGCCTTTCGAGTTACAAATATTGTTTAATGAAGGGGATTATAATGCAGGAATGATGCAGGGCAGTAGATTAGAGATGCGGATTCTGACGATCGCGAACAGGTCGTGGCCGAGAGGCTGCTGATATCTGGAATTTATTAGCGGTCTTGCCATGACTCGGTGCGTGGCGGTATGCGGACGATTACGCTGCGCTAATCGACCCTACATGATGTGGCTTATTGTTACCTCCCCCTCATCCCCAGCCCTTCTCCCGCAAGGGGAGAAGGGAGCAAATAGGCTCCGCTGATTGTGCTTTACGTACGAGGTTCGGGTGGGGATGAGAGTTTGGAATTGGCACGGGCCTAACCCTCTCCCTCGGGAGAGGGTTAGGGTGAGGGGCCGCTATCTGTGTTACAGGTTCGAATGGCGCAGCGTATTCGGACGTTCGCGAATAGTGGGTCGCTGCAGATTGATCCTGACTTCACTCAGACTTCACACAACCTCATTTTCCCCTCACAAATCCCCCGTATCTTCTGCTCACTGCTTAAAAGGCCCGGCTTGCCACAGGGGTGGCGAGGGGGCGATTGGTTCGAGGGAGCAAGATGATGAAAGGTTGGATGAAATGCGGGTTGGCCGGAGCCGTGGTGCTGATGGCGAGTTTCTGGGGCGGCAGCGTGCGGGCGGCGGGGATCTCCCTCAAGCAGGTGAGCGGCCCTGTCTATGTGGTGGAGGACAACTACTACGTCAAAGAGAACTCCATGGTCTATTTCGGGGCCAAGGGGGTGACGGTGGTGGGGGCGACCTGGACGCCGGATACCGCCCGCGAGCTGCACAAGCTGATCAAACGGGTCAGCAGCAAGCCGGTGCTGGAGGTGATCAACACCAACTACCACACCGATCGGGCGGGTGGTAACGCCTACTGGAAGTCCATTGGCGCCAAGGTGGTCTCGACCCGCCAGACCCGGGATCTGATGAAGAGCGACTGGGCCGAGATTGTCGCCTTTACCCGCAAGGGGCTGCCGGAGTATCCGGATCTGCCGCTGGTGCTGCCCAACGTGGTGCACGATGGCGACTTCACCCTGCAAGAGGGCAAGGTGCGCGCCTTCTATGCGGGACCGGCCCATACGCCAGACGGCATCTTTGTCTACTTCCCCGACGAGCAGGTGCTCTATGGCAACTGCATCCTCAAGGAGAAGCTGGGCAACCTGAGCTTTGCCGATGTGAAGGCCTATCCGCAGACCATCGAGCGGCTTAAAGCGATGAAGTTGCCGATCAAGACGGTGATTGGCGGTCACGACTCGCCGCTGCATGGCCCCGAGCTGATTGATCACTACGAGGAGTTGATCAAGGCGGCGCCGCAGAGCTGACCCGCGCTGTTTTTAACAATGCCGCCGCTTGTGGCAAGCGCAGCGCCGGTATGCAACGCTGCACACCCTCTATGCAAAAGGGCCCGTTACGGGCCCTTTTGCTATCAGATCAGCCTCTGCCACCAGGTGAGGCCGATGCTCATCACCACGGCAAAGCCCACGATGGCGATCACCAGACCGATGCGCATCCACTCCGCGCTGGTGTGATAGCCCATCCCCATCAGCAGCGGGATGCGGGCGTGGGAGTAGGTGGCGAGGTTGCAGCCGACGTTGGTGATGGCGGCGATGCTGAAGATGGCGAGCTCGGCAGGTACGCCGACCGCCAGCAGGGCCCCGGCAATCACCGGCGCCAGTGCCACCACCTTGGCGGTGGCCGAGGCGAAAGCGTAGGAGGTAAAGAGGTAGAGCCCCATCACCACCAGCAGCATGGGAATGGTGCCGAGCCCGCCGAGGGTGCTGTGCATAAAGCCGGAGAGTTCATCCCCCAGCCAGCCGGTAAAGCCGACCCGTTTCAGGTTGTCGGCCATCCCCATCAGCACGCTGAACCAGATCAGGGTATCGAAGGCGGCGCTGTTGCCCTTCACATCGTTCCAGTTCAGCACCCCGAGCAGCTGCAGGGCGGCCAGACCGAGAAAGGCGACCGTGGTGGCATCCAGCCCCAGATTGCTGCCGCCAACCCAGAGCACCACCAGACCGATAAAGACCCCGAGCAGGCTCTTCTCATGGCGGGAGAGGGGGCCCATTTTGGCCAGCTCCTCGCGGGCGAAGCGGGGGGCATCCGGCGTGTCGCGGGTCTCGGGGCGGATCACCAGATAGAGCACCAGCGGCATGATCAGCAGCAGACCGATGGCGGGCGGCAGCAGATAGAGCGCCCACTCGCGAAAGCCGACCGTCAGCCCGGCGACGCTGGCGGCAATGCCGACCAGCGCCAGATTGCCGGCAAAGCCGGTGCTGAAGGCGACCGCCGAGGCGTCGTTCATGGCGCTGACGCTGGAGAGCAGGAACTGCCCCAGCTTGCGGTCATCCTTGTTGATGGTCTTGGCCAGCGAGTCGGCAATGGGGGCGACGATGGCGGCGCGGGCCGTGTTGCTCGGAGTAGCGGGGGCCAGAATAAAGTCGGCAACCGCCAGACAGTAGGCGGAGCGCAGGGTGGACTGGCCAAAGCGGCTGAGCAGCAGCAGGGCGATCCGCTTGCCAAGACCGGTCTTGGCAAAGGCGCTGGCAATCATGAAGGCGATGACGATAAGCCAGATCAGCGGGTGGTTGAAGTCGACCAGCGCCCCTTCGATGGCCGCCTTGGGGGTCGCTTCGCCACCGGTATGGAGCACGGCGTAGAGCCCGAGGGAGAGGATGGCGATATAGCCGGTCGGCGCTATGTTGGTGACGATGACCAGTATGGTGGCGATAAACAGAATGGCGGTGTGGTAGGCCGCCGGTGCCAGTCCGGCCGGGGCTGGCAGCTGCCAGCAGAGTATAGCCAGCAGCACGGTCACGAGTGCGGCGAGCTGGGCGAGAGTGAGTTTTTTCATAAGATTCCTGTCCGGAATGAGTAGGGAGGGAGCGATTGAGGCCGCTTCGGCCCTACTATAAGAGGGGTAATGGTGGATGCCAAATCCATCAATTACACCAAATGAGCATTCGATTAATTGCGGCTGTTTTTAACGGCGTCTTTGGCTTTGTGAGCTCGGGTTGATGAAGAGGTGAGTGAAGGAGTCGTTGCGACCTGGGGGGCTGGCGGGATTAAGGCTGTTCAAGACGGGTGGGCTTTCATAAGATGGCCCTCTCTCTTTTCCCTGAAAGTTATCCATTTTCGTTATGCAATACGCCTCTCTCGCGCGCCTCAAGCAGGCCTTTATCACCGGGATGTGGGCCTCACTGGTCAGCATCGTTATCGGCTTCGCCTTCAAGGTGTGGCTGGCGCAGTGGGTCGCCAAGGGGGAGCTGGCGCTGTTCAACAGCGTGGTGGATTTGATCTCCCTCTCCTTTATCCTGATGACAGGTTTTCGCTCCTCCATGGTGGTGAGCTACTCCCAGACCAAGAACGATCGGGACATCATTAATATCTTTCGCTACTTCCTCATCGGCATCGTGCTGCTCACCTGGGGGGCGGTGATCCCCTATATCAAGCACGGGCTCCATATCCGGGTGGAGTATCTGCAACTGGTGGGGGTCATCTTCGGCCTGGGGCTCAAGGTCTACTTCACCAATCTGGTGGCCATGTACCGGATGTATCAGCTCTCCAACCGGGTCACCTGGCTGGAGCCGCTGGCCAACGGTCTGCTGTTTATGGCCTGCTATTTCGGGCTCGGGATGGATGCGCTTGCCTCGCTCTTCTACGGGCTGACCTTCTCGTCGCTCGCCATCGCCGGTTATATGTATGTTTCGCGCCGTCGGGCCATCGCCACCAGGCCGCTGGCCAAGGTAGCGCTCGGCCCCGAGATGGTGAGCTATGTGAAGAAGAGCTTTACCGCATCCCTGGAGGCGGGGGCCAGCATCCTGATGATTTACATCACTGTGCTGCTCACCATCCGCCACTTCAGCATCGACGAGCTGGGGGATTTTCAGGTGGTGGTTCGCCCCATCTTCACCTATATGACCACCCTGTTTGTCTTCCCCATCTACCGCTTTGTGCTGCCTGAGCTGGCGGTCAATCTGCGCAACGGCGATCACCGCCAGATAAGGCTTATTCGCCGCTGGATCTTCCGCCTCTCCGCCATCGTCAGTCTGGCGTTCTTTGGTTTGATGCTGCTGGCGGGCAAACCGCTGGTGCTGTTGTTCTTCCCCGCCGACTACGTGGGGGCGGTGCCTGTGCTGTTCCACTTCTCCATCTTCTTTATCTTTATGATGCTTAACGGCTATCAGCTCGCCTATATCAAGGCTCACGGTCACTTTACCCAGAGTTTGCTGATCCGGCTGGCGGGCATAGTGGCACTGGTCGCCGCCTACTATCTGGTGGCCGAGTTCACCGCCAACGTGGTGGCGATTATCGTGGCGCTGGGGCTCGGTTATATGGTGATGTTTATTCTCTCGACCCTGGCGGAGCGGCAGATCTTGCGATCCCTGCCACTGGTGCTGGCGACCCGCTAGGGTGCTACTCGCCAAGAGCAGGCTCCTGTCAGATAACAAAAAACGCCCGTGCGGGCGTTTTTTTATTGGCGGCGCAGGGGAGGTTTAACGCTTGCCCTTGCCACCCTTGTTGCCAGCGAGGGCCTGCTTTCTGGCGCGCTGCTTCTGAGCCGCCTTGCTGTTGCGACGCGGCTCGGGCTCGAAGCGGGTGAGATCTGGCTCAAAGCCCGGAAACCACTGCTGGGGCAAACGGGTGTCGAGCACAGCTTCCACCTTCTCCAACAGGGGGGCATCTTCCGGACTGAACAGGGTGATGGCGAGCCCCTTGTTGCCGGCACGGCCTGTGCGACCGATACGGTGGACGTAATCCTCGGCCACAAACGGGAACTCGAGGTTAATCACATAGTTGAGATCCGTGATATCGAGGCCGCGGGCCGCCACGTCGGTGGCGACCAGCGCCTGCAAGGTGCCGGTGCGAAACTCCAGCAGCACCTTCTCCCGCGCGCTTTGCGACAGATCGCCGTGGAAGGCCAGCGCATTGATGCCCGTCTTGCCAAGCTGCTGGGCCAGTTTGTCCGCCCCCTGACGGGTGCGGCTGAAGATAAGCGCCGGTGCCCACCTTTTCACTTTCAGCATGTGTTCGACCAGCGCCAGCTTGCGATCGCTGTCCACCGTGTAGACCCGCTGCTCCACCTCGGCCGCCGTGGTGTTGCGCGGTGTAACTTCAATCAACTCGGGGTCGCGCAGCAGCACCTTGCAGAGGGCAAACAGGTTGTCGTCGCAGGTGGCGGAGAAGAGCAGGGTTTGGCGATCCACCGGGATCTGTTTGAGCAGCGCCTTGATCTCGTCCATAAAGCCCATGTCGAGCATGCGATCGGCCTCGTCAAACACCAGATGGCGCAGGCTATCCAGGCTCAAGGCCCCCTGACGCAGATGGTCGAGCAAACGGCCCGGGGTGGCGATCAGCAGATCCACCCCGGCTTGAAGCGCCTCTACCTGCGCCGCGATGCTCACCCCGCCGTAGACCAGCGTGCTGGTGAGACCTGTCCCCTGGCCGTAGCGCGCGACGCTCTCGGCGACCTGCACCGCCAGCTCGCGGGTCGGCACCAGCACCAGCGCACGGATTGGGCGCGGGGATTCTGCTTGCGGCTGCGCCAGCAACTGCTCCAGCAGCGGCAGCACAAAGGCGGCGGTTTTGCCGGTGCCGGTCTGGGCCCCCGCCATCAGATCCCGCCCTGCCAGAATGACGGGGATGGCACGAGCCTGAATGGGGGTGGGGGCGGCATAGCCGAGCTCGGTCAGGGTCTGCTGCAGACGGGGGGAGAGGGCCAGTTCGGCAAAGGAGGCTGTGGACATAGGGGCACCAGTCGGGGTTATCGTGGCCAGCGGCCGCGATGCAATGAGTGATCGTGGCCGCGATGGTAACAGAAGCTGGGGGAGCGGCAGAAGGCGGCTATGCCTCTGCGTCGTCCGGCAACGGGCGGATCAGCCGGATCTTTTTGCCCTCGTAGCAGGCGATGTTGTGCTTGCCGTGCTGTTTGACGTGGTAGAGCAGCTCGTCGGCCAGATGCACTGCCTCGGTGACGGTGAGATAGTCACGAATGCGGATCACCCCAGCAGAGAAGGTGATGGGGGTGGGCAGCTCGGGGATCCCCAATGGGCGATCCAGCAGGCGGCCAGCGGAGTGGATCATTATCTCGTCATCCTCCATCCCCTTGAACAGCACAATAAACTCCTCGCCGCCCCAACGGATGGGGCTGTCCACCTTGCGGATATTGCTTCTGAGGTGGCGGGCAAAGGCGACCAGTGCCAGATCCCCGACGCCATGGCCATAGGTGTCGTTGATCGACTTGAAGTTGTCGATATCCAGGATCATCAGGTAGTCGTGCTCATGGAGCAGACTCTGGCAGAGCACATCCCTGCGTGGCAGCCGAGTCAGGTGGTCGGTGTGCGCCAGGGTGCGCAGCCGCAGGTAGATCTGCTTCCAGGCCACCATGCCCAGCAACAGCACGATGAGATAGACCTTGAATGCTGCGCCATGCAGGGCCAGCTTGACGAAATCGAACCCGCTGTAGGACCACTTCAGATAGAGATCATCCCCCGCCTTGGTGCGCATAAAGGGTTTGCTCAGGCAGAGATGCCTCGGGCTGCAGGGCTCGGCGGCTTCAAACGATATGTTGGTGCGGGTCGGGTTGATGGTATCGAAGGGGCGCAACACATCGTTAAATGCTTCATCGACGGCGATATCGATACCGAGCAGCCCGTATTTGTAACCGCCGCGCCCCGACTGATGAATGAAGGGGAAGTACATCACTATGGTGTTGCGCATGCTGAAGCTGTCGATCTCGATATCGGAGACAAAGGCTTCATCGGCGCTGCACAAGGGGCGGCCGGGCGCAAAGCTGGCGCAACCGAAGTAGTGATACCAGGCGGGCAGGGTCATCAGATCCACCTTGATCGGCGCCAGTCTGGCGGGCAGCACATTGTTGTCGGCCACCATGCCGATCAGCCGGTAGTCATTCCAGATGGTGTAGATGTTGATCACCTCCGGATAGGAGAGGGCATAGCGGAAGGTGTTGAGGATATTGGCGGCCGGGTATCGCAGCGGAATATCGGCAAAGCGGTATTTGCTTTTGAGGTCATACCCGTAGAGATAGTCGCTGCCAATGCTATTCGGGGGCGGTGGCTGATCGAGCAGATGGTGTTGTGCCAGATAGCTGGTGATGTTCTCCACCTTGAGGATTTTGGCTCGCTGGTAGAAGACCTCGAACACGTTCTTCTGTCTGGCGGTGATGAGATCCATGTCGTGCTGGATAGTGAGATAGGTGTAGTAGAAGACAGTGCCCAACCCGGTCAGGGCGAGCAGGGCCAATCCGGCCACTTTGACGATGAACTGGCGAGCAAACGCCGGTGGCCAGCGCAAGGCTGGGGGGTTACCTGAAAATAAGGTCATAGGTGTCTGGTTAGAGTACCGATAGGGGCGTGGGCGCCATACGGGCAAAGTATACGCGAATGAAATCCCGACAGGATCCACCGACAAACCTTGCCTGAAGCTGAAGACCTCACCACTTATTTATCCCTACTCCACGATCAGCACGCTCTCGCTAGCCAGATGGTGCAGCCACTCCCTGACGATCAGCAGCACGGCGGCAAAGTGCTCGTCGCGTGGCAGCAAGCTGGCTGCGAGGGGATCCCCTTCCGCCATGGCGGCCAGCTGGCCAAAGGCTTGCTCCACCAGATCCCGGTCGAGCTGGTTGTCCCCCAGCGCTTCGGCCAGTGATGGCTGGCTGCGCAGGGTCAGCTGCAAGCCGGGCGGGATCTGCGGGGCGATGCGCATCAGCTCATCTTCCACCACCATGATGGCCCGCTCCAGTTCGAGCGGGGTGGGCGGCGCGTGGCGAAATGGTCCTGGCTGGATGGCGTGGGTGCCAAAGGCCAGCGGGTAGTGTGACGGGGCCGCATCTGGCTGGCTCAGCCAGAGCTGACTGCTCTGTTCACCAACCTCCAGCAGCAGGGTCATCATCTCCGGTTCGGGTTGTGTCATGGTGCTGAGCTCCTGTATTGTAAACGTTTTCCCATTCCGCCTTTGATACCCCTGCTGTCGCCGTTTGGCGAGCACAATTTCTGCGAGTCGTCCCTCACTTTGTGGCAAACCCCTTGCAAAAAAATTCATTGGTGGCAGTCTGGATGTCTAAATGGCTTTCGCCGTTTCGTTATCCTCAGATGATTCAGGAGTTCAGATATGGATATTCGCACCGCTCCCCGTGCCATCGCGCTCGCTCTCATGCTGGCAAGCGGCATCGCCGCCGCCAACGAAGCGCTGGTGATCCAGACCGATTTCGGCCTCAAAGATGGCGCCGTGTCGGCCATGAAGGGGGTTGCCTTCGGGGTGGACCGCACTCTGCCGCTCTATGACCTGACCCACGAGATCCCGGCTTACAACATCTGGGAAGCCTCCTACCGCCTCTACCAGACCCTGCAGTATTGGCCCAAGGGGACTGTGTTTGTCAGCGTGGTTGATCCCGGTGTCGGCACCGAGCGCAAGTCAGTAGTGCTCAAGACCAGGAGCGGCCACTACATCGTGACCCCGGACAATGGCACTTTGACCCTGGTGGCCGAGCACTTCGGCATCGAGGCGGTGCGCCAGATCGATGAGAAGCTCAACCGCCTCAAGGGCTCCGAGAAGTCCTACACCTTCCATGGCCGCGATGTGTACGCCTATACGGGCGCACGGCTCGCCTCTGGCGCCATCAGCTATGAGCAGGTTGGCCCGCTGCTGCCTGCCGAAGTGGTGAAGATCCCCTATCAGCCTGCGGTCGCCGAGAAAGATGGCACCCTCAAGGGCACCATCCCGATCCTCGATGTGCAGTACGGCAACGTCTGGACCAATATCGATGATGTCCTGCTGACCAAGGCGGGGATCAACAAGGGGGATAACGCCTGCATCAAGATCCGCGAAGGGGATGTGGTCAAATATGACGGCAAGGCCCCTTACGTCAGCAGCTTCGGTGACGTGCCGGAAGGTCAGCCGCTGGTCTACCTCAACAGCCTGCTGCAGGTGTCGGTGGCGCTGAACATGGACAGCTTCGCCGCCAAGCATCAGGTGCAATCCGGTGCCAACTGGCATATCAGCCTGAAGAAGTGCTCCTGACCCGCACATATATAAGTAGAGATAGAAACAGCAACGGGCGCTTCGGCGCCCGTTTTGTTCTCTGTTAATAAAGAAAGGGATCAGAACTCGTTGGAGAGCGCCTTGTACCCTTTGACCAGATCGATATTGGTGTGGGCCACGTCCTCGGAGAACTCGGCGGCATCTACCGAAACCCGCGGGATATGGGTCAGATCGCTCTGCTGGTTGATGCGGGTGGTGGAGGGGACGTAGAATTCCGGCGGCAGATCGCAGCCATCGATCACCGAGTTGTGACGCACCACGGCACCGTCACCGATATGGCAGTTGAACAGCACGCTGTTGAAGCCGATAAAGACCCGGTTTCCCACTTCGCACGGTCCGTGGACGATGGAGCGGTGGGCGATGGAGGTGTACTCGCCGATGGTGACGGCGGCGCCGGATTTGGAGTGGATCACCACGCCATCCTGGATATTGGAGTTGGCGCCGATGACGATGGGTTCCATATCTCCACTCTCATCCACCTCGTCGGCACGGATCACCGCATAGGGGCCGACAAAGACATTCTCTTTGATGATCACCTTGCCGCAGATGATGGCGGTCTTGTCGATATAGGCGGATTCGTCGATGACAGGCAGATGGCCGGAGGGATTCTTGCGGATCATGTTACATCCTGTGGTTGCTTGAAATGATGCGGTGGCGCACCCGGCGCCAGGATGCCAGCTTACGCCTCGTTATTATCTGGTGAAACCCCGAAGTGGTCTGACCCTTGTCGCAAGCCTTGGCGGGATCACTGTTTCCGCGCGCTGGAATATGGGAGCATTGCAGCCATTCCCGAGTTGGTTGAAATGGACATATAAAGATGAAGAAGATGATTGCCCTGTTGGCGGGTGGTTTGTTGCTCTCCTCGGCCGTGCAGGCCAAAGGGGAGGCGGGGGAGTTTGACTATTACGCCATGGCGCTCTCCTGGTCGCCCGAGCATTGCGCCGTCAAACCGGCGGATCGGGACCAGTGTTCCCGCAAGCTGGGCTTTGTGCTGCACGGTCTCTGGCCCCAGTACGATCGCGGTTATCCCAGCAGTTGCACCCGCGAACGGCTCAATCCCGATATGGAGAGTGAGTTTGCCGACCTCTACCCCAGTCGTTTCCTCTATCGCCATGAGTGGGAGAAGCACGGCACCTGCTCCGGCTTGAGCCAGCAGGCCTTCCATCAGCTGGCGAGCGATTTGCGCCAGAAGGTGAAGATCCCGGCGGCTTATCAATCCCCGGAAGAGCCGCTGCGCAAAACCAGTTTCCAGCTCAAGGCCGATTTGGCGAGCGCCAACGAGTGGCTAGCCCCCGACAACATCACGGTGGCTTGCGCCGATGGTGGCCGCCTCCTGCGGGAGATCTACATCTGCGTCAATAAAGAGGGGACAGATGCGGTCACCTGCTCCGCCGAGATGCAAAAGCGCGAGCGCCGCTCCTGCGGTCAGCCGGATTTCCTGCTGCGCAGCGTGCGTTAAGCCTCCACTCTCTTCATCAGGCCCCTTGCGGGCCTGATGTGTAACCACGGTTATCGGAAAGGAGTCTGACAGATGGATGGCAACAACCGGTTTGGCCCGCAAGAGCGGGCAATGCTGCTCGGGGTGAACGGATGAGCCTGTTTGCCGAGCTGGGGATGCGTTATCCCATTATTCAGGCACCGATGGCCGGTGTGCAGGGTAGCGAGCTGGCGCTGGCCGTGACCCGTGCGGGCGGCTTGGGCTCCTTGCCTGCCGCCATGCTCACATCAGCGGAGCTACGCAACGAACTGGGGCGTCTTGCCCAAAGCGGTCTTGGGCCATTTAACATCAACTTCTTCTGCCATCGGCAACGGGAACCGGATCCCGTTGCACTAGCCCGCTGGCAGCAGCGCCTTGCTCCCTACTACGCCGAGTTCGGCGTACAGCCCCCAGCTGTTACGACGGCGCCAAGCCGTGCCCCTTTCAATGAGGATCATGCCGCCATGGTGGCTGAGTTCAGACCGGCGGTGGTCAGCTTTCACTTCGGCTTGCCCGCGCCCGAGCTGCTTGTCCAAGTGAAGGCTGCGGGGGCCAAGGTATTTGCCAGTGCCACCACGGTGGCGGAGGCAGTATGGCTGGCTCAACACGGCGCCGATGCCATCATCGCTCAGGGATTGGAGGCGGGCGGTCATCGCGGTCATTTCCTCTCCGATGATCTCGCCTTGCAGCAGAGCACCCTGACCCTGCTGGCGCAGATCCTCGCGGTGACCGATCTGCCGGTGATTGCCGCTGGCGGTATCGTCGATGGCAAGGGGATCGCCAACGCGTTGGCAATGGGGGCGAGTGCCGTGCAGATGGGCACCGTCTTTCTCTGCTGCCATGAAGCGACCACCTCGGCGTTGCATCGCGCCGCCATCCATTCACCAGAGGGCCAGCAGACGGCACTGACCAATCTGTTCAGTGGCCGTCCGGCGCGGGGGATCGTCAACCGTCTGATGCGTGAGCTGGGCCCGCTCTCGGATCTTGCCCCTCACTTCCCCTATGCCAGTGGCGCACTGGCACCGCTGCGTGCCGCCGCCGAGAAGGCGGGGGACAGTGGCTTCTCTCCGCTCTGGGCTGGCCAGAATGTATCGGGCTGCCGGGATCTTCCCGCTGGCGAGCTGATAGCGTGCTGGGTCAAAGAGGCTGGATTGGGATAAGCACTGCTATATAAGCCTCTTTATATAGAAGCGGCCGTTGGTGCAGTGCGTCGGACGCGACGGTGCTGCGATGATGGATGAGTGCCTGTCCCCTTGTGAGGCGCTTATCCGGAGACAAAACCCCGCATTTCACCCACCCCCTGTGGATAAGTCTGTATAAAGGCTGTGCATTGATATGAATAACCAAGAAATTGCACTTTTTTGCAATTTTATTGCGGTAAAGCCTTGCCAATGTGAGCTGGATCTCTATAATGCGCGTCCATCGACAGGGCAAGCGGCAACGCAGAAAGCCAAGTCGGTAACCTCGAAAAGCCTTTGAAAATAAGGCTTGACTCGAGAAGGCGGTTGAGTAGAATTCCACTCCCGCAGCA
>NZ_JAAKVR010000012.1:0-156067 GCF_049175755.1 Aeromonas sp. 600282 | reverse complement strand
GGTCGCGGGTTCGAGTCCCGTCCGCTCCGCCACTAATTTGAAGGCCTTCCCTGATGGGAAGGCCTTTTTGCTATGGGTGGTTTTGTCCATAAGACCCACAGGTTTGCACACCAGAACGAACAGCAAAGCCCGGCTTCACGACCGGGCTTTTGTATTTTTAGCGTGTTAAACCACCAATATCTGGCTTTTCCCTGCCAAGTAAGAGTGCCAGATAGCCGATTATTTCCACCATTTTCGGGCTATATCAGAGTCTTATCAGTCTCATTTACAGCTATCTGAATGACTCTGAAGGTGGTCAAATCAGGCTTCTGCCGCCTGCTGGTTGCAGGGAAGTTCCATATTGACCACCCCTCTTCCATTTGCACGTCGATCTTGAAGCCCAGCAGCTTGGCTAGGTTGGGAATACCGAGATTAATCAGGTACCGTTCAAGCAAAGAGGCCTTCCCGACGGGAAGGCCTCTTTGCTTTATCTATCAACTGATTACCATCACTCGGTCTATTTATCAGTGCTTCTCTTTGTTGCCAATGCTCAGGCCGAGCTTGATGGAGAGGGCTGCCAGTAACAGCAGCATCATGATCAGGGAGAAGAAGTTGCTGCCAAGCTCCGGGTATTGCACCTTGAGCAGCGCGGAGTGACCGAAGACACCGATAAAGAAGCAGAGCAGGGTGCAGATGGGAGTGTTGCCCACCATGGGTTCATGGCGATAGTGCTGGAACAGCTGATAGGCCGCCAGCCAGAGGGCAATCAGCGGAAAGAAGGAGAAAGGTACGACCGAGTTGGTCAGCACGGCCAGAGAGGCATCGCCACAGATACCAATCAGCATGGCCATGGCGAGCGGTTTTTTCGGGATCATAAGCTGTTCAGTCATATCGTTCTCCATCCTGTGGTCATGGGTGAGGTTCACGGCGCTTCTGGTTTTGTACCTCGGCGCCCATGGCGATCATCCGCAGTTGGCGAATTGTTCGGTCGGAGAGTGCACGGCACTCTTCGCTGGTCATGTCGAGTGCATCGGCACCGGCACTGAAGACGATGGTGACCATGGCTTCTGCCTGGATGTAGGCATCTTCCCGTGGTGCTTCGGTGGTGGCTTCCAGATAATCGGTCAGCTCTGCGATAAAGTGCTGGATTTCGCGAGCCACCGCCTGACGAAAGGCGGCCGAGGTGCCGGAGCGTTCCCGCAGCAGCAGCCGGAAGATGTTGGGGTTGTTCTCGACAAACTCCATAAAGGTCTGCACCGAGGTGCTGATGACACTGCCACCACCGGCAATGCGCTGGCGTGCCTGGCGCATCAGTTGGCGCAGGGTAAGGCCTCCTTCGTCAACCAGGGTCAGGCCCAGTTCCTCCATATCGCGAAAGTGGCGATAGAAAGAGGTGGGCGCGATACCCGCTTCGCGAGCGACTTCCCGCAGGCTGAGATTGGAGAAACTCCGATTGGCGCACAGTTGGCTGAATGCAGCATCGATCAATGTACGCCGGGTTTTTTCTTTTTGTTGAGCGCGAATACCCACGAAATCAGTCACCTTCAGCTTAACGAGGACAAATGATAACCCGAAGGCGCCTCAGGATCAGGTTTGTATCCTATTTTTTTACCATTGACCGTGAGGAAATCACCATAGAAAATGGCTAACAGCTGTTCGCTGAAAGGATGCAATGAGATGGCCAGACCCCCCATTATTTTCACCAATACCCTGCTGTTCTCCCTCTCCGGGATAGTGGCGTTGATTGTCGTGCCCTGGTACGGCGTGAGCCACGGTTACGATCTCTGGCAGTGGGCCAGTTTCCTGTTGTTGTTCTGCCTTAGTGGTCTCTCCATCACCGCAGGCTATCACCGGCTCTGGTCGCACAAGGCCTACAAGGCGCACCCCGCTTTGCAGTGGTTGTTTGCCATCGGCGGTGCGTTGGCGCTGCAGAATTCGGCCCTGCACTGGTCGGCCGATCACCGCCGTCACCATCGTCATGTGGATGACAACGATAAAGACCCCTACAGCGCGGGGCGCGGCTTCTGGTATTCCCACATCGGCTGGATGCTGCGGGAGCATCAGGGAGATCGCTATGGCGATTACAATAATGTGCGTGACCTGCAGAACAACCCGGTGGTCGCGTTTCAGCACCGTCACTATCTGACGCTGGCGCTGGCGGCCAATCTGGGGCTGCCGCTGCTGCTCGGCCTATGGCACGGGGATATGCTCGGCATGTTGCTGTTGGCAGGCGTGCTGAGAATGGTGATGACTCACCACACCACCTTCTTCATCAATTCGCTGGCCCACATCTGGGGCAGTCAGCCCTATACCGACCGCAATACCGCTCGCGATAACGGCATCCTGGCTTTTTTCACCTTTGGCGAGGGGTACCACAACTTTCACCACCTGTTCGAGAATGACTACCGCAATGGCATTCACTGGTGGCAGTTCGATCCGACCAAGTGGTTGATCCGGCTCGCCTCCTGGTGCGGTCTGGCGGGAGATCTCAGATCTTCGCCGGAGGAGCGTATCGAACAAGCCCGGCTGCAGATGCAGCTGAAACGGGCACAAGCCAAGTTGCGCAAGCAGGAAGATCGCGAACTGTGGCAGGCGCTGCTGCAGGAGGAGTACGACAAGCTGAGCCAGCAGTTGCAACACTATTACGCTAGTCGCAAGCGGCTGCTGGAGCTGCGCAAGCGCAAGGCGCTGGCGCGCTATGACCGCCTCAAGCTGCAACTGGAGTACCGGGCCCTGCGTGACGGCTTTATCGCTGGTAAACGCAACTGGAGTCGCCTGCTGGCAGGCATTGCATGATGCCTTGCTGGGGTATCACACATACTAAAAGAGAAGACCGCCTGCTGGCGGTCTTCTCTTTGGTATGCATGTTTGAACGGGCTAGTTGGTTTGGCTCTGCTGTTGCTGCAACTGATCCAGTGCCTGCTGCTCCTGCTGGCTGAGACCCAGCTGTTCACAGGCCTGCTCAAAGCTGATCCCCAGATAGCGCATCATGATATCCAATAACGGGAGGGCTTAGTTGGCTTGGCTCTGCTGTTGCTGCAACTGATCCAGCGCCTGTTGCTCCTGCTGGCTAAGACCCAGTTGTTCACAGGCCTGCTCAAAGCTGATCCCCAGATGGCACATCATGATATCCAATAACGGGAGGGCTTAGTTGGCTCGGCTCTGCTGTTGCTGCAACTGATCCAGTGCCTGTTGCTCCTGCTGGCTGAGACCCAGCTGTTCGCAGGCCTGCTCAAAGCTGATCCCCAGATGGCACATCATGATATCGATGGCGGGCAGATAGTTCTTCATAGCTTCTTCCATGGTGATCCTCCAGACCCGTCACTTATGCCCTGAACCACTCGGGGCGGCAATTAGACTTTAGGCTTAGTCTGTCCATTTGATAAGCACCCCTGCCACTGGGGGAGGGAATTTGTTACCCTGCATCATGATAAAAACGGTTGCCGTATGACTGCGAGCAACAGGTGAGGAGCAGGGCATGTTATTGAGTTTCTTGATCATCGCTTCAGGTTGGTGGCATATCCGTGCGGCCTACGGTTCAGACAGCCGCCAGTTCTATATCAGCAAGCCGCTGACCATGCTGTTTATCATCGCGTTGGCGTTCGGCTACCAGAGTTATGACCACGACGGTTCCCACGCCTGGATCCTGCTCGGCCTCTGCCTCTCGCTGGCGGGCGATGTGCTGCTGATGCTGCCAAGCGATCGCTTCATTCAAGGGTTGGCGGCATTTCTTGTCGCGCATCTCTGCTATATCGTCGGCTTTGCCCAAGGACCGCTGCTGCTCAATCTGGTGGACGGCTTGCTACTGTTGCTGATTGCCGGCATGGTATTTGGCCTGTTGTGGGGCAAGCTTGGGGAGATGCGGATCCCGGTCTTTTGCTACATGCTGGTGATTATCGGCATGGCCTGGGTGGCCGCCGGTGCCTGGCACGCCTCTCTCACTGCCGGTTCTGCCGCTGCGTTGGTGGGGGCACTGATGTTCCTCTTCTCCGACAGCATGCTGGCGCTCGATCGCTTCCGCCGCCCCTTTCCCCACGCCCGCGCTTGGGTGATGAGCAGCTATTTTGCGGCACAATTCCTGATTGCGGGCTCGCTGGCGGGATAACACCACGTGGTGGAGTACAGGTAACAGATAAAGAAAAACGGGCATTGGCCCGTTTTTCGTTTTATGCCCGGCGTTTTTCACGCCTCTAGCGGTTCGGCATCCGCAGCCCGTGGGGCGGGGGATTTGAGCAACAGCATCAGGCCGCTGGCGATCAGCAAGAAGATCCCCATGATGTAGAACACCTGGTTGTAGGCCATGATGGCTGCTTCCCGGTTGATGGTGTTGGCCAGCATGGCGTGGGCTTGCTGCTGAGCAATCTCGGGGCCTGAACCCTGCGCCATCATGCTCTGGGCCAGTTGCAGCAGATAGCTCTGCCCCTCGATACTGCTGGCGGCCAGAGTGCTGCCAATTTGCAGCACATGGGTGCGGGTATCGTTGTCGAGCAGGGTCGCGATGATGGCGATACCGAACGCGCCACCGAGGTTGCGCAGTACGTTGAGCAGGGTCGAGGAGGAGGGGATCTCGTCGTGGCTCAGGCTGGCGGTGGCGACCAGGGAGAGCGGCACCATGATGAAGGGCTGCCCCAGCGCCCGCACGATAAGCGACTGGATCAGCTGCGGCCCGGCGTAGTCGGCACTCATGTTGACGTTCATAAAGCAGCTGACGGCGAAGATAAGGAAGCCGAAGCTCACCAGATAGCGCGGGTCTATCTTGTGGGTCAGTTTGGGCACCAGCGGTAGCACCAGCAGTTGCGGCAGCCCCATCCACATCAGGACTTCGCCGATCTCCAGCGCGTTGTAGTTGTGGATCTGGGTCATGTAGAGCGGCAGCACATAGATGGAGCCCATCAACGCCATGCCGAGGATCAGATAGGCGAAGCAGGCCAGCGCGAAGCGCGGGTTGTGCAGCAACCGCAGATTGACCAGCGGGTGACGGCGGATCAGCTGGCTGATGACGAAGAACACCAGCGCCACTGCCGAGATGACCGCCAGTCGCACGATGAAACTTGAGCCGAACCAGTCTTCCCGATTGCCCTCTTCCAGTACCACCTCCAGCAGGCCGAGGCCAAGTGCCATGGTGACAATCCCGATGAGGTCTACCCGCTTGATCACGGCCCAGTCCACCGGTTTTTTATCCAGCCCGTGGGCCAGCATGGCCATCACCAGCAGTCCCGGCGGCACGTTGAGATAGAAGATGTAGTGCCACGACATCTGCTCGGTGAGCCAGCCGCCGAGGGTCGGACCGATGGCGGGGGCGAAGGTGGCACAGAGGCCAAACAGCGCCATGCCGGTGGCCCGCTTTTGTAGCGGCAACAGGGTGACGATGAGGGAGAAGGCCATCGGGATCAGCGCCCCGCCGGTGAAGCCCTGCAGCGCCCGGAAGACGATCATGCTGGTGAGGTTCCAGCTGAACGAGCAGAGCACGGAGGCGGCGATAAACGCACTGGTGGTCCAGAGTAGGTAGCGGCGCACGCTCAGCCCCCGGCTCAGCCAGCCGCTCAGGGGGATGGCGATCATCTCCGCCACCAGATAGGAGGTGGAGATCCAGGAGCTTTCGCTCAGGGTGGCCGACAGGGCCCCCTGAATATCCTTCAGGGAGGCATTGGTGATCTGGATATCGAGGATGGCCATGAAGGCGCCGATAAGCCCCCCCATGACCGCGATCCAGTTGCGACGTGGAATGGGTTCCATCAGTTGGCAGCCACCACGGGCTCAGGAGTGCGGGTATCCACGATCACTTCGGTGGAGAGACCCGGCAGCAGCTTGCCTGCCAGCGGGCCTGGCTCGGGGATGCGGATCTTCACCGGTACCCGCTGCACGATTTTGGTGAAGTTGCCGGTAGCATTCTCCGGTGGCAGCAGGGCGAACTTGGCACCGGTGGCCGGGGCCAGGCTGTCGATGATCCCCTCGACCGGTTGATCCGGGTAGGCATCGAGCACCACTTCGACCTTCTGGCCCGGCTGCATATGGGCGAGCTGGGTCTCCTTGAAGTTGGCCTCGACCCACACCTGCTGTAGCGGCACCAGGCTGGCGACCTGCATACCGGACTGGACGTAGAGCCCTTCCCGCAGGCTGCGCTTGCCGATGATGCCGTCGGCCGGTGCCCGCAGTTCGGTGTAGCCGAGCTCCAGCTTGGCCTGCTCCAGTTGTGCTTCGCTCAATGCCAGCTTGGCCAGATTCTGTTTGCGCTCGGCATCCAGTACCAGCAGTCGTTCACGTGCCGCCTGCAGGGCGGCTTGGGCCTCCCGGGCTTGCGCCTGATTGACCTGCAGGCCGGCACGCACCTCGTCCAGACTGTCTTGCGAGCTGTAGTGGCGCTGGTTGAGCTGACTGATCCGGTTGACCTGCTGGCTGGCGCGCAGCTGTTCGGCGTTGGCGGAGGCGAGCTTGGCCTCGGCCTGCTGGATCAGGCTCAGTTGTTGGGTGCGGGTGGCGGCCAGATTTTCGGCCGTCGCCTGATTGAGGCGCAGGTCGGCTTCGGCCTCCGCGACCCTGGTTTTGTATTCGCGATCATCGAGACGGGCTATTAGTTGGCCCGCTTTGACCGGCTGGTTGTCGGTGACCAGCACTTCGCGGATATAGCCGGGCAGCTTGGAGCTGATCCCGGTCACTTCACTTTGCAGATAGGCGTTGTCGGTGCTTTCAAAATAGCGGCCGTGAAGATACCAGTAACCGGCGAACAGCAGACCGAGCAGCGCCAATATCATGGCTGCCAGCAGGGGAATTTTTTTGTGTTGACTCATTTTTGTGATTCCTGAACTTAAGGGGCGCAGGCTAACACTGGTCAACTGTTTCGATTAGTATTGGTTCACGAGATATACAGTTTCACTGGTGCAACAATGGATCTCAATGCCGCGTTAATTCTGGTGCGTATCGTCGACAAGGGCTCGTTTACGGGGGCCGCCCGCGAGCTGGGGATGACCAAGGCGATGGTCAGCCGCCGCATCGCCGAACTGGAACAGCGGCTCGGAGTGCGTCTGCTCTATCGCTCCACTCGTCAGCTCACTTTGACCGAGGAAGGGGAGAAGTACTACCTGCACTGTAGCAAGGCGGTCGATGCCCTGACCGAAGCCGAGCTCATGCTGAGCGCCAGCCAGCAGGAGGTAACCGGCACGCTCAAACTGGCGGTGCCTATCGAGACGGGGCAACTGGTGGTTGGGCGCTTGGTCGCCAAGTTTTTGCAGGCCTATCCCGCCTTGCAGGTGGAGCTGGAGCTGACCAATCGAGTGGTGGACCCTATCAGCGAAGGGCTGGATGCGGTGGTGCGGATTGGCGACATGAGCGACTCCAATCTGGCTGCGCGCCGACTCTGGAGCACCGGAAGGTTGCTCTGTGCCAGCCCGGACTATCTGGCCCGCAGCCCGGTCATCGAGCGGCCGGAGGATCTGGCCAACCACGAGCGGGTGACGGTGAGCAGCGGGTTTCTCGCCTCTCACTGGTGCTTCGAGCTGGATGGTAGAGAGGTGCTGGTTGACCCCCCATCCCGTTTTCGGGTCAATAATATTACCTGTGCCCGGGAGGCTGCGAAGGCGGGGCTGGGGTTGGCCTCGTTACCCGCTATGCTCTGTCAGGATGAGCTGGCCAGCGGCGAGCTGGTGATCCTGCTGCCAGAGTGGCAGCAACCCAGGGTGCCCATATATCTGCTGTTTCCAGAGCGGCAACTGATGCCGCGCAAGTTGCGGGCATTCATCGATTTCATGATTGATAACGGCGCCGAGTTTGGCATCGACAAGTTGTTGTAAGGGGGAGCTATGGATAACTGGATCAATCTCTATCGCGCCTCACACACCCTGGAAGCGCACGCGTTGAAAGGGGCGCTGGAGGCAGAAGGGGTGCTGGTGCGCCTCAATGGCGAGGGGCTGTCGGGCGCCCTTGGCGAACTGCCGGTCGACATGTTGCAGGTGACCCTGATGGTGCGGGCCGAGGATCGCAGCAAGGCAGGACGGGTCATCGAGCGTTACCAGCAGCGTCAGGGTAACGGCTGGCTGTGCGGCCAGTGCGGGGAGGAGAACGGCGCCAACTTCGACGTTTGCTGGCGCTGTCATCACGATCCCCACGACAGCTGATCTTTCTTCCGCTAGCGCGGCGGGAACTCGATATCTTCTCCTGCGCTAGCATCGTGATAGGTCGCCAGATCCAGCTCGTTTTCGCTGCGGGCGATCAGCACCGACACCAGAATATCCCCCGATACGTTGACCGTGGTGCGCGCCATGTCGAGGATCCGGTCAATGCCTGCAATCAGTGCCACCCCTTCCAGCGGCAAGCCCACCGCCGTCAGGGTCAGGGTCAGCAGCATCAACCCGGTGCCCGGGGTGCCAGCGGTACCGATACTGGCCAGGGTA
Source organism: Aeromonas sp. 600282 (assembly GCF_049175755.1). NCBI lineage: Bacteria > Pseudomonadati > Pseudomonadota > Gammaproteobacteria > Aeromonadales > Aeromonadaceae > Aeromonas > Aeromonas sp. 600282. The sequence goes on along the minus strand of NZ_JAAKVR010000012.1, from coordinate 147,701 downwards.
GCGATGCTGATGATGGTCAGGTAATCGACCATGTGCAGATCCACACCGAATGCCTGAGCCACGAACAGCGCAGTCACTCCCTGATAGAGGGCGGTGCCATCCATGTTGATGGTGGCGCCGATGGGCAGCACCTTGGCAGTGATGGCGGGGGAGACTCCCAGCCGCTTCTCGGCACAGGCCAGACTGATGGGCAGGGTACTGCTGCTCGAGCTGCTGGTAAACGCAACCGCCTGGGCATCAACGATGCTCTTGAAGTAGTGCAAAGGATTGAGCCGTGCCAGCAGGAGCAGCAGGCCGCTGTAGACCCCGAGCACGTGCAGCAGACAGCCGAGGTAGACGGCGCCGATCACCTTGAGCAGCGGCAGCAGCAGGTCGAGGCCGTATTTGCCGGTCATCCAGGCCATCAGGGCGCAGACACCGTAAGGGGCGAGCGCCATCACCATCTGGGTCAGCTTGAACATCCCCTCGGCCAACGAGGTGAAGAAGAGGATGGCGGGGCGGCCACGGCGACCGCTGGCGTTGAGGGCGACCGCCAACGCCACTGCAAAGACGATCACTTGCAGGATCTTGCCATCCACCATCGCCTGTACCGGGTTGCTCGGCACCAGATGGCTCAGCACGCTGGCCAGGGTGGGTTGGGTTGCCACACCGAGTCGCTGATGGGGCCCCATGTCGGCACCCATGCCGGGCTCCAGCAGCCAGCCCATCATCAGGCCGATGCAGATGGCGATGGCGGTCGAGAAGAAGTAGAGACAAATCGCCTTGCTGCCGATGCGGTCGAGGGCCTTGCCCTTGAGCAGCGAGGTGAGGCCGGCGATGACCGAACAGAAAATGAGAGGCACCATCAGCATCTGGATGGTGTTGACGAACAAGACGCCAAGGGGCTTGAGCAGCAGGGCTTGCTCTTCAAAGCCGACGCCCAGAACCACCCCCGTCAGCATGCCGATCAGGGTCTTGAGCCAAAGTGGTCGGCGGGTCCAGATCTGCCAGGGCTTGAGAGCCTCTCCATGGAACAGCATGACGCCAATATCCTTATACATTGTCTGCGATGGCCAAAAAGGGGCGCCAGTGTAGCGATCCCTGACGCGGGTTGCCACATTATCGACAAAGCGGTGGCGGTGACCACTCCCCTGACCAGGTAATGCGCAATTTATTGGCCTATATCAAGATCCCTCCGGGCGGGGAGATATTTAATTGGCATTAAATATGTTCATTATTGAGGTGAGAGATGTCGCAATCGGTTCATGGTCACGAAGTGATGGAGATGATGCTGGCACAAGGGGGGCAATTTACCCGTGCCAGCCTGAAACAGGCGATGGCCGAGCGGTTCGGTGCCGAGGCCCGTTTTCATACCTGCAGCGCCAGCGAGATGGATGCGGAAGCGCTGATCGACTTTCTGGCCGCTCGCGGCAAATTCATCGACTCGGCTGAGGGTTTCCAGACCCGCGCCGACAAGATCTGCAACCACGGTTAATCCCGCTGCGAGCGCATCATGGCGCTCGCTCAATTCTTCGCCCTTTGCTATATTTCGCCCCCTCTCTTTTCCCTATTCAGGGCGTAGCCCGGGCGTTGTATGGATACTTTCTCTGCCGCAGTCATGCTGTTTCTGATCATGGACCCGCTGGGCAACCTGCCGGTCTTCCTCTCTATCCTGCGTCATATCGATCCCAAGCGGCGCCGCAAGGTGATGGTGCGCGAGCTGCTCTTCTCGCTGGCCATCATGATGCTGTTCCTGTTCGTCGGTCAGCAGATCCTCGGTTTCCTCAACCTGCGGCAGGAGGCGGTCAGCATTGCGGGGGGCATCATCCTGTTCCTGATCGCCATCAAGATGATCTTCCCGAGTGAGGGGGGCGTGACCGGGCTGGCGGCGGGCGAGGAGCCCTTCCTGGTGCCGATGGCGATCCCGATGATCGCCGGTCCCTCGATCCTCGCCTCCTTGATGCTGCTGGCCAATCAGGAGCCCAGCCGGATGGTGGACTGGTCGCTGGCGCTCTTTATGGCCTGGGCTGCCAGCGCGGTGATCCTGATGTTCTACGAGGTATTCAACAAGCTGCTGGGTGAGCGGGGACTCACTGCGGTGGAGCGGTTGATGGGTATGCTGTTGGTGATGATCTCGGTCCAGATGCTGCTGGACGGGGTACATCACTATCTGGCAGTGACCGGCCAAGGCTGAGCGGTTTACATCTTGAAGTGAATGAAACGGGGCTACGCAGAGCCCCGTTCTTTTCTTCCTGCCGAGAGGGCGTGTCGTCACTCGTGAGTGGTCGCTGCGGGTTCCAGTTTGCTCATGATGAGGGAGAGCAGCAATTCCCGCAGCCAGCGGTGGCCCGGATCCTCGCTGTGACGCTGATGCCAGATGAGCAGATGGGAGATGCTGTCCAACCCGATGGGCAGCGGCAGCTGCAACAGCGGATAGACCTGGGTAGCGTGGCGAGCGTAGAGCCTGGAGAGGGTCACTATCATGTCGGAGTGCATCCCCATCCGCAGCGCCGCCTCGAAGGAGGGCACGGTTGCCTCGATACGCCGGTAGAGATCCTGCTCTGCCAGCTTGTGATCCAGCATCCAGCGGTCCCGTCCCTCGCAGTAAGTCTGCACATGGGGATAACTGAGGTAGTGCTCCAGATTCCAGTTGGGCTCTCGCAGCGCGGGGTGGTGCTGCTGCACCAGACAGGTGAGGTCATCGACCGCCAGCACTCGCTGACAGATGCTGTCGGGCAGGGTATCGAGCCGATAATCGGAGCTGATGCAGTTCTCCCGCACCGCGAAGGCGATGTCCACCTGTCCCTGACTCATCTCGGTCAGACTGTTCTCGGTCCACTCCTCGTAACGCAAGCGGATCCTTGGTGCCTGCCGCTTCAGCTCGCTCAGGTAGAGCGGGGCAAACAGGGTAAAGGCGCTGTCCATGCTGGCGATGACGAACTCTCGCTCCGAGCTGGCGGGGTCGAACTCGGGCGGCTGGATCAGGTTATCCAGCGACAGCAGGATGGGTTGCAACTGCTGCTGCAGTGCAAGGGCACGGCCGGTGGGTTCCAGCCCGTAGGCAGATCGGATGAAGAGGGGATCATTGAAGGTATCGCGCAGACGGCCGAGGGCTTTACTGACCGCGGACTGGCTCAGATGAAGGCGGCGTGCCGCCTTGCTGCCGTTGCGCTCTTCCAGCAATACCTGCAGGATAATCAGCAAATTTAGGTCGATGCGACCCAGTTGTTCCAGCAGCATGATATGAATCCTCTTCAATTCTAAGATGAATTTATACCATTTGTTTTCATATCTTGGCGATCTTATCCTCGAATGGTCTCAGGTTCGCATGAACCACTGGTACAGGATGTAGCGGTTGAGGGGGCATGTAGCACAATCAATATGGCGACCTCAGGGTCGCCCTATTTTTTGGCTATGATTTATTTGCTCACTTGCACCTGCCTTGATTTTGCCCAACAATCCCTGCGCTCTATTTTGATACAAGTAACAGATATCTCTTTGTGAGGGAGTATCCCTATGGGACTCGGTGGAATTCATATCTGGCATATGCTGATCCTCTTGCTGGTCGTTGTGCTGGTCTTCGGCAGCAAGCGTCTTGCCAGTGCAGGTGAGGATCTGGGGACCGCCATCAAAGATTTTCGCAAGGCGATGCGTGACGACGCAAATCATCCGAAATAAGCAGTAGGAGTAGAAAATGTCTGTAGACGAGAAAGTTGAACTGAACGAAACCTGTGACAGCTGCGGCTGTTTTGCCGAGATCGGCACCATCATCGGCGAAGGCGACGATGTGATGGAGCTGGTTATTGAAGCCGCGGCCGAGGCGGATGCCCGCGCCAAGCTGGCTGCCTATGAAGCACTTGCCAAACAGGTCACCGCCGAAGCTCAAGTGAGCAGCGAACTGACCCAGGGCGCCAACGGCGTGATCCTGAAAGCCCGCCTGCAATTCACCTGCACCGCCGAAAAACTGATTTTCGAAATGCGGGCCCGCTCTATCTGAGTTGTCTGATAACGCGGCAGGTTTGCCTGCCGTGTTGACCCTTCTGCTGTGGGTCGGCGTTCTATAGTTACTCTATCCCACAGACGTTTTGCCCGGCGCGAGTCGGCCAACAGAAGGCGTAAATATCATGACGCAGCGATGGATCTCTGCCCCCAATCCCACCCTCTATCGTGATCCGTGCTGCCAACAGGCAGCAGGCGTGACCTCAGCACAGGGGCAGCCATCGTGATGCGACGCTGGATTTGGGCTCTGCTGGCCCTCTGCTGTTTTTCCCTGCTGGCGGCTGAGCTCAAGCCGGTGCGTTTGCCCCAACCCGGGGACCTCGAAAGCATTCTGCAAAAGCGCGAACTCAGGGCTCTGGTGGTCTATGAGCGCGGTTTCTATTTTCTCGATCGCGGCACCCAGTACGGCATTCTGGTCAATCAGCTGCAAGGATTCGAGCGCTGGCTGAACAACACCTATCTCGCTAAAGAGAAGGTCAAACTCAAGGTGGTCTACATCCCGGTGCGGCAGGACAAGCTGCTGGACTATCTGACCGAGGGGCGTGGGGATCTGGTGGCGGCGACCATGACGGTGACCCCGACCCGGCGTGAACAGGTGGCCTTCTCCCGGCCGCTCATCTCTTCCATCGAGGAGTGGGTGGTTAGCCAGAACAGCCTGCCCGCCTTCAGCCGCATTACCCAGCTCTCCGGCAGGCGGGTCTGGGTGCGGGCCAGCTCCAGCTACTACGAGAGCTTGCGCCAGCTCAACTGGTTGTTTCGCGAGTTGGGGCTGCCCCCCGTCTATATCGAGACGGTGCCCGAATATCTACAGGATGGCGATCTGCTGGAGATGGTGGCCGCCGGCATTATTCCCCTGACGGTGACCGACAGCTACAAGGGGCGGATCTGGCTGAGTGGCATGATCTCCGGTCTCAAGGCTCACAAGTTGATCCCCCTGCGCAGCAACGGCACCAGTGGCTGGGCGCTGCGCAAGAACAGCCCCGAGCTGCTGAAAGCGGTCAATGGCTATCTGGCGAGCGTCAGCCGCAACAGCCTCTACAGCGACATGACCCTGCGCCGCTTGCTGGTTCGCAGCGATCAGATGAGCAATATCCTGGCGCCGGATCCTATGGGGCGCCTCGCGACCATTCGCAAGGTGCTGGAGAAGTACGCCAATCAATACGATCTCGACTGGCTGATGCTGGCGGCGCTTGGCTACAAGGAGTCCGGCCTCAATCCCAAGGCGCGCTCGCCCAAGGGGGCCGTGGGCCTCATGCAGTTGCTGCCCAGTACGGGGCGGGAAGTCGGCATCAACGGCGCCAGACTCACCACGCTGGAGGGAAATGTGGAGGCCGCCTGCCGCTACATGCGGTTGATCCTCGATACCTACTTCAATGATCCCAAGCTGGATCGGCTCAACCGCCACCTGTTTGCCCTCGCCGCCTACAACGCTGGGCCGAACCGGGTGCAGGCGCTGCGAGGCAAGGCGGAGAAACTGGGACTCGATCCCAACGTCTGGTTCGGTAACGTGGATCAGCTGGTGGCCAACGAAGTCGGACAGGGGCCGATCAACTATGTCGGCACCATCTACAAGTACTACGTGGCCTATCGTTTCAGCCTGCCCCAGATCGAGGGCAAGGCTGCCGCTATCGAAGCGGCTCAGCCCTGAGCCGGTTGACCGGCAGGGTCGCCTGCACGGTCGGCAATTGCCAGCCACCGTCCCTGTGTTGCAAAAACCAGTGAGCAGGGCCGGTGGCCGGGATGAGATCTGGCTGGCTGAGCTGGCCCAGATAGCGCAACATCGGGGTATCATGCAGTTCCATCAGCAACTCCTTTTGAATATGTGAAGAGGCTCGCCAGCGTTATGACACCCGGCCATGACAGCAGGATGACACCATGATCCCCGGATCCTTTGCCCTGATCGACGATCCCCAGCTGGCGCTCAAGGTGCGTTGTCACTGGATCCGCCATGCCCGCGAGCGGATCCAGGCGCAGTACTACAGCTGGGAGGAGGACAGCAGCGGCAAGCTGCTGCTGAGCGAGCTGCTTCACGCCGCCCGGCGTGGCGTCAAGGTACAGCTGCTGGTGGATGATCTCTATGCCGGTGACAACCGCTTTCTGGAGATGGTGGCTCACTACCCCGGGATCGAAGTGCGGCTGTTCAACCCCTTCTGGCTGCGGGGCTGGCGCCCGCTGGCACTGCTGCTGGAGGGGCTGCTCAGCTTTCGCCGCATCAACCACCGGATGCACAACAAGCTGCTGCTGGTGGATGGCAAGCTGGCGCTGATCGGCGGGCGCAACATAGGCGATCGCTACTTCGGTCTGGATCCGCAAGCCCCCTTCGTGGATCTCGATCTCGCCTGTCAGGGGGGGCTGTGCCAGCAGATGGCGCAGGGGTTCGAGCAGTTCTGGCACAGCCGCTGGAGTCACCCCATCCGCCATCTGCTGCGCCGCGAGCTGCTGCCCGCCGAAATAGAGGTGGTCAACGACTTCCTGTTCACCATGACGGATCCGGCGGTGGCGACGGTCTATGATCTGCCCGCGGCGCTGTTTGACGAGAGCGATGTACCGCTGCAGTGGCACGAGGGGCGGGCAGAGGTGTGGTTCGACCGTCCCGGCAAGGGGCTCATCTCCCGTCCCACCACCGCCCGTCAGCTCTGGCGCCAGCTGGCTGACAATCCCGGCTCGCTGGGGTTGGTGACCCCTTACCTCATCCTTACTCGCGGGTTTCGGCACCGTCTGGCGCGGCTACGCCAGCAGGGGGTCGCCATCGACATTCTCACCAACTCGCTGGCCAGCACCGATGTGCCGCTGGTCTATGGCGCCTATCAGCGCTATCTCGGCTGGTTGCTGCGCCGCGGGATCCGGGTCGCCGAGTTTGATCATGGTCACGGCAGCCTGCACGCCAAGCTGATCCTGCTGGGGAAGGAGCGGGCGCTGTTTGGCAGCCTTAATCTCGATCCCCGCTCGCTGTTTCTCAATACCGAACTGATGCTGCATCTGCACTGCCTGCCGATCTGCGAGGCGCTGCGAACGTGGCTGGCTCGCTGGCAGGAGCAGGCCGGTGGATTGCCGCGCAAACCCGAGGGGTGGCCAAGGCGACTGATAGCTCGCCTGAGTGACTGGTTGCCCCTGCGCCGTTGGCTGTAAGGCAGCCATTTTTTGTGCGAGATCTCGCAAAGCCTTGTAAGCCATTGCTGATGCCCTTTGCGGGTGAATAACCATGCATGAATCTATCTTTCTGTTTTATAACAATTTAGTGGTGATGATAAGGCTGTTTTTTGTACTCTGATGTGAATGGAATTAGCATAAAAACGTTTTTTATTTTGTTTTTATGCGTAATATTTCAGTTGCAAGGACAAACACGGCGGCTTGTCTGCCGTGTGGACGAAGGTTGTAACGGGTAGCTGGCCGGTTGCATTGCTGCAATTGGCGCGCACTTAAGATGGGTCGCGAACTATCGGAAAGTGAAACAGAGACCTGGCGTGGCCGGACTCCAATATGGAACATGCTATTTGCGAGGGGGTGACATGGACATGTCACCCCACTTTTTTGGTTCTTTGGCGAGTCTCGAGCCAATGAACGTTGGCCGCCAGGGGGCTGGTAAATAGCCTGACACGATATGGACCACTCTCGACCGCATTGAATCTCGGCAGCCCAGATGAATGTAAAAAGGCCCCCTTGCATTAGCGAGGGGGCCTTTTTATCGGCCTGCGATCAGTGGGCTATCAGCCCTTGATGCGCTCGATGCGGCCGCCCAGACCCTGCAGCTTCTGCTCGATGTCTTCGTAGCCACGGTCGATGTGATAGATACGGTCGACGATGGTGGAGCCTTCGGCCACGAAGCCGGCCAGCACCAGACTGGCGGAGGCGCGCAGATCGGTCGCCATCACCTGGGCACCCTTGAGCTGCTCGGTGTCACGGCAGATCGCCACATTGCCCTGCAGTTCGATGTCTGCACCCATCCGTACCAGTTCGGGAACGTGCATGAAGCGGTTCTCGAAGATGGTCTCGGTGACCATGCCGGTGCCTTTGGCAACGGCGTTCAGCACGGTGAACTGTGCCTGCATGTCGGTCGGGAAGGCCGGGTAGGGGGCAGTCTTGATGGTGACCGGCTTGAGGGTGCGGCCAGTCATGTCGAGGGTGATCCAGTCTTCACCCTTCTCAATCAGTGCACCAGCCTCTTCCAGCTTGACCAGTACCGCTTCCAGCAGGGTCGGGTCGGTCTTGCGGCAGGTGATCTTGCCGCCGGTGACCGCCGCGCCCACCAGGAAGGTTCCGGTTTCGATGCGGTCAGGCTGCACGCTGTAGTTGCCGCCGTGCAGGCGCTCGACACCATCGATGGTCAGGGTGTCGGTACCCGCCCCCTGGATCTTGGCACCCAGGGTATTGAGGAAGTTGGCCAGATCGACCACTTCCGGCTCGCGCGCGGCGTTTTCGATCACGGTGCGGCCATCAGCCAGGGTCGCAGCCATCATCAGGTTTTCGGTACCGGTCACGGAGACCATATCCATCAGGATGTGAGCGCCTTTCAGGCGGCCATCGACACGGGCCTTGATGTAACCATCTTCGATGGTGATCTTGGCACCCATCAGCTGCAGGCCGTGGACGTGCAGGTTGACCGGACGGGCACCGATGGCGCAACCGCCGGGCAGGGAGACATCAGCGGCGCCGAAACGGGCAGCCAGCGGGCCCAGCGCCAGAATGGAGGCGCGCATGGTCTTCACCAGCTCGTAGGGGGCGACGTGGTTGTTGACCGCACCGGTCAGCACGGTGACGTTGCCGTTGACTTTGGTGGTGGCGCCCAGCATCTCCAGCAGCTTGATGGTGGTGCCCACATCTTTCAGGCGCGGCACGTTGGAGAGGTGTACCTCTTCATCACAGAGCAGGGTTGCGAACAGGATCGGCAGCGCGGCGTTTTTGGCGCCGGAGATGGTCACTTCGCCGTTGAGAGTACAACGACCATCGATTTTGAATTTGTCCATTTTTTACTTCGTTACCAAATCAGGAGGGCAATAGGAATTTACGTTCGCGTTTCCACTCGGCGTCGGTGAACGCCTTGATGGAGAGGGCGTGAATGGCGTTGCTGGCGATCTTGTCCATCAGCGGGGCATAGATGGCCTGCTGCTTCTTGACCCGGCTCATGCCGTCAAACATGTCACCGACGGCGATCACTTGGTAGTGACTACCGTCCCCTTTGACATGGACTTCGGACAATGGCAGAGCCTCAAGGAGTATCGCTTCAATTTCAGAGACTTGCATTATGCGTCCTCAGTTGTGAGCGGGGTTGACTGAAACAGCCCGGCCACCCCGTAGAGGTTGGCCAGGGTATAGAAATCACTGGAGGCGCCCACCAATTGCGGTGTGGCGCCTCGCGCTAATACGGCTTTGGCCCATTTGACCAGCAGGGCCAGCCCGGCGGAATCCAGCGTGGTCACGTCGCCGAGCTCGATCTGGTCTTCCTGCCACCAGTCAGCCCGCCGTTGCCACAGCTCAATCACCTGAGCCGCCTGCAGCTCGCCGCTCAGTCTCATGACTTGAGCACCAACGGCTTGGCATTGTGGGCGCGCAACTGGGCGATCACCGCATCGATGCCGTTCTGGCGGATCAAACCGCCCAGCTCGCTCTGTTTGGCGGAGAGCAGGCTGATCCCCTCTGCCACCATGTCGAAGGCTTTCCACTCGCCGGTCTTGTTGTTCTTGCGCAGCTTGAACTCGAGGAAGATGTCCGGCTTGCCGGCCTCTTTCACGCTGACGTTGACGGCGGTGATATTGCCGCTGGGAGCCTTGCCCGGCTCGACCTTGACGGTCTGCTTGTCAAAATGGGCCAGCGCATCGGCGTAGGAGCTCACCATGTACTCGGTGAACACCTCGACGAAGGCATTGCGCTGCGCTTCGGTGGTCTCTTTAATCTGGTTGCCAAGCACCTTGTAGGCGGCGAAGCGGTTGTCCACATAGGGCAGCAGCTCTTCGCGGATGATCACCCGCAGGTGATCCGGATTGCTTTTCACCTGGGCCTGATCGGCCTTCAGGCGGGCAAAGGTCTGCTTGGCCGCCTGATCCACCAGCGCGTTGGGGTCGGTGGCATCGACTGCGGCCTGGGCAGACAGGGAAAAGAGCATGCTGGTCATCAGACCCAGCAGCAGGGCGATTTTCTTGAACATGATTACTCCTTCTTGCTGTCTGATTTGCTGTCGGAGGATTGGCTGTAGAGGAACTTGCCAATCAGATCTTCCAGCACGATGGCGGATTTGGTGTCTTCAATCAGGTCGCCATCCTTGAGCATCTCGGTGCCCATCTCCTCATCGCTGAAGCCGGGGGCCAGACCGATGTACTGCTCGCCGAGCAGACCGGAGGTGAGGATGGAGAGGGAACTGGTATCGGCGAACTCGCCAGCGCTCTTTTGCATCATCAGGGTCACTTCGGGCACCTGGGTTTTCGGGTCCAGTACGATGTCGCTGACCCGGCCTACCACCACGCCGCCGACCTTGACCGGCGAACGGACTTTCAGGCCGCCGATATTATCGAAATGCGCGCGCAGGGTATAGGTTTCTCCTTCCGGTTTGAAGCTCAAACCGGCCACTTGCAGGGCCAGTGCCAGAATGGCACCGATGCCAGCCAGCATGAAGGTGCCGACCAGGAATTCTACTTTGCTGAACTTCATCTTTACCTTATCCAAACATGACTGCAGTGAGTATAAAATCCAGGCCGAGCACGGCGAGGGATGAGTGGACCACAGTTCGGGTCGTGGCCTGACTGATCCCGGCCGAGGTCGGCTTGGCATCATAGCCGTTAAAGAGCGCAATCCAGGTGACCACTAGGGCGAAAATCAGGCTCTTGATGGCGCCCTGCATGATGTCTTCATGCCAGTCGACGGAGGCCTGCATGGCAGACCAGAAGCCCCCTTCGTCCACGCCGAGCCAGTCCACACCGACCAGCTTGCCGCCGAAGATACCGATCAGGCTGAACATAAAGGCCAGCAGCGGCATGCTGATGACGCCAGCCCAGAAGCGGGGGGCAACCACCCGGCGCAGTGGGTCGACCGCCATCATCTCGAGGCTTGAAAGTTGCTCGGTGGCCTTCATCAGGCCGATTTCAGCGGTCAGGGCCGAACCGGCACGGCCGGCAAACAGCAGCGCAGTGACCACAGGACCCAGCTCCCGCAGCAGGGAGAGGGAGACCAGCGGCCCCAGGCTCTGCTCGGCGCCGAAATCCTTCAATACGTTGTAACCCTGCAGCGAGAGCACCATGCCGATGAACAGGCCGGAGACCAGAATGATGGCCACCGACTGTACGCCCACCACATACAACTGCTGGACAAGCAGCGGGAAGTGCTTGCGCGGCTCGGGTTTGCCCGCCAGCGCATGGAACAACATGATGGTGGCGCGACCGACGGAGCTGATAAACCGCACTCCGACCCGCCCCAGCTTGCTTATTTGACTTATCAACATCAGAGATCCTGTAGCAGATCGCCTGCCGGAAAATGAAACGGAACAGGACCATCGGGCAATCCTTTGAGGAACTGCTCGACTTCGGGATTGTGCTCCTCGCGCAGCTGATCCGGCGTACCGTGCGCCACCACCTTGCGATTGGCAATGATGTAGGCGTAATCGGCGATGCTCAGCACCTCTTTCACATCGTGGGTGACGATGACTGAGGTGATACCGAGGGCATCGTTCAGCTCCTTGATCAGCTTGACTAGCACCGCCATGGTGATGGGATCCTGCCCGACGAAGGGCTCGTCATACATGATGAGGTCGGGGTCAAGGGCGATGGCCCGTGCCAGCGCCGCTCGGCGCGCCATGCCGCCGGAGAGCTCGGAGGGCATCAGTTTCGCTGCGCCGCGCAAGCCCACCGCCTGCAGTTTCATCATGACGATGGTGTGGATCAGCTCCTCCGGCAGGCCGGAGTGCTCCCGCAGCGGGAAGGCCACGTTGTCGTAGACCGTCATGCCGGTAAACAGGGCGCCGCTCTGGAACAGCATGCTCATCCGTTTGCGCACTTCATAGAGGCGCGAACGGGAGAGGGTGGGGATATCTTCCCCGTCAAACAGAATGTGACCGGACTCCGGCTTGAGCTGGCCACCGATCAGCCGAAGCAGGGTGGTTTTACCGATGCCGCTCGGGCCCATGACGGCGGTTACCTTGCCACGAGGAATGGTCAGGTTGATCCCGTCATACAACAGCCGATCTCCGTGACTGAAGGTCAGATCGGAGATGGTGATCAGGTCATTGTTCAAACAATTGTCCATCCGGTGTAAATGAGGTGCGAATTTTATGGGGTAGTCTAGGTCTAAGCAACAGCAAGGAACAACTATTGAACAGGCTGCAAGCCCATTTGCACGACAGTTTTCTGTAACAAAGTGCGTCATTGAGAGCGGGACTTGCCATCCGATTCGCTTATCCGGGCAGACTTTTTTATAATCCCGCAGCTAATTTCGGCCCGGAGCTGTGTCTTTATGTCTGTAAAGCCTGAGAAAATGTCTGAACTGTTCGATTTTCGTCGCAGTGCCCGCGCGGTACTGGACACAGAAAAGCAAGCCATTGATGGACTATATCAGTATCTGAACGACGCCTTCGACAAGGCGTGCGAAATGGTGCTGCGCTGCGGTGGCAAGATAGTGGTCACCGGCATGGGCAAATCGGGCCATATCGGCAGCAAGATCGCCGCCACCCTCGCCAGCACCGGCACCCCGGCCTTCTTCCTTCACCCGGGGGAAGCGAGTCACGGCGATCTGGGGATGATCTCCAGTGGCGACCTTATCATCGCCATCTCCAACTCCGGTGAGAGCGACGAAATCCTGGCCCTGCTGCCGGTACTCAAGCGCCGCGGCATTCCGCTCATCTGCATGACCGGCAATCCCGCCTCCACCATGGCCAAAGAGGCCAACGTGCACCTGTGCATCAAGGTGGAGAAAGAGGCTTGCCCGCTGGGTCTGGCACCCACTTCCAGCACCACGGCAACCCTGGTGATGGGCGATGCCCTGGCGGTGGCTCTGCTGGAAGCGCGAGGTTTTACCGCCGATGACTTCGCCCTCTCTCACCCGGGCGGTTCCCTTGGTAAGCGTCTGTTGCTGCGGGTCGGCGACCTGATGCACAGCGGTGAGCTGTTGCCCCGGGTAGGGATAGATGCCACCATCAGCCAGGCGCTGCTGGAAGTGAGCCGCAAGGGGCTCGGTATGACGGCTGTGGTCGATGGCAATGGCCTGCTGGCCGGGCTCTTTACCGATGGCGACCTGCGCCGCATTCTTGACCAGCAGATCGATATCCATCACACCCCCATCAGCCGTGTGATGACGGCCAACTGTGTTACCGTAGGCCCAGAGATGATGGCTGCAGAAGCCGTCAAGCTGATGGAAACGAGAAAAATCAACGGATTACTGGTGGTGGATGGTGACAAGCGCCCGCTCGGCGCCTTCAACATGCACGACCTGCTGAAAGCCGGAGTAATTTGATGCAAAACGTACCGACCCTCTATGGTCCGGTGACGCGCAGCCAGTTTGAGAAGGCGGCGCAAATCCGCCTGCTGGTGTGCGATGTGGACGGGGTGCTCTCCAACGGCCTCATCTACATGGGAAACAACGGCGAAGAGCTGAAAACCTTCTGCACCCGCGATGGCGCGGGCATGCGAGCACTGCTCAATGCCGGGATCGAGATCGCCATCATCACCGGGCGCAACTCCCGTATCGTCAGCGATCGGATGAAAAGCCTGGGGGTGGCTCATGTGGTGCAGGGGGCTGATAAAAAGCTGCCTCACTTCGAAGCGCTGCTGGCCAAGCTGGGGCTGACTGCTGAACAGGCCGCCTATATGGGCGATGACACCATCGATCTGCCGGTGATGGCCGCCTGCGGCCTGGGTATCGCGGTGGCCGATGCCCATCCGCTGGTGCTGAGTCGTGCCGATATGGTGACCCGGCTTGGCGGTGGTGTGGGGGCGGTGCGCGAGGTGTGTGACCTCATTTTGCAGGCGCAGGGCCACGACGATTATCAGCCCGAGGCCTCGGTATGAGCAGACAGACCCTGTTGTTTGCCCTGCTGTTTCTGGTTGCGCTGGTTGCCTGGCAGCTGGGCAAGGTTGAGTTGGTGCCGGAGAGCGCTGTCAAAATCGAAAACTATCAGCCGGATTTTGTCGCCAAAGATCTGGTGACCACCCGTTTTGATATCAATGGCAAGCGCACCGAGCGGTTGGAGTCGACCTACGCCGAGTATTATCAAATCCTCGAGCAGGCCACCTTCGACAAGCCGGTGGTCTACATGTATGACGATCAGGGTGCCGCCGAGTGGAAGGTGACTGCCGAAACCGGCGTGCTCAACACCGGCGACAACGTCATCCTGCGGGATAAGGTGCATCTGGATGGTCTGCTGCCCACCTCCTTTATCTCCACACTGGATACCCCCTATCTGGAGCTGGATCTGGTGACACAGGATGTGCGCAGCAACCGGGAAGTGAACATTCTGGGTCGGGATTTCCAGACCCAAGGGGTTGGCCTCAAGGGCCATCTGGACCGCAAATATTTTGAGTTACTGGATCAAGGCCATGCCATCTATTTCAATGAAAAACGCTAATCTGGCCCTCGCAGCCCTGTTGTTGTGTGGTGCGGTGACCGCCAAAGAGTCCGACTTTGCCGAGAAGGTCTACGTCGATGCCGTCAAACAGGTGGCCGAGATGCAGGACAACCGCATCACCTTCGAAGAGGATGTGACCATCAATCAGGGCACCATCCGGATCAAGGCTGACAAGGTGGTAGTGACCCGCTCCGGCGAGAAAGGGGCGGAGGTGATGACTGCCTACGGCAAACCCGCCACCTTCTTCCAGATTCTGGATAACGGCAAGCCGGTCAATGCCCACGGCAACACTATCCGCTACGAGCTGAAGAACCGGCTGGTGACCATCACCGGCAACGGTCAGCTCAAGCAGGAAGATAGCCAGGTCAATGGCGATCTGATCCGCTACGACATCGTCAAACAGAAGATGATTGCCGAGAGCAAGAGCCCGAGCCAGCGGGTCAAAACCGTATTCCTGCCGGATCAGGTAGAGAATTTCGACAAGCCCGCCGACCAGAAGAAGCAGGGAAAATAAGCCATGGCAGTGTTAAAAGCAGTGGGCCTGCAGAAGAGCTACAAGCGCCGCATGGTGGTGAGTGACGTCAGCCTTGAAGTGGGCACCGGCCAGATTGTCGGCCTGCTCGGCCCCAACGGGGCGGGCAAGACCACCTCCTTCTATATGATCGTGGGGCTGGTGCAGCGCGATGCCGGTCTCATCACTATCGACGATCAGGACATCAGTTTGCAGCCCATGCACGTGCGGGCTCGCAACGGCATCGGTTACCTGCCGCAGGAGGCCTCCATCTTCCGTCGCCTGTCGGTGTTCGACAACCTGATGGGAGTGATGCAGACCCGCAAAGGGTTGAGCCGTGAGGAGCGTGAGGACAAGGTTCAGCAACTGCTGGAAGAGTTCAACATCACCCACATTCGCGACAACCTGGGTCAGAGCCTCTCCGGCGGTGAGCGCCGTCGGGTCGAGATCGCCCGCGCGCTGGCGGCCGAGCCGCGTTTTATTCTGCTGGATGAACCCTTTGCAGGGGTTGACCCGATTTCTGTGATAGACATCAAGAAGATCATTCAGCATCTGAAAGATAGAGGCCTTGGCGTCTTGATTACCGACCACAACGTCAGAGAGACTCTGGACGTATGTGAGAAGGCCTATATCGTCAGCCACGGCAAGATGATTGCCGAAGGTGCACCGGCTGACATCCTTGCCGATGAGCAGGTCAAGCGCGTCTATTTGGGCGATCAATTCAGTCTATAGTAAGGGGGCATGCCTTCATTTCCTTTGACGAGTGCCTCGCTGAACATAAGGATATCCCGACGTAGATGAAGCCGACATTACAGTTGCGTCTCGGTCAGTCCCTGACCATGACGCCGCAATTACAACAAGCGATTCGTCTGCTCCAGCTCTCCACTCTGGAACTTCAGCAGGAAATTCAGCAAGCGCTCGAAAACAACCCTCTGCTGGAGCAGGAAGAGAGCGAGGCGCAAGAGACCAGTCCGGAAGCGCCGGTCGATGCCAGCCAGCTGGATTCCAGCGATGCCATGGCCCAGGAGCAGATGCCGGACGAGTTGCCGGTGGATACCACCTGGGACGAGGTTTACTCTGCCGGCACCGCCCAGAGCGCGGGCCCCATCCATGATGGGGAAGATAGCGTCTATCAGGGAGAGACCACCGAAAACCTGCAGGATTATCTGCTGTGGCAGATGCGGCTCACACCGTTCAGCGATGTGGATGCCGCCATCGCGCTCGCCATCATCGATGCCATCGACGAATCCGGTTATCTGACCGTTGCGCTGGAGGATATCCAGGCTGCAGTCACCAGCGATGACGTAGAGGTGGAACTCGATGAGGTCGAGGCGGTACTCAAGCGGGTGCAGCACTTCGATCCTGTCGGCATTGCTGCCCGTTCTGTGCAGGAGTGTTTGCTGATCCAGCTGGACCAGTATGACCCGCAGACCCCCTGGCTCAACGAGGCCAAGGAGGTGATCCTCGAGCACATGGAGCTGCTCGGCAACCGGGATTACCGCACCCTCGCCCGCAAGACAAAACTCAAAGAGAGCGACCTCAAGGAGGTGCTGGATCTGATCCAGCTGCTGGAGCCACGTCCCGGCAACGGCATCATCCAGAGTGACTCTCAGTACGTGATCCCCGACGTCTCCGTGGTCAAGAAGGGCAGCAAGTGGGTGGTCGAGCTCAATCCCGACTCCGCCCCCCGCATCCGGGTCAACGAGACCTATGCCGCCATGGCCCGCAACGCCCGCAGCAGCACCGACACCCAGTTTATCCGCTCCCATTTGCAGGAAGCCAAGTGGTTCATCAAGAGCCTGGAAAGTCGCAATGACACCCTGCTGAAAGTTGCCAGTTGCATTGTCGAGCAGCAACAGGGCTTTTTCGAGTATGGTGAAGAGGCGATGAAGCCGATGGTGCTCAATGACATCGCCGAAGCGGTAGAGATGCATGAGTCGACCATCTCCCGGGTGACGACCCAGAAGTACATGCATACCCCCCGTGGTATCTTCGAATTGAAGTTTTTTTTCTCCAGCCATGTGAACACCGAAGGAGGAGGAGAGTGCTCATCGACCGCAATTCGCGCGCTCATCAAGAAGCTGGTCACGGCAGAGAATCCTGCCAAGCCGTTAAGTGATAGCAAGATCGCGGATTTGCTGGCCGAACAGGGTATTATGGTGGCGAGACGCACGATCGCTAAGTATCGCGAATCCTTGTTTATCCCACCTTCCAATCAGCGCAAACGCCTGGTTTAGGCAAACAAAAGGATGATGTTATGCAAATTAACCTGACCGGACACCATGTCGAGATCACCGAAGCTCTGCGTGATTATGTGAATAACAAATTTGCCAAACTCGAGCGTCACTTCGACCACATCAACAATGTTCATGTGGTGCTTAGCGTGGAAAAACTGAACCAGATAGCGGAAGCCAAATTGCACGTCAGCGGTGGCGAAGTGTTTGCCAACTCTGAACATGCCGATATGTATGCTGCGATAGACACCTTGCTCGACAAGCTGGACAGGCAGATCATCAAGCACAAAGATAAGTTAAATAAAAAATAACCATGCAACTTGAACACATACTGAGTCGGGACTGCACCAAGAGTGCAGTCCCTTGTACCAGCAAGAAACGCGCCCTCGAAATCATCAGCGAGCTGGCCGCCGAACGCCTTGGCACCTCCCGTCAGGCGCTGTTTGAATGCTTGCTGGCCCGTGAAAAAATGGGTAGTACCGGGATCGGTGCCGGTATTGCGATCCCCCACGGTCGCATTGACGATGAGTTCCCGCCAACCGCGATCCTGATGACCTTTGCCGACCCTATTCCTTTCGACTCCATCGACAATCAACCGGTTGACCTGCTGTTTGCCTTGCTGGTGCCGGAAAGCGAGTGCAAGCAGCATCTCAAGACCCTTTCTCTGATGGCTTCCAAGCTGGGTGACAAGGCGGTTTGCCGCCAGTTGCGTCAGGCAACCAGCGACGAAGAGCTCTATCAGATCATGACCTCGGCCTGACAGCAGGCCAAGGATGAGACACCCGTTTTGGCGTGAGGGAACAAGATGCAGTTAATCGTGGTAAGTGGACGTTCGGGCTCCGGTAAAACGGTAGCCCTGCGAGTGCTGGAAGATCTGGGTTACTACTGTGTGGATAACCTGCCGGTCAATCTGCTGCCCCAGCTGATTGTCTCGGTGGAGAGCCAGTACGACAAGCTGGCGGTCAGCATCGACGTGCGCAACCTGCCGAGCGATCCGGAGAAACTGGAAAATCTGCTGGCTCAGGTGCGCAATGAGGGGCGGGTAGAGTTCTCCAGCTTTTTCTTCGACGCCGACAACGGCACCCTGCTCAAACGCTATGGCGAGAGCCGCCGTTTGCACCCACTCTCACGCAACAAGCTGTCGCTGGATGAGGCGATTCGGGAGGAGACCCACCTGCTGGCGCCACTCTCCTCGACCGCTGACCTGCGTATCGACACCACCACCCTCAGCATTCACGACCTGAGCGAGCTCATCAAAACCCGGGTACTCGGCAAGAAAGAGAACGAGCTGGTGCTGGTGTTCGAGTCGTTCGGCTTCAAGTACGGCATTCCCAAGGATGCCGACTTCGTGTTCGATGCTCGCTTCCTGCCCAATCCTCACTGGATCCCCGAGCTCAAGCCGTTCACTGGCAAGGATGAGCCGGTCGCCAACTACCTCTCGGCGCAGGCTGACGTGATGCTGTTTACCCAGCAGGTCGAGAACATGCTGGTGACCTGGTTGCCCCATCTGGAGCGCAACAATCGCAGCTACCTCACGGTCGGCATCGGTTGCACCGGCGGTCAGCACCGCTCGGTCTTTATTGCAGAGCGGCTGGCCAGTGCATTCCGTTTGCTTGGCAAGAACGTGCAGATCCGCCACCGCACTCTCGACAAGAGTGTCCCCCAATCTTGACGGACCAATAGGACGACCCGATGACTGTTTCCGCCTCGGTTGAAGTGAAAAACAAGCTGGGTATTCATGCCAGACCAGCCATGATGCTGTTCGAGCTGGTGCAGGGTTTCGATGCCCACGTGCTGCTGCGCAATGAAGATGGTGTGGAGGCCGATGCTGACAGCATCATCGGCCTGCTGATGCTGGATTCCGCGCAAGGGCGGCAGGTGGAAGTACAGGTTGAGGGCCCCGAAGAGGTCGAGGCCCTGGCCGCCGTGGTGGAGCTGTTCACCTCCGGCTTCAATGAGGAGTAGTCACTCCTCGTTCTTCTTCTATTCCTTTCACTTGTATTCGGTCGCGCTATTGCGGCATGACATGGCTGACTATGTAGTTCCATGGAGAAATGAGAGTTAGGCGCAGCCTATCAGGCTGCAGGCTGATGCAATAGACCGTTGCCGCGTTAGCTGGCCGATGAGACATTGCTGACTCCAGCCCGGTTCTGATAGCGCACATCCTCTTCAATGGTGACCACCACTTCCAGCGGCTTGCCGGAGCGTAACACCGATATGGTCAGCTTGGTGCCGGGGCGGCTCTCGGCGATCTTGTCCAAGGCGGCTCTGGGACCGCTGATGGCTTCGCCGTTGATCTTGAGCAGCACATCCCCTCGTTGCAGACCGCCTTTGGCTGCTGGACCGTAGGGATCCAGACTCTTCACTACCAGACCACGCAGATCGCCGAGATTCATCATCCGCGCGATTATCGGGTTGATCTCGACGCTGGATATCCCAAGGTAGCCTCGAATGACCCTGCCGTTGGTGATCAGCTCATCCATGATCCGCTTCGCCAGCCGGTAGGGGATGGCAAAGCTGATGCCGTAGCTCTCCTGATTGCCGTTGAGGTGATAAGTGGCGGTGTTGATGCCCACCAGATCGCCACGGCCGTTGACCAGCGCGCCACCCGAGTTGCCCTCGTTGATGGCGGCATCGGTCTGCAGCAGATCCTGCCGGCCATTGCTGTCCGGCCCCATGCTGGAGAGACCGGTGCGGCCAGTCGCGCTGATGATGCCCTGGGTGATGGTCTGGCCGACGTTGTAGGGATTGCCGATGGCGAGTACTACATCGCCCACTTCTGGCAACCGCTCCGGATCTTGCGGGATTACCGGCAGGTTGTCTGACTCGATATAGAGCACGGCAAGGTCGGTAAGCGGGTCTGTGCCGACCAGCTCGGCACTGAAAACCCGGCCATCCTGCAGGGCTACGATGATCTGGTCGGCGTCAGCGATGACGTGGTAGTTGGTCAGCACGTAGCCGCGCTGGGTCATGATGACGCCGGAGCCCAGTCCTTGTGGACGCAGTTCTCCCTGATTGCCCTGGTTGGGAGCAAAGCTGCGGGTGTAGATGTTGACGACGGCGGGGCCGGCCCGATGAGCGGCATAGGAGAAACTCAGTTCTCGGGCATTGGTGATGAGCCCCGGGAGTTGGGCGCCACCGCGAAAATTGGGAAACAGCAGCAACAGCAGCGCCGCGACGGTCAAACCGAAACCGACAGACTTGCCCAAGTAACTGACTAAAGGGGAAATTTTCATGTCATTCTCATCCGTACAGGCTGCGCGCAGAGAATAACACTATCGATGGATAAAAATCACCCGCGGTGAAGGCCGCGGGTGATAGAGGGGTTGGCGAACAACTTGAGCGTTAGCGGATCACCAGATAGAGCGAGGAGTCGCCGCGCTGGATGTTGAGTGCCAGCACGTCAGGCTTGTTCTTGAGCGCCTTGGTCAGCTCGCCCAGGGTGTTGATGCGCAGGCGGTTGACCCCGATGATGATGTCACCCTTCTGCAGGCCGGAAGCGGCTGCCGGAGAGCGAGGATCAATATCGGCCACCGCAACACCGGAGACCGGGTCGGTAGTGGTGCTCAGCTTGGCCCCTTCCAGTGCTGGATGCAGCGCGCTGGCGCGTACTTCGCTGTCATCGGCCTGCTTCAGGGTCACCTTGGCAGTTTGTGACTTGCCATCGCGGATCAGCCCCAGTTCGACCTGCTTGCCAGCGCCCATGGTGGCGATCTTGGCGCGCAGCTCGCCGAAGGAGCGAACCGGTTTGCCATCGATGCTGACGATGATATCGCCAGCCTTGATGCCCGCTTTGTCGGCCGCCGAATCAGGCATGACCTGATTGACGAAGGCACCATCCTTCTTGTTGTAACCGAAGGTTTTGGCGATGTCGGAGGTGAGCTCGGTGCCGGTAATACCCAGCTGGCCGCGACGCACTTCACCGTACTTGACGATCTGCTCGGTCAGATCCCGCACCATGTTGGAAGGGATGGCAAAGCCGATGCCGATGTTGCCGCCGTTCGGGCCCAGAATCGCGGTGTTGATACCGATCAGCTCGCCACGCAGGTTGAGCAGGGCTCCTCCGGAGTTACCGGAGTTGATGGCCGCATCGGTCTGGATGAAGTTCTCCAGATTCTCGATGTTGAGGCCGCTGCGACCCAGCGCACTGACAATACCGGAGGTGACGGTCTGACCCAGACCAAACGGGTTGCCGATGGCCAGCGCATAGTCACCTACCCGCAGCTCGTCGGAGTCGGCGAACTTGATCTGCACCAGATCCTCGGCCTTGATTTGCAGCAGGGCAATGTCGGACTGCTTGTCTTCACCGATCTTCTTGGCCGCATATTCACGACCATCCTTCAGGTTGACCTTGATCTCGTCCGCCTCGTGCACCACGTGGGCGTTGGTGATGACGTAACCCTTCTTGGCATCGACGATGACACCGGAGCCGAGCGCCTGGAACGGCTGCTCGCTCACCTGTTCATCGGGCATGTTGGGGCCGAAGAAGAACTTGAACTGTTCCGGCAGACGCTGACGGGTAATTTTTTTGCCAGAAACCGAGATATTGACCACCGCCGGGGTGACCTGTTCGAGAACAGGCGCCAGGCTTGGCATCTCCTGATTAGAGCCTAACAGGGAAGGCAGTGCGGCCTGAGCAGGGGCCGCAGACATGGCGATACCGACGCTGAGGGCTAGCACACTGAGCATGGAAAGAGGTTTACGCATATGAAAAACAGCTCCCAGAAAAAGTTGCATTGCAATCGTCAAGGTCAGACCACAGGGCTGGCCAATTAGTTCCGCGAGGAACTAATTTGGTTGTTTGAGCAGTCCGGAAGAGGCGCCGGCATAGTCGCGAGGCGGTACGCCCGGCTCATCTGCTTCTTTGGTTGGGGCTTCTTCTACCAATGATTCACGGAACAGCGGTTCCTGTGCCTTGGCCAGGAATTTGCTCTGCTCGGCCATGTGGCGATAGAGGGTCTGATACTGCTCGGCCAGTTGCTCCATCAGCGCGGCGCTGTCGGCGAAGTGGGTATTGATTTGGCCCTGATAGCTTTCAAGCTCCTTGTGGGCCTTTTTCAGTTCCTGTTCCAGACGGCCGGCATCGCGGCTGCGTACCGAAAAACGGCCGAGAACGATACCGATAATCAAGGCCGCGACAGCCAGCAGGATCCCAGTTAACAGACTCATAGATGCTCCTTGTTACAGCTAAAACAGAGTGGGTTTATGCGGTCGTCATAACCGCCATGCCTTGATGGCACTATACCGTGCGTCCTGAGGCCGTGATACCATTTTGTCCTCGATTCAGGGACTTGGAGAGGCGCTCAAGGATGACACCGCAGCAAAAATACCAGCAGGATCTGCTGCGCCCCGGCTTTGTGGCCGACCCCGCGCAGGGGATGGCCATTAGCAGGCTGGAGCGACTGTATCAGGATTTGCTACGGCGCCCGACTCCGACCAGATCTCGAGGGTTGCTGGGTTGGCTGCAAAAGCCCAAGCCGCCGGAGCCCGTCCTCGGTATCTATATGTGGGGCGGAGTGGGCCGAGGCAAGACCTGGCTGATGGATACCTTTTTCGACAGCCTGCCGGGGACGCGCAAGATGCGCAGCCATTTCCACCGTTTCATGCACCGCATTCACGATGAATTGCAGGGGGTGAGCGGGCAGTCCGATCCCCTCAAACTGGTGGCCAGCAAGCTTGCCAGCGAGACAGACATCATCTGTTTCGACGAATTTTTTGTCTCCGACATCACCGATGCCATGTTGCTGGGCACGCTGTTTCAGGAGCTGTTTGGTCACGGCGTTGTGCTGGTCGCCACTTCAAATATTCCGCCGCAGGATCTTTATCGCAACGGGCTGCAGCGAGCCCGTTTTCTGCCAGCTATCGAGCTGATCGAGCGTCATTGCGAGGTACTTAACGTAGATGGCGGTATCGACTATCGCCTGCGTACGCTGGAACAAGCGGAGATTTATCACTGCCCGCTGGACTTGCAGGCAAAAGCCAATCTTGACCGCTATTTTCAGCAATTAACCGGTGGGCACACGGCTTGCGAGGGGACGTTCGAGGTCAATCATCGTCAGCTGACGTCGCTCGGAATGGGGGAAGGGGTGCTCTATATGGAATTTGAGCAACTTTGCTGTACTCCCCGCTCCCAGAACGACTATATCGAGCTGGCCAGACTGTTCCATACTGTTCTGCTGGCCAATGTGCAGCCAATGGGCACAGGCACGGATGACGCGGCTCGCCGCTTCATTGCCATGGTCGATGAGTTTTATGAACGGCACGTCAAGCTCATCATGTCGGCGGCGGTTCCCATGGCAGAACTCTACGGTGAAGGGCTGCTGAATTTCGAATTCCAACGCTGTCTTTCACGGCTTCAGGAAATGCAATCGCACGAATACCTTGCCAGAGTGCACCTTCCTTAGTCACAATACCGCGCCTGCCAGTCGGATGGGCATCTGCGGCAGGTAGGGCCGGGCGACATTTGCTGGTTTCATGGCAGTGAAATTAGCAGGTGATATTTAAGGCAACTTCACTTATAATCGCCCGGCCCACGTTACAGCTGTCGATAAGACAGCAACACTTTAAGCTTTACTTGTATTCGAAGGGGTACAGGTAGGCCATCGTTTGTTGTTTGTGGGAGAGCCCCCATAAACAATTGGGTCTGTAACAGGTAATTGGGTTTAACTTAATGAAAACTTTCGTTGCCAAGCCAGAAACCGTAAAACGTGACTGGTACATTGTGGACGCAGAAGGTAAAACTCTGGGTCGTATCGCAACCGAGATCGCTGCTCGTCTGCGTGGTAAGCACAAAGCTGAATACACTCCGCACGTTGACACCGGTGATTACATCATCGTTGTAAACGCTGAGAAGGTACGTGTTACCGGTAAGAAAACTACCGACAAAATGTACCACGCTCACTCCGGTTTCCCGGGTGGTATCAAGTCAATCAGCTTCGACAAGCTGATTCAGCGTAAACCGGAAATGGTAATCGAAGCTGCTGTTAAAGGCATGCTGCCGAAAGGTCCTCTGGGCCGTGCCATGTTCCGTAAACTGAAAGTTTACGCAGGCGCCGAGCACGCTCACGCTGCTCAGCAACCTCAAGTACTGGATATCTAATCGGGAACTGGCAACATGGCAGAAAATCAATACTACGGTACCGGCCGTCGCAAAAGCTCCACTGCTCGCGTATTTATCAAAGCGGGTAGCGGTAAGATCGTAATCAACCAGCGCTCCTTGGAGCAGTACTTCGGTCGTCCGACTGCCCGCATGGTAGTTCGTCAGCCGCTGGAACTGGTTGAGATGACCGAGAAACTGGATCTGTACATCACCGTTAACGGTGGTGGCATCTCCGGTCAAGCTGGTGCGATCCGCCACGGTATCACTCGTGCTCTGATGCAGTACGATGAAACCCTGCGTTCCGAACTGCGTAAAGCAGGCTTTGTTACTCGCGATGCCCGTAAGGTTGAGCGTAAGAAAGTCGGTCTGCACAAAGCTCGTAAGCGTCCGCAGTACTCCAAGCGTTAATTCGCTTTCGGTGCTCACTCTTTCGAGTGTCAAAAAAGCCTGGCAACCGCCAGGCTTTTTTTATTAGTAATATTACCGACATCAATGCTAACCACGCGTCACAAAAGACAAAAAATTGTTTCTTTATTGTTTTTATTGCTCACCGCTCTTTCTTGTCAAGTTGTTATCTTTTCTTTAAAATTTCCCCTGTTTTCTGTGGCAATTGTAAATCCAGCTTCCGCCGCTGTTGTCACGGGAAAAATGGGGAACAGGGACACTATAAGAATGTGCGGAGTCCACATGGGAGAGTTTTTGGATGAGCAATGCGCCAGTTGATACCGGTCGCCGCAGATTTCTTACCTGGTCAACGGTTGCCGTTGGTGGGGTAGGAGCTGCGTTTACCGCAGTGCCGTTTATAAAGTCATGGAATCCGAGTGCCAAGGCCAAAGCAGCCGGTGCACCGGTTGAAGTCGATATCAGCAAGTTGGAACCGGGTCAGCTCATCCGTGTCGAGTGGCGTGGCAAACCCGTCTGGGTGGTGAAACGCACCAAGCAGACGCTGGATGCCCTGGCAGCACATGATGACAAGTTGCGGGATCCCTCATCAGAAGAGCCGCAGCAGCCTGACTATGCCCATAACGGGTACAGATCGATCAAGCCCGAAATTTTTGTCGCGGTCGGTATCTGCACCCATCTCGGGTGTTCACCTTCTTATCTGCCTGACAGTTTTGGTGAGCAGGTGCAGGGGGTTGCGTCCGGCTTCTTCTGCCCGTGTCATGGCTCCAAGTTCGATATGGCTGGCCGTGTGTTCCAGGGGGTGCCTGCACCACTGAACCTGGTTATTCCGCCGTATCAATTCATTAACGACACCACCATTCTGGTCGGTGCCGATGGCAAGGAGGCCTGATCATGTTGAGCAAACTGATGGGCTGGATTGACGATCGCTTTCCGCTTACGGCCATGTACAACGACCACATGGCCAAGTATCCGGCTCCGAAGAACCTGAACTTCTGGTATTTCTTCGGTTCGCTGGCCATGTTGGTGCTGGTTAACCAGATCATCACCGGCATCTGGCTGACCATGAACTACAACCCCTCTGCGGAAGGTGCGTTTGCCTCCGTCGAGTACATCATGCGGGATGTGGAGTATGGCTGGCTGCTACGTTACATGCACTCTACCGGTGCCTCTGCCTTCTTCGTGGTGGTCTACCTGCACATGTTCCGAGGTATGATTTACGGCTCTTACCAGAAGCCGCGCGAGCTGCTGTGGATTTTCGGCATGCTGATCTTCCTGGTGCTGATGGCGGAAGCCTTTATGGGCTACTTGCTGCCCTGGGGACAGATGTCATTCTGGGGGGCCCAGGTCATCATTTCGCTGTTTGGTGCCATTCCGGTCATCGGTGACGATCTTACCCTGTGGATCCGTGGTGACTACGTTATCTCTGGTGCGACCCTGAACCGCTTCTTCGCGCTGCACGTCATCGCGTTGCCGCTGGTTTTGGTGATGCTGGTTGCGATGCATATCCTGGCGCTGCACGAAGTGGGCTCCAACAACCCGGATGGCATCGATATCAAGAAGCACAAGGACGAGAACGGCTGGCCGCTGGATGCGGTGGCATTCCATCCTTACTTCACCGTCAAGGATATGATCGGTGTCGCTGGCTTCCTGTTCTTCTTCTGCGCCATCATTTTCTTCAAGCCGGATATGTGGGGTTACTTCCTCGAGAAGCCGAACTTTGAAGTGGCCAACGGCCTGAAGACTCCGGCTCACATCGCGCCTGTGTGGTACTTCACCCCCTTCTACGCGATTCTGCGTGCGGTACCTGACAAGCTGCTTGGCGTCATCATGATGGGCCTCTCTATTGTGGTGTTGTTCCTGCTGCCCTGGCTGGATCGCTGCAAGGTGCGTTCAGTACGCTATCGCAGCAAGCTGCACAAGCTGAACATCGCCCAGTTTGTGGTCTGCTTCATCATTCTGGGGGTGCTGGGTGTACTGCCGTCGACGCCGACTCTGACGCTGGTTGCCCAGATCTGTACCTTGGGTTATTTCGGTTTCTTCGTGCTGTTGTTCTTCTACAGCAAAAACGAACGCACCAAGCCGCTGCCGGAGAGGGTGACATTTAAATGAAAAAAATAATATTTGCAGTGCTGACCCTGCTGCCCTCTCTGGTGTTTGCCGCTGGAGGTGCGGTTGCACTGGACAAGGCCAATTACGATCTGAGTGACAAGGCATCCCTGCAACGCGGAGCTGCCACCTTCATGAATTATTGTGCCGGCTGCCACTCTACCCAGTACCAACGCTACAACCGGGTTGCTGCCGATCTGGAGATCCCTGAGGATCTGATGAAGGAGAACCTCATTTTCACCGACGCCAAAGTGGGTGATCTGATGAAGAGTGCCATGTCCGAGAAGGATGCCGCCAAGTGGTTTGGTGCGCCGCCTCCCGACCTGACTCTGGTTGCCCGAGTACGTGGTGCGGACTGGATTTACACTTATCTGCGTTCTTTTTACGTGGATCCGACCCGTCCGTTTGGTGTGAATAACGTGGTGTTCCCGTCAGTGGGCATGCCCCATGTGCTGGAGCCGCTGCAGGGGACTCCCCGTGCCGAGTTCGCGACTCACATGGTCGATGGCGTCGAGACCCAGCAGGTTGTCAGCATCAAATCTGACGGCAACGGTGAAATGGATGACGAAGAGTATGATAAGACGGTACTGGATCTGGTAAACTTCTTGGTCTACTCGGCTGAACCGGTACAACAGGAGCGTGAACGCATGGGCTTCTGGGTGCTTGGCTTCATCGTGATCTTCTTCATCTTCACTGTGCTGTTGAAGAAGGAATTCTGGCGCGACGTTCACTAAGCGACCAGATCCGGGTAATATAATGCACGGCAATGAAGACCAAGATGCTTCATTGCCGTTTCTGCTTTTTTATGACGGGAGGGTTCAATGGCTGTAGCTGCCAATAAGCGTTCGGTAATGACGCTGTTTTCCGGTGCCAACGATATGTTCAGCCATCAGGTGCGTATTGTCCTGGCGGAGAAGGGTGTTAGTGTGGATATCTGTCAGGTTGACCCAGCCAATCTGCCGGATGAGCTGGCCGAGCTGAACCCGTACAACTCTGTACCGACCCTGGTTGATCGTGAGCTGGCGCTCTACACCTCGCGCATCATCATGGAGTATCTGGATGAGCGCTTCCCGCATCCGCCCCTGATGCCTGTTTACCCGGTTGCCCGCGGTAACAGCCGTCTGATGATGCACCGCATCGAGCTGGACTGGTACTCCCTGGCCGACAAGATCATGGCCGGTACCGATGCTGAAGCGGCACGCAACGAACTGCGTGACAACCTGCTGGCCATCGCGCCGATCTTCGGTGAAATGCCCTATTTCATGAGCGAAGAGTTCGGTCTGGTGGATTGCTACATGGCACCGCTGCTGTGGCGTCTGCCGAGCCTTGGCATCGACCTGACCGGTCGTGGCGCCAAAGAGCTGAAGGCCTACATGGTTCGTCTGTTCGAGCGTGAGTCCTTCCAGGCTTCCCTGACCGAAGCCGAACGCGAGATCCGTGCTGGCGTATGAGCATGGAACCGACAATGACACCGAGCCGCCCGTACTTGTTACGGGCGTTCTTTGACTGGTTGCTGGACAACGATCTGACCCCTCATCTGGTGGTCAACGTCAACATTCCCCATGTGATGGTGCCGATGCAGTTTGCTCAGGACGGGCAAATTGTACTGAATATCGCGCCCCGAGCCGTGATGCAATTTCACATGGATAACGAGGCTATCAGCTTCAGTGCCCGTTTTGGCGGGGTATCCCAGCAGGTCTATATCCCGATGGCGGCCGTGCTGGCTATCCATGCCCGGGAGAACGGCGTGGGCACCATGTTCCCGCCTGAGCCGGGTTACGATATCTGGCTGGAGCAGGCTGAAGCGCCGGTGGAGCCTGAGCCGGAACCACCGCGTCCAAGCGGTCGTCCGACCCTGAAGGTGATCAAATAAAAAACGCAGCCGATTGGCTGCGTTTTTTTATGTGCGGTCGGGCTTAGTTCTGGGCGAATTCGAAGGCCTTGATCACGCGCTTCACGCCGGTGACATGGCGGGCGATGTTGACTGCCTGCTCTCCCTCCTGGCGAGTCACCAGACCAATCAGGAACACCTCGCCGTTCTCGGTGACCACCTTGACCTTGGTGCTGTCGAAGTTCTTGGTGCCGAACATGTCGGCTTTCACCTTGGAGGTGATCCAGGAGTCATTGCTGCGGGTGGTGAAACTGGCAGGTTGGCCGATGCGCAATTCGTTGTAGACGTGGCGGACCCCTTCGATGCGACTGACAATTTTGCCCGCCTCAATCTTGTAAACGTCAGAAGGTGTCTGGCCGACCAGCAGGACGCGGCCATTGTTGCTGTAGACGCTGATCTTGCTGGCTGCGCTGAGGGGTTTGTTGTCGGCCAGCAGATTGGCCGCTTTCAGCTCGATGGTCTGGTCATCCCACTGCGCGCCCAGGGTTCGGCGATCGCCAGAGGCCTTGGCAGTCCCTGCGGCGCCGCCAACAACCAGGGCTGCGCAGCCTTGCAGCAGCAGGGTGCTAACCAGCAGACCGAGCAGGATAGTGTGCTTTTTCATGGTTTCAATCTTCCTGTTGCGGGAAAAGTGTCTGGTCGATGAGATCACACAGGCAGTGCAGGGTCAACAGGTTCACTTCCAGAATGCGAGGGCGACGGGAGGAGGGAACACGGATCTCCACATCGTTTGGGCCGAGCAGACCTGCCATTTCGCCACCGTCACCCCCGCTCAGCACCACTATGGTCATGTCGCGGGAGAGGGCAGCCTCGGCGGCCTTGATCAGGCTGCGGCTGTGGCCGGAGGTGGTGATGACCACCAGAATGTCGCCAGGCTGGCCCAGCGCGCGGATCTGCTTGGCGTAGACC
Source organism: Aeromonas sp. 600282 (assembly GCF_049175755.1). Taxonomy (NCBI): domain Bacteria; kingdom Pseudomonadati; phylum Pseudomonadota; class Gammaproteobacteria; order Aeromonadales; family Aeromonadaceae; genus Aeromonas; species Aeromonas sp. 600282. Next base: position 118,025 of record NZ_JAAKVR010000012.1, on the reverse strand, counting down.
TCTTCAAAACCGTGGTCGGTGGCGATGGCGCTGATGGTTGCCATGTCCGGGGTCAGGGCCATGCCGGGCAGGGAGGGGCGCTGGGTCTCGTAGCAGTTGACCAGCTCGGAGATAAACAGTTGCGCCAGTGCGGCAGAAGGACCGTTACCGCATGCCAGCACCTTGTGGCCATTGAGCAGGCAGATGGTGATCATCTGGGCTGCAGTATGGATGGCATCCGGCAACGCCTCGGCGGCGGCTATCTTGGTCTGGATGCTTTCGGTGTAGTTCTCTTTGATGCGGTCAGTCATAGGGTCCTCTTAAAATGCGTTCTGGATCCAGGCTGGCTGGTCGCCCTCGAACGCAATCACATCGAATCGGCAGGCCTGATTGGCCTCGTTGATGGCATGTTGCTTCAAATAGTGGCGCGCTGCCAGCATGATCTTGTGCTGTTTGCTGCGGGTGACCGAGCTGGCGGCCCCGCCATGGCTGCCGGTGGCCCGGTAGCGCACCTCAACAAACACCAGGGTCTGGCCCTGGTGCATGATGAGATCTATTTCACCGCCACGACAGCGGTAGTTGCGAGCTACCGGTTGCAGGCCCCGGGCCTGCAACCAGCGTTCAGCGACTTGTTCAAAGTGCTGTCCCTTGCTCGTTGGTGAGGGGAACAGGCTCGGCAACTGCTGGCGCATCCGTTTCCATAGTTCCTTCATTGGAGGGCTCCTCCAGTTGCTGAACGGCGTTCTCGTCGACCAGTTTGCCGTTCTGGTAAGTACCCCAGCTCAGCATCCGCACGATATTGCCCTGGGCATCCACGCTCAGCTGACCACTCATGCCGGCCTGCTGCATGCCGCCTACCTTGCGCATCTGCTGGAGGTTCTCAGCCAGGCTGACGGCATCGTAGCCCATGGCAAACAGACGCAGCAGGTCACCCTGGGTCTGCGGCCAGAGCAGGGCGATCTGCTCGCGCTGTTTCTCGTAGCCGCCCAGCAGCAGCGGCATATCGGCGATATGCATGCCGTTGAGCTCGGAGGCGACCTCGGTGGCGGCGCTGTCGTAGCCACGGGAGCTGGTGTAGATGGGCAGGCTGCCCATCGGATTGACCGAGACATCCACATAGGGCTTGATCATCCGGGTTTCCAGACTGTTGGCGACCACGTAAACGGCATCGATGCTGCGCGGTGTGGCATCAGAGAGTTGCACCACTTCACCTGCACGGGCGGTAGAGCGGCCGCTCAGGGCATTCTTGACCATCCCCTGCACTTCGTTGCGCGCACCGAAGGTGGCAACGACCGGCTTATCCTGGCTCAGGGTGGCCCAGCTCTGCTCGAACGCCTTGATACTGCTGTAACCGATCCGCCCCTGGGCGGCGATCAGCAGCGGTTTACGGTAGCCCTGGGTGTAAAGGTACTGGGCTGCCTGCGCGGCATCTGCGGCAGCAGAAAGGGAGAAGTAGTAGGTGGTGTCGTTGACGACCGGCTTGTCCAGCTCGTTGAGCGCCAGTACCGGCACGGTCGGATTGGCCTTGAGCAGCTCCTCGACCCGATCTTTCAGCAGCGGGCCGATGATCATGTCTGCCCCTTCCTGAATCGCCTGCTTATAAAGGTCGCCGGTCGACTTGCTCTGGGTGTCGTAGAAGTTCAGGGTGAATTGCCCCTGATTTTCCTTATAAGACATCAGCATACCATTACGGATGGCTGCGCCCTGCGGCTCCAGATTGCCGGAGAGGGGCAGCAGCACAGCGATCTGTTGCACCGAGGTGCTGGCAGTGGCCGCCAGATCGCCCAATCCTGCCGGCATATCTTTCTGGGCCGGATGGTTGGGGAAGTCACGCTTCCAGCCTGCCAGTTGGCGGGCCAGCAAGTTCGGCTGGGCGCCAAACTCGTTGACCAGTGCCGCCAGTCGTAGCCAGCCGGTGGTCACATCAGGGGCCGGAGCCTCTTCCAGCGCTTGCAGGGTGGAAGGGGTCATGCTTTTGAGCAACGACCAGATTTGCTGATGGTTGGTCGCCTGCTCGCTCTGATTGAGGTAGGGCTCCAGTGCAATCAATGACTTGGCTGCGCCAAACTTGTTATTGATGTCGAGCTGCAGCACTACGCGCTGGCGATACCAATCCTTCTGGGTATCGGCATCCAGCAGCACCTCAGGTTTGCCTTCCAGCAGGATCAGCGCCTGATTGGCGTGGCCTTGCGCCAGCAACAGATGGGCTTGCAGTAGTTGCAACTGCGCCTTCTGAACGGGATCCTTGGCCTGCTTCTGCAATTGCTGGAACAGCGCCGAGGCCGGTTTGGCCTGGCCCAGCGCCAGATAGCTGCGTGCCGCCAGCATCTGCCAGGTAAAGGCCTCGGCCGGCTTGGCGGGATCCACCTGCTCAAGATACCACTGGGCATTCTTGGTCAGATTGGAGAACGCAGAGGGCATGCCTGACTGCCCTGACGGTTGAGTGGGCTCCGACGCACAGGCGGCGAGCAGTACTGCCGCGAGTATGATGCCGAAGAGTCGTGATACACTTAGCTGCTTTGTAACCCGGTTCAAGTTCATTCCCCGACCAGTGTTGAAGTTCCCCATAGTGTAAACGGGCCAATATGGCGACACAATTGTCGGGGCACTCGGAGATCCCATGAGTGACATCCCAACCCTGTATATAGTCCCCACTCCGATCGGCAATCTGGCGGACATCACCCAGCGTGCATTGGACATTTTACGCAGTGTCGATCTGGTAGCCGCCGAAGATACCCGTCATACCGGTATCCTGCTCAGCCACTACCAAATCTCGGTGCCGACCTTCGCCCTGCACGATCACAACGAGCAGCAGAAAGCCGATGTGCTGATCGGCCGGATCAAAGAGGGCAAGAGTGTTGCGCTGGTCTCCGATGCCGGCACCCCGCTCATCAGCGACCCCGGTTATCACTTGGTCACCCGCTGTCGTGAAGCCGGGGTAAAGGTGGTGCCGCTGCCCGGTCCCTGTGCTGCCATCACCGCGCTAAGTGCGGCCGGTCTGCCCACCGATCGCTTTGCCTTTGAAGGCTTCCTGCCCGCCAAGAGCAAGGGGCGTGACGATCGCCTGCAAGCCGTTATTGAAGACACCCGCTCGCTGGTGTTTTACGAATCGCCGCGCCGTGTGCAGGATACAGTAGAAGCGATTGCTCGCATTCTCGGCGAGCGTCAGGTGGTGGTGTGCCGCGAGCTGACCAAGACCTTCGAGTCAATTCATGGTCTGCCTGCCTCTGAAATGCTGGCCTGGCTTGGTGAGGATGACAACCGTTGCCGCGGCGAGATCGTGCTGGTCGTGAGTGGTGCCTCCAAAGATGAAGAGGATCTGCCAGCCGAGGCGATCCGTACTCTGGGTCTGCTGGTGACTGAGCTGCCACTGAAAAAAGCGGCTGCCCTGACCGCCGAGGTCCACGGCGTGAAGAAGAATGCCCTCTACAAATATGGTCTCGAGCACTATTGAGCGGATGAAATAGGCTGGCAGACTGCTTTTTGACCTGTGCAATCCCCCGAACCGTCGAGCATTCAGCATGTAAACGGGGGGCAAAGCGCGATAAATGGCTGTAAACGGGAATTGCCGGTTTACCCCGTGCGTATCGCAAGGCTATAATCCGCGCCTCGGAGTTGGCTAGGCAATCGCTGCTTCGTCGTTGTGTCCCTCGGGACAGACGGGCGGAGGGGAGGAAAGTCCGGGCTTCACAGGGCAGGGTGCCAGGTAACGCCTGGGGGGCGTGAGCCTACGACCAGTGCAACAGAGAGCAGACCGCCGATGGCCCGCAAGGGATCAGGTAAGGGTGAAAGGGTGCGGTAAGAGCGCACCGCGCGACTGGCAACAGTTCGTGGCACGGTAAACTCCACCCGAAGCAAGACCAAATAGGCCCCTATTGGCGCGGCCCGCGTTGGGGGCGGGTAGGTTGCTTGAGCCAGCGAGCGATTGCTGGCCTAGAGGAATGATTGCTACCCGGGGCAACCCGGTACAGAACCCGGCTTACAGGCCGACTCCGACCTCATTCCGAAGAGCCCCGCGATTTATCGCGGGGCTCTTTTTTATGCATGAGAAAATATGGCTTCGTTGGCAAGATATTTTCGACCTTGTCATTTTGCATGAAAATATATGTTTTAAATCAATCGAATAGTTTTGTATTTGGCACGATGGCAGCGATAGATGGTGATAGAACCCAGGATGGTTGTTCGCACCCACATATTGTGTGTGTTCTCAGTTCATTCACTTATTTCAATTAATCACCAGAGTTTAACGCCAAATAACTTGTGGAAAATCAACCCACTCAATCCGCAGCATGCAATTGCTGCGTCAATATGTTCCCTCTGCCTCATCTCCTTGCTTGAAAAGCCCCCTGCACGTCCTTAAACTTCAAGGTGGGGAAAAGTGGATCAAAGTGGTTTTTAGAGGGGCAATCTGCCTGCTCACTCACCTTCAGGGACTGCAATTTGTTGCGTGGCGCTCATGCCATCAGCCTGGACAGTAAAGGGCGGTTGGCAATTCCGACCAAATTCCGTGATTGGCTGCGCGATGAAAGCGACGGCCAGCTGGTCTGCACCATCGATATTGCCCATCCCTGTCTGCTGCTTTATCCCCTGAATGAATGGGAAGAGGTCGAGCGCAAGCTCAAGACCCTCTCCAGCATGAATCCGCAAGAGCGCCGTTTGCAGCGCCTGCTGCTGGGACATGCAACCGAATGCGAGCTGGATGGCAATGGCCGTCTGCTGCTCAGTCAGCCACTGCGCAACCATGCGGGGCTGGACAAGAAAATCATGCTGGTGGGCCAGCTCAACAAGTTTGAGTTGTGGGATGAAGCCCGCTGGCAACAACAGGTCAATGACGACATCTTAGGTCTGCCCGGGGACGATTGGGCAAGCTCACCACGACTACAGGATTTCTCTTTATAAATGACCCAAGCCGCTGAACACATCACAGTGCTGCTGCACGAAGCCGTTGAAGGTCTGGCCATCAAGCCGGATGGTGTCTACGTCGACGGTACTTTTGGCCGTGGTGGTCATTCTCGTCTGATCCTGCAGCACCTTGGCCCCAATGGCCGCCTGATCGCCATCGACCGCGATCCCCAGGCGATCGCCGAAGCGGCCAAGATCCAGGATCCCCGTTTCGAAATTGTGCACGGCCCCTTCTCCGGCATCGCCTCCTATCTCGATGAGCGCGGTTTGCTGGGCAAGGTGGATGGCTTCCTGCTGGATCTGGGGGTCTCTTCACCCCAGCTGGATGATGCCGAGCGGGGCTTCAGCTTTATGAAAGATGGTCCGCTCGATATGCGGATGGACCCCACTTCCGGCCAGAGCGCCGCCGAGTGGCTGGCCAAGGCCGATGTGGATGATATCGCCTGGGTGCTGAAGACCTTCGGTGAGGAGCGCTTTGCCAAGAAGATCGCCCGCGCCATCGTCCACGACCGGGTGACCGAGCCTTACGTACGTACCCGTCAGCTGGCTGAGATGATTGCCCGGGTCAATCCGAGCAAGGAGAAGGGCAAGCATGCGGCAACCCGCAGTTTCCAGGCCATCCGCATCTATATCAACAGCGAGCTGGAGGAGATCGAAACCGCGCTCAACGGTGCATTGGACGTGCTGGCACCACATGGCCGTCTGTCTGTGATCAGCTTCCACTCGCTGGAAGACCGGCTGGTGAAACACTTCATTCGCAAGCACGAGAAAGGGCCTGAAGTGCCCTACGGCATTCCCTTGACCGAGGCCCAGCTGGCTGGCGGTCGCAAATTGAAGTCGGTCGGCAAGGCGCTCAAGCCTTCTGATCATGAGGTCTCTGAAAACACCCGTTCGCGCAGCTCGGTGCTGCGGGTCGCCGAGCGGCTGGCGGAGTAAGCGATGAGCGAAGTACGTGTCCACCTAGCCAAGGAGATCGTTGCCGATCTCTGGCGGCACAAGCTGCAGATTTTTCTGTCGGTTGCCGTACTGGTGACCGCGTTTGCCGTGATCCTGGTGACCAACATGACCCGTGGCCTCACCGCCAAACAGAATGACCTGATGGCGGAAGAGGATCGCCTCAATATCGAATGGCGCCACCTCTTGCTGGAGCAGGGCACTCTGGCGGAACACTCCCGAGTCGCCACGCTGGCCATGGACAAGTTGCAAATGGGTCGCCCTCTGGTGACCACCGAGAAGGTAATTACTCTGCCATGAAACGGAAGGCTACAGCCAAAACCGCTAAAGCGAACGTTAAAGCGCCATCTATCTATCCGTGGCGCTTCCGCACGCTGGTCGTATTCATCGGCATCGCCTTTGTCGGGCTGATCCTCCGTCTGGCCTGGATCCAGGTGATCAATCCGGATCGTCTGCGTCAGGAGGGGGACATGCGCTCTCTGCGAACCACCTCCACCCAGGCGGTGCGCGGCATGATCACCGATCGCAATGGTGAACAGCTGGCTGTTTCCGTTCCGGTCGAGGCGGTCTGGGCCGATCCCAAGACAGTGCACGAGTCCGGCGCTATCCACAATGAGCGGGCCTGGATGGCTCTCTCAGCAGTCCTCAAAATCGATATCAATACTCTCAAGCAACGTATCGCCAACCCCAGCAAGCGCTTCGTCTATCTGCAGCGTCAGGTAACGCCCGCTGTCTCTGAATACATCAAGGGGCTCAAGCTGGGTGGTGTCTATCTGCGTCCCGAGTCGCGCCGCTTCTATCCGACTGGCGAAATCAGTGCCCACCTGGTGGGGGTAACCAACATCGATGGCAACGGGATCGAGGGGATCGAGCGCAGCTACAACGAGTGGCTGACGGCGACACCGGGCGAGATGCGGGTGCGCAAGGACCGGCAGGGCAGGGTCATCGAGCGTCTTGGTATCGTCAAAGAGGGCAAGAACGCCAACGATCTGCAGCTCAGCATCGATCAGCGGGTACAGGCTCTGGCCTATCGGGCGCTCAAGCGAGCAACCGACGAGAACAAGGCGACCTCTGGCTCCATGGTGATGCTGGATATCAAGACCGGCGAAGTACTCGCCATGGTCAACACCCCCTCCTATAACCCGAACAACCGCGGCCAGTATCAGAGCTTCCGGGTACGCAACCGGGTGGTGACTGATACCTACGAGCCGGGTTCGACCGTCAAGCCATTGATTTTGCTCAGTGCCTTGCAGGCAGGTGTCACCAGCTGGAAAGATTTCATTCCCGGTGGTCCGCTCTTTATCGGTGCCAAGCAGATCAAGGACGTCAGTATCCACAAGGCGACCAACCTCTACGATATCCTGCGTTACTCCTCCAACATCGGTATGTCGCGCATCGCGCTGCGGATGCCGGCGCAGGAGATGATCAATACCCTCAGCATGTTCGGTTTCGGCATGGATACTGGCAGCGGGCTGATGGGCGAGAGCAGCGGCATGCTGCCCCAGCGTCGTCGCTGGTCCGATATCGAGCGAGCGACCCTCTCGTTCGGTTATGGTCTGCGGGTTACCCCGCTGCAACTGGCTTCCGCCTACGCCACCCTGGCCAACAAGGGCAAGCGAGTGCCCATCTCCATCGTCAAGGTGACCACGCCGCCCAAGGGTGAGCAGGTGATCGATCACAACAACGCCTCCGCCATGCTGCAGGCGCTGGAGTACGTAGTCGACAACGCTATTCCCAAGGCCAAGATTCCGGGTTATCGGGTCGGTGGCAAGAGTGGTACCGCCAAGGTCGCCGTTGCCGGAGGCTACGGCAAGGATTACATGGCCTGGTTTGCCGGTTTTGCCCCTGCCAGTAATCCCCGTTTCGTCATGGTGGTGGTGATTAACGAGCCAAAAGGCAGCGCCTACTATGGCGGTGCCGTGGCGACCCCGCCGTTTGCAGAGGCCATGGGCGGGGTACTGCAACTCTTCAATATTCGTCCTGATGCGGTGCCCACAGCGGTGCCCGCCAAACTTGCCCGTACGGAGGCTCCTCTTGTCCCGCGCACTTGATGCATTACTGCGCCCCTTCGGTATTCAGGCGCCGGCGCTCACTCTGACCGATATCCAGCTGGATAGTCGGCGGGTTGGCCCCGGCTCGCTCTTCGTGGCTATTTGCGGTCATCAGGTGGATGGCAGACGTTTCATCGAACAGGCGGTTGCTCAGGGAGCGACCGCTGTTGTGTTTGAGGAGGATGGTGAATTTATCCCACCATCGACTCCGGTTCCCTGTATCGGGATGCGGGATCTGCCCGCTCACCTCTCTGCTCTTGCGGGCTATTTCTACGATCAGCCAGCCCAAAAATTGGATCTGGTCGGGATCACCGGCACCAACGGCAAGAGCACTACCGCTTTGCTGGTCGCCAACTGGCGCACCCTGCTGGGTGGTAAGGCCGGGGTGATGGGCACCATCGGCAACGGCCTGTTTGGCCATCTGATCGAAGCGGAAAATACCACTGGCAGCGCCGTGCAGGTACAAGCCAATCTGGCTGCGCTGCAAGAGCAGGGGGCGGATCTGGTGGCGATGGAGGTCTCCAGCCATGGTCTGGTGCAGCACCGTGTCGCCGCGCTGCCCTTTTCCGCCGCTGTCTTTACCAACCTGAGCCGGGATCACCTCGACTACCACGGCACCATGGAAGCCTATGGCGCGGCCAAGGAGCAGCTGCTGCAGCTGGTCGACGAGTCGAATGCGGTGATTAACCGAGATGACGAATTGGGTGCCAAGTGGCTCGAAAAATACCCGGCAGCGGTGGCTTTCAGTGTGAATGGCCCGATTGAACACCATTTTGGCCGTCAATTAACGGCGCAGCAGCTCGATTTTCACCAGCAAGGTTTTCGCGCGCAGATTAACTCCAGCTGGGGGAATGGTGTATTATCCGCCCCCTTGCTCGGGCGCTTCAACGTCAGCAATGTGCTGGCGGCGATGGGCGTAATGCTGGTGCTCGGTTACGACTTCAACGAGCTACTGGCAACTGCCCCGAAATTGCAGCCAGTGACCGGTCGTATGGAGTGTTTCGGCGGTGGTGATACGCCGCTGGCGGTGGTCGATTACGCCCACACCCCTGATGCGCTGGAAAAGGCATTGCAGGCCCTGCGGGTGCACTGCACCGGCCAGCTTTGGTGTCTGATTGGCTGTGGTGGCGACCGCGATCGCGGCAAGCGTCCCATGATGGCCGCCATGGCCGAGCAGTATGCGGATCGCGTGATCCTGACCGACGACAATCCCCGTACCGAGGAGCCGGCCCGGATCATGGCCGACATGGTGGCGGGTCTTCGCGATCCTGCTGCGGTGCAGGTGGAGCACGACCGGGTCAAGGCGATTGCGCTGGCCATCGGTCAGGCGAGCAAGCAGGACATCATCCTGGTGGCCGGTAAGGGCCATGAGGATTATCAGATCATTGGAACCGACAAGCGGCACTACAGCGACCGGGAAACCGTCGCGGCCGCCTTGCACACATTATTGGAGTCATTCAAATGATGACCCTCAGGCTTGCCGAGCTGGCGCAGGTACTCGATGCCCGTCTGATTGGTGACGATGGCGAGATCACCGTTGTCAGTACCGACACCCGCACTTTGGGCGCGGGTGCCCTGTTCGTTGCCCTGCGCGGCGAGCGTTTCGATGCCCACGATTTTTGCGAGCAGGCTGTTCAGGCAGGGGCCTCTGCTCTGCTGGTCGAGCGTGAGCTGCCGCTGGCCATTCCCCAACTGGTGGTAGCCGATACCCTCAAGGGGTTGGGCCGCCTTGGCAAACTGGTGCGTGAGCGCATCAACCCGAAAGTGCTGGCCATTACCGGCAGCTGCGGCAAGACCACGGTGAAGGAGATGGCAACTGCCATCCTGCGCAACGAAGGGGAAGTGCTGGCCACCGCTGGCAACTTCAACAATGAGGTGGGCGTGCCGCTCACCCTGCTGCGCCTCGAGCCGCAACACCAGTTTGCGGTGATGGAGCTGGGAGCAAACCACAAGGGCGAAATCGCTTGGACTACCTCGCTGGCCAAGCCCGATGCCGCCATCATCAACAACGTCGCAGCTGCCCATCTTGAGGGCTTCGGCTCTCTTGAGGGGATCTACCACGCCAAGAGCGAAATTTTTGAGGGCTTGAGCGAAGGCGGCACCGCCATCGTCAACGCCGACAACGAATTCTGGCCGAAGTGGCGCGAGCGTGGCATTCGCTGCGCCTTCTCCATCGAGGATCAGAGCCAGCCGTTCCATGCTCGCGATGTGGTTCTCAACGCTCAGGGTTGTGCCGAGTTCGTCATGGTAACCCCGGAGGGTGAGGTGAGCCTGACTCTGGCGATCCCCGGCCGCCATAACGTGGCCAATGCGCTGGCTGCCGCCGCGGGCTGTCTGGCCCTCGGCGCATCCCTCGACTCCGTCAAGGTGGGGCTGGAGCAGATGGCACCGGTCAAGGGACGCTTCTGCGTCCAGCGCTGGGGCGGTCTGACTCTGGTGGATGATACCTACAATGCCAGCGTGGAGTCCGTGCTGGCGGGCATCGATGCCTTGACCGCCATGAGCGGCTTTAAGGTGCTGGTGTTTGGCGACATGCGGGAACTGGGTGAGGAGTCTGCCGAGCAACATGCCCGGGTTGGCCGTCATGCCCGCGAGTGCGGTCTGGATGCCGTGCTGACAGTAGGGGAACATAGTCGCTATACCGCAGATGCCGCGGCTGGCCGACATTTCGATAACAAGGCGTCGTTGTTTGAAGTGCTTGCGCAAATGATAAATACACATCAGGAAATTTCGATTCTGGTCAAGGGTGCCCGTGGCTCCCGCATGGAAGATATCGTCGAGATGGTCAAAGGCCATCAGGAGTCAGCCACATGCTAGTCTGGCTGGCCGAACTGCTCACCCCGCACTTCACCTTCTTCAACGTCTTCTCCTACCTGACGTTTCGCGCCATCCTGTCGATCATTACCGGTCTGGGAGTTGCGCTCTGGATGGGGCCGCGCCTCATTCGTCGCCTGCAGATCCTGAAGTTCGGTCAGGTGATCCGCAACGATGGTCCCGAGTCCCACCTCAGCAAGCGGGGCACTCCGACCATGGGTGGTCTGATGATCATTGCTGCGATTTTCACGTCTGTGCTGCTCTGGTGCCGCCTCGACAACCCCTATGTCTGGCTGGTGCTGTTTGTGCTGGGTGCCTATGGCGCCATCGGCTTTGCCGACGACTACCTTAAGGTGGTGCGCAAGAATACCGACGGCCTGATCGCCCGCTGGAAGTACTTCTGGCAATCCGCCGTTGCGCTGGGAGTGGCTGTATTCCTCTACGCCACGGCCACCCATGATGGTCAGACCCAGCTGGTGGTGCCCTTCCTCAAGGATGTGATGCCGCAACTTGGCCTGATGTTTATCCTGCTCACCTATTTCGTCATTGTTGGTACCTCCAACGCGGTCAACCTGACCGATGGTCTGGATGGCTTGGCCATCATGCCGACCGTGATGGTGGCGGGCGGCTTTGCGTTTATCGCCTGGGCAACCGGCAACGTCAACTTCGCCAGTTACCTGCATATTCCCTATGTTCCCTATACCTCCGAGCTGGTGATCGTCTGTACTGCCATCGTCGGGGCAGGTCTGGGCTTTCTCTGGTTCAACACCTATCCGGCACAGGTCTTCATGGGGGACGTCGGTTCCCTGGCATTGGGCGGCGCGCTCGGCACCATCGCCGTGCTGGTACGCCAGGAGTTCCTGCTGGTGATCATGGGCGGTGTCTTCGTGATGGAGACTGTCTCGGTGATCCTGCAGGTGGGGTCTTACAAGCTGCGCGGCGTGCGGATCTTCCGCATGGCGCCGATCCATCACCACTACGAGAAGAAGGGCTGGCCGGAGCCGCGCGTTATCGTGCGTTTCTGGATCATCACCCTCGTGCTGGTGCTGCTGGGTCTTGCCACCCTGAAGGTGAGGTAAGGCCATGGTCATCGTTATCGGACTCGGCAAAACCGGACTCTCCTGCGTCGACTACTTCCTCGGCCGTGGTGTCACCCCACTGGTGATGGACACTCGCGCCAACCCGCCCGGCAAGGATCAACTACCTGCCGAGGTGGAACTCATTTACGGGCTGGATGGTGAGCGACTCAAACAGGCGCATATGATCGTCGCGAGCCCGGGCATTGCCCTGGCTACCCCTGAATTGAAAGCGGCTGCCGAATGTGGTGTGCAGATCGTCGGCGATATCGAGTTGTTCGTTCGCGAGACCGAGACACCGGTCATCGCCATCACAGGTTCCAATGGCAAGAGCACTGTCACGACCCTGGTGGGTGAGATGATTGCCGAAGCCGGGCTCAAGGTGGGCGTGGGCGGCAATATCGGTACGCCTGCGCTGGAGCTGCTCAAGCAGCCGATGGATCTCTGCGTACTGGAGCTATCCAGCTTCCAGTTGGAGACCACTCACAGCCTGCGTGCTGCCGCCTCTGTGGTGCTGAACCTCTCTGAAGATCACATGGATCGCTATCAGGGTATGGCCGACTACCGTGCCGCCAAGATGGAGATCCATCAGCACTCCAAACACATTCTGGTCAATCGCGACGATCCCCAGACTTTGCCCGATGTGGGTCAGGTGTGGCAGAGCTTCGGTCTTGACTGCAATGGCTATGGCCGCTGCCTGCTGGATGGCCGCTACTGGTTGACCCTGCACGGCGAGCCGCTGCTGGCGGTGGACGAGATGAAGATCGTCGGTGCCCACAATCAGGCCAACGCGCTGGCCGCCATGGCGCTGTGCGATGCGGTCGGTATTCCCCGCGCTGCCCAGCTCACCGTGCTGCGCCGCTTTGAAGGCTTGCCCCACCGTGCCCGTTTCGTGCGCGAAGTGAACGGGGTGCGCTGGATCAACGACTCCAAAGCCACCAACGTGGGAGCTACGCTAGCTGCCGTTGCCGGTGTGCGCGAGTCGGTCAAGGGGCGCCTGTTGCTGCTGGCCGGTGGTCAGGGCAAGGGGCAGGATTTTGGCCCGATCCAGGCGCTGCTGGGCAACCAGATCGATCACATGTACTGCTTCGGTCAGGATGCCGAGGTGCTGCTGGCGCTGGGTGAGCAGACCGAACGGGTGGCCGACCTGGCCGCTGCGGTTGCCAAGGCGGCTGCCGATGCCAAGCCCGGTGACTGGGTGCTGCTGGCGCCAGCCTGTGCCAGCCTCGATCAGTTCAAGTCGTTCGAGGTGCGTGGCGATCGCTTTACCGAGATGGTGATGGCGCTATGAATGCCCTTCGCGCAGCCGCAGGTCTGTTCCAGCGCTGGCTATTGCCGGCGCGCCCTGCCGGCCTCTATGACCGGCAGTTGGTGTTGCTGGCGCTCTCCCTGATGGCGGTCGGGGTGGTGATCGTGGCATCAGCCTCGATCCCGGAGGGGATCTCCCTGGGGGATGATCCCTTCATGTTTGTGAAGCGTCACGCCATGTTTCTGGTGATGGCGCTCGGTATCTCCTGGTTTGTGTTGCAGGTGCCGATGGCGCGCTGGCAGGAGTACAACGGACCCATGCTGTTGCTGGCCATTCTGCTGCTGGTACTGGTGCTGGTGGTCGGGCGCAATGTCAACGGTGCGGTGCGCTGGCTGCCACTGGGCCCCTTCAACCTGCAGCCGGCCGAGTTTGGCAAGCTGGCCCTATTCGTCTATCTGGCCGGTTATCTGGTGCGGCGTCAGAACGAGGTGCGTGAAGCCTGGCTTGGCTTCCTGAAGCCCTTGGCAGTATTCGGGGTGTTGGCGATCCTGTTGCTGCTGCAACCGGATCTGGGGTCGACCGTGGTGATGTTCGTCACCTCGTTCGGCATGCTGTTTCTGGCTGGCGCCAAACTGTGGCAGTTCATGATCCTTATCGGTGGCGGTCTTGGTGGGGTGATCATGCTGATCATCGTCGAGCCATACCGGATGCGTCGGGTGACCTCTTTTATGGATCCCTGGGCCGATCCGTTTGGCAGTGGCTACCAGTTGACCCAGTCGCTGATGGCGTTTGGCCGTGGCAGCTGGTTTGGCGAAGGGCTCGGCAACTCCATCCAGAAGATGGAGTACCTGCCGGAAGCGCATACCGACTTCGTGTTTGCGATCCTCGGCGAAGAGCTGGGTTACGTTGGGGTACTGGGCGCCCTGTGTCTCATCTTTGCGTTGGCGATCAAGGCGTTGAAGCTGGGGCATCGCGCCCTGCAAGCCGACCGCCTCTATGATGGCTATCTGGCTATCGGTATCGGCATCTGGTTCAGTTTCCAGACTTTCGTCAACGTTGGCGCAGCCAGCGGCATGATGCCGACCAAGGGGTTGACCCTGCCGCTGGTCAGTTACGGCGGCTCGAGTCTCATCATCATGACAGTGGCGGTGAGCATGTTGATTCGAATCGATTTTGAGTTGCGTCAGGCGACTGCCCAGGCGCGGGTGCGGGAGGTTTAGTGAGCAAGACGCTGTTGGTGATGGCAGGTGGTACCGGGGGGCATGTCTTTCCCGGTCTGGCCGTGGCCGATCGACTGAGGGAGCAGGGCTGGACTGTCCACTGGCTGGGGACGGCGGACCGGATGGAGGCGGAGCTGGTGCCCGCCCATGGTTATCCCATCTCCTTCATCGATATTCAGGGGGTGCGTGGCAACGGCATCAAGCGACTGCTGATGGCGCCCTATCGCATCGTCAAATCAATCTTGCAGGCGCGTCAGGTGCTCAAGACTGTTCGCCCGGATGTGGTGCTCGGTATGGGGGGCTTTGCCTCCGGTCCGGGGGGAGTGGCTGCCTGGTTCTCCGGCATCCCGTTGCTGCTCCATGAGCAGAATGCTGCTGCAGGCATGACCAACAAGCTGCTGGCGCGTATTGCCAAGCGGGTGCTGATGGCATTTCCGGGCGCCTTCGCGCCGAGCCGCCGTACCGCCGTGGTAGGCAATCCGGTGCGTCCCGAAGTGGTCGCCCTGCCGGATCCGCAGCTTCGCAGCGAAGCCGAGCCGCTGCATCTGTTGATCGTCGGTGGCAGCCTGGGTGCCCGGGTGCTCAACCAGCAGGTACCCGCTGCGGTGGCGGCGGCTGGTGTGCCTATCGAGGTGCGTCACCAGTGTGGCAAGGGCAATGCCGAGACAGTGTCTGCTGCCTATGCCCAGCACGGCATCAATGCCGAGGTGAGTGAATTTATCAAGGATATGGCCGGCGCCTATGCCTGGGCCGATCTGGTTGTCTGCCGGGCGGGAGCCCTGACGGTATCCGAGGTGGCCGCCGCCGGGGTGGCAGCCATTTTCGTCCCGCTGCCCCATGCAGTGGATGATCACCAGACCCGTAACGCTCTGACTCTGGTCGACGGTGGTGCGGCCGAATTCCTGCCCCAGTCCGAGCTGACCACCACCTCGCTGGCGGCGCGCCTCTCCTGGCTGGCTGGCCGCAGGGAGACCCTGTTTAGCATGGCTCAGGCCGCCCGTCGCGTTGCCATTACCGATGCGGCCGAGCGGGTTGCTGATGAGTGCAAGCGGCTCGCCAGTGGGCAGAGTGGTAAAGATTAATGAGCAAGGTTGCAGTGGTGACTCCGTGCAGCCTTGTACCTGTATGTATTGATGCCGCTGTGCAGCCGAGCTTTGACGGTACATGGCCTGCGGCAGACTAAAGAGATGATTATGACCAAGGTTGAACTGGCAAAACTGCGTACTGTGATCCCCGAAATGCGCCGCGTGCGTCGCATCCATTTTATCGGTATCGGTGGTGCCGGTATGGGCGGGATCGCCGAAGTACTTGCCAACGAAGGGTATCAGGTAACGGGTTCTGATCTGGCTCGCAATGCGGTGACCGAGCGGCTTGAGGCTCTGGGCGCCCATATCTTTACTGGCCACAACGCCGAGCACGTCAACGGCGCCAGCGTGGTGGTGGTTTCTACTGCCATCAAGCAGGACAACCCGGAGTTGCTGGCTGCCCGCGAACTGCGGATCCCGGTAGTACGGCGTGCTGAGATGCTGGCCGAGCTGATGCGTTTCCGGCACGGTATCGCCATTGCCGGTACCCACGGCAAGACCACCACCACCAGTCTGGTGGCGAGCATCTATGCCGAAGCCGATCGCGACCCGACCTTCGTCATCGGTGGCCTGCTCAACAGTGCCGGCACCAATGCCCGCTTGGGAAGCAGCCGCTACCTGATTGCCGAAGCGGACGAGAGCGACGCCTCTTTCCTGCATCTGCAACCGATGGTCTCTATCGTGACCAACATCGAAGCGGATCACATGGACACCTACGGCGGTGACTTCTCCAGGCTGAAGGCCACCTTCATCGAGTTTCTGCACAATCTGCCCTTCTACGGACTGGCGGTGGTCTGCATCGATGATCCGGTGATCCGTGGCATGTTGCCGGAGATTGCCCGCCCGACCCTGACCTACGGTCTCTCTGAAGACGCTGACGTGCAGGTACTGGATTTTGTCCAGACCAACAACCACAGCCGCTTCCGGGTGCGCCGCAAAGAGGCGGGTGAACTGCAGGTCACCCTTAATTTGCCGGGCATTCACAACGCCTTGAACGCCGCCGCGGCGATTGCTGTCGCGACGGAAGACGGTGTCAGCGACGAGGCCATCATCTCTGCGCTGGCCAAGTTTGAAGGTGTCGGCCGTCGCTTCCAGCAGTATGGCGAGTTCGAAACTGGTCGTGGCAAGGCGATGCTGGTGGACGATTACGGCCACCACCCGAGCGAAGTGAAGGTCACTATCAATGCCGCCCGTGCCGGTTGGCCCGAGAAGCGTCTGGTGATGGTGTTCCAGCCGCACCGTTATACCCGCACCCGCGACCTCTACGAGGACTTCGCCGATGTGCTCTCCAAGGTAGACGTGCTGGTGATGCTGGAGGTTTATGCTGCCGGTGAGGAGCCGATCCCGGGCGCTGATGGACGGGCACTGTGCCGCTCCATTCGCTCGCGCGGCAACCTGGAACCCATCTTCGTCGCTACACCGGATGACGTGCCAGCCGTGCTGGCCGACCTGATTGGCGAGGGGGATTTGGTGCTGACTCAAGGCGCCGGGAACGTCGGGGCACTGGCCCGTCGTCTTGGCGAGATGAAATTGAGCATAGATAGCATGAAATCTGGTGCCTGAGGGCCCAATGAGTATTTTGACCGCCAAGCCGGGGCCTATATAATGGCGAACCGGTCTGTCAAAGGCCGGTTTAGCGCGTTACACGGGGATCGAACGGGTGGAGGCAAGGGCACAGGGGCGCACCAAGGGTGGCTTCATCGCAGGGGTGATGTTTTTCCTGCTGGTGATATGGGGCTGCTACCGGACTGCGCTGGATGTTAAAGATTGGCTGACGGATGCCAATCGGTTGCCCATGAGCGAATTGTTGCTGCAAGGGCAACATCAGTATCTGGAGACGGAGGAGCTGCGGTTAGCGGTACTGGATGGTGCCGAATTACGCAACTTCTTCGAGTTGGATGTCAATGAATTGCAGGCAAGGCTCAATGCCTTGCCATGGGTGGCCTCGGTATCGGTACGCAAGAAGTGGCCGAACAAGATCAAGGTCTACCTGACGGAACAGGACGTAGCGGCGCGCTGGAACGGCAACCGCTTCGTCAACACCAAGGGCAAGGTGTTCAGCGCCCCGGATCGGGTCAAGACGCCGCTGATGCAGTTGTCGGGGCCGGATGACCAGGCCGCCATGGTGTTGAAAGAGAGTCGGCAGTACGAGTCGCAACTGGCTGCCAAGGGATACAAGTTGCTGGGAGTGAATCTGACTCCCCGCCATGCCTGGGAGCTGACCCTGGATGGCAATATCAAGCTGTTTCTGGGTCGCAACGACATAGCGCTCAGGTTGCAGCGATTTATCGATGCCTTCCCGGTTATCGAACCCCGTTCGCAGGTTGCGTATGTGGATCTTCGATACGATACCGGTGTGGCAGTTGGCTGGAAGAAGAGCGAAGAGAAAGTGCATGACCAACACCGCAGATAGGAATTTGATTGTCGGACTGGATATCGGCACAACCAAGGTGGCGGTTCTGGTCGGGGAAGTATTGCCGGACGGTGAGCTGAACGTCATCGGTATGGGCAGTCACGCCTCCCGCGGGATGGAGAAGGGTGGGGTCAACGATCTCGACTCCGTGGTCAAGTCATTGCGCCGTGCGGTGGAAGAGGCCGAGATGATGGCCGACTGCCAGATCAGCTCGGTTTATCTGGGTTTGTCCGGCAAGCATATCGACTGCCGCAACGAGACCGGCATGGTGCCCATCTCCGATGAGGAGGTGACCCAGGAGGATGTGGACAACGTGATCCACACCGCCAAGTCGGTTCGCCTCTCCGACGAGCTGCGTGTGCTGCACGTGCTGCCCCAGGAGTTTGCGATCGACTATCAGGAAGGGATCAAGAATCCGGTCGGCCTCTCCGGCGTGCGGATGGCGGCCAAGGTTCACCTGATCACCTGCCACAACGACATGGCTCGCAACATCGAGAAGTGTGTGGAGAAGGTCGGTTTGCGCGTGGATCAACTGATCTTCTCCGCGCTGGCCTCCAGCTATGCCGTATTGACCGAAGACGAGAAAGAGCTGGGTGTCTGCGTGGTGGATATCGGTGGCGGTACCATGGATATGTCGCTGTTTACCGGCGGTGCCCTGCGCCACACCAAGGTGATCCCGTATGCTGGCAGCACTGTGACCAGCGACATCGCCTACGCCTTCGGCACGCCGCCGCTCGACGCGGAAGCGATCAAGGTGCGTTACGGTTGCGCCCTCGGTCGTCTGGTCAGCAAGGAAGACAATATTGAAGTACCCAGTGTCGGTGGTCGCCCGGCGCGCAGCCTGCAACGGCAGACACTGGCTGAAGTGATTGAGCCCCGTTACACCGAGTTGCTCTCCATGGTGAATGATGAGCTGGTGCGGGTACAAAGCGAGTTGAAAGCGCAGGGGGTCAAGCATCAGCTGGCAGCCGGTGTGGTCTTGACCGGCGGCGCTGCCCAGATTGAAGGTATTGTGGAGTGTGCAGAGCAGATCTTCCAGAGCCAGGTCCGGGTGGGAGAGCCCATGAACATACGTGGTTTGAGTGATTACGTGCAGGCACCGGTGTACTCGACTGCGGTCGGGTTGCTGCAATATGGCCGCACCCATCAAGCCACAGGTAGCAACAAAGAATATGCCGCCAAGGCAAGCGTCGGTGGCCTGGTCAAACGGGTTAGCAACTGGCTGCGTGGCGAGTTCTAAGAATTTTGCTGAGTCAGGCAAATAAAGCGGAGAGACAACATGTTTGAATTTATGGATAGCCACACTGACGAAGCCGTCATTAAAGTGATCGGTGTAGGTGGCGGCGGCGGTAACGCTGTCGAACACATGGTTCGTCAAAATATTGAGGGTGTTGAGTTTATTACCGTCAACACCGACGCCCAGGCACTGCGTAACTCCAGCGCCAACACTACCCTGCAGATCGGCGGTGGCATCACCAAGGGTCTGGGTGCCGGCGCCAATCCGGAAGTGGGTCGTGATGCGGCCATGGAAGATCGCGAAGCACTGCGTGAGCTGCTGACCGGTTCCGACATGGTGTTCATCGCCGCCGGTATGGGCGGTGGTACCGGTACCGGTGCTGCGCCGATCGTGGCTGAAGTGGCACGCGAGATGGGCATCCTGACCGTTGCTGTGGTGACCAAGCCGTTCTCCTTTGAAGGTAAGAAGCGGATGGGCTTCGCTGCGCACGGTATCGAAGAGCTCTCCAAAAACGTCGACTCCCTGATCACCATCCCCAACGACAAGTTGCTGAAGGTGCTGGGTCGCGGTATCTCCCTGCTGGATGCCTTCAAGGCAGCCAACGATGTGCTGCTTGGCGCGGTACAGGGCATTGCCGAGCTGATCACCCGTCCGGGTTTGATCAACGTCGACTTTGCGGACGTGCGTACCGTGATGCGTGAAATGGGTACCGCCATGATGGGAACCGGTTCCGCCTCTGGTGATGACCGTGCCGAGGAAGCGGCCGAGAAAGCCATCTCCAGCCCGCTGTTGGAAGATGTGGATCTGGCTGGTGCCCGTGGCATCCTGGTTAACATCACCGCCGGTATGGACATGACCATCGAAGAGTTCGAAACCGTGGGTAACGCGGTCAAGGCCTTCGCTTCCGAGAACGCCACTGTAGTAGTGGGTACCGTAATCGATCCGGAAATGCACGACGAACTGCGTGTGACCGTGGTTGCCACCGGTATCGGTGCCGAGCGCAAGCCCGACATCACGCTAGTCAAGAGCAGCCAGGTGCAAGAGCGCCCGGTACGTCAGCCGCTGGTCAGCGACATGATGCAAGGCCGCGTGATGGACGAAGCCCCGGCCAAGGTGGTTAACGCCGAGCCGCAAGCCCGTCGTGAACCGGATTATCTGGATATTCCGGCGTTCCTGCGCAAGCAGGCAGACTAAGTCTCTTATGAGGCGTGTTTGTCTGTTGCTTAAGGAATGTGCTAAGATGGCCTGCCAACGACCATCTGGTCCGGATTTTAAGCTGTTTAGGGTACACCCATGATTAGACAAAGAACCTTGAAAACGAGTGTTCAGGCGACTGGTGTCGGCCTGCATTCGGGCCGGAAAGTCACCATGACGTTCCGTCCGGCGCCTGTGAACACAGGAATCGTTTACTTGCGTACCGACCTGAATCCTGTGGTGGAGCTGCCAGCCAATGCCGATCAGGTGCGCGATACCGTGCTCTGTACCGCTCTGGTCAACGAAGCCGGTGTCCGTGTCTCTACCATTGAGCACCTCTCCGCCGCGCTGGCCGGGATGGGGATCGACAACCTCTATGTCGAGGTTGACGCGCCCGAGATCCCGGTGATGGACGGCAGTGCGCATCCCTTTATCTACCTGCTGCAGGAAGTCGGGATCCGTGAGCAGAATGCTGCCAAGCAGTTTGTGCGGATCAAGAAGAGCATCCGGGTTGAAGACGGCGACAAGTGGGCGGAATTCCACCCCTATCGCAACGGCTTCAAGATGGATCTCGAGATCGATTTCCAGCATCCGGTCTTTGAAGGGCGCAATCAGCGTTGCGTACTGGACTTCTCCGGTGCCTCCTTCGTGAAAGAGATCAGCCGTGCCCGTACCTTTGGGTTCATGCGCGATATCGAGTACCTGCGTTCCCAGAACCTGGCGCTGGGCGGAAGCCTGGAAAACGCCGTGGTACTGGACGATTATCGAGTGCTGAACGAAGACGGTTTGCGTTATGAGGACGAGTTCGTCAAGCACAAGATGCTGGACGCGATCGGTGACCTCTATATGTGTAACCGCAGCATCATCGGTGAGTTCCGTGCCTACAAGACCGGACATGCCCTGAACAACAAGCTGCTGCGTGCCTTGCTGGCCGAGCAGGAGGCTTGGGAACTGGTGACCTTCGAGGGTGAGGGCGACAAAGCGCCTATCGCTTACTACGATAACGGTCTGGTTCTGGCCTGATAGCTGTGCAACGGAACGTCGGTCCTCTCTCCGCACCGACGTTCCGTCATTTGTTTACTCCATCCTTTAATACCGATTATCTCCCGGTTTTATTTCCCGTGCAGGCTCCTGGCCGCACCTGACCGAGCAGACTGATTTCTATGAGCATTACCCTGATCCTCCACGGCAAGCAGCGACGCAAGTTGCACCTGCCCAAACAACGTCTGGCATGGGTCGGCGGTATTGTTTTCTCCCTGTTGGCCCTTGGTGGTGGCTGGCTCTGGCAGAGTTGGCACCAGAAAATGGAGGCGCTGGAAGTAGCGCTGGCCATGGCCGAACAGCGCTCCGCCGAGCAGAGCGGTGATGAAGCGCGCGAACAGCTGGCCATGTTGGCTGCTCAGGTGGGCACCATGCAGGGGCAGCTGGGTCGTATCAATGCCCTTGGCGAGCGACTGACCGAACAGGCCGACCTCGATCCCGACGAGTTCAATTTCAAAGAGCTGCCCCCCATGGGCGGTCCCTCTTACGATGAAGATCTGGAAGTGAGCCTCAACGAGCTGCAGGCTTCGATGAAACACCTCAGCCAGCAGCTCAGCAGCCGCGAAGAGCAGCTGTCGGTACTTGAATCTTTCATCATGAATCACCATATCACCGATGCCGGTTTTATTTCCGGCACGCCAGTCAAACAAGAGCGAGTTTGGGTCTCATCCGGCTTTGGCGGACGGGTCGATCCGTTCAATGGGCGTGCCAAGATGCATAAAGGGGTCGATTTCCGTGGCAAACCCGGAACCCCGATTCTGGCCACCGGGCCCGGCATTGTCAGCTGGGCCGGCCGTCATCCGGAATTTGGCAATATGGTGGAGATTAATCACGGCAATGGTCTGGTCACCCGCTATGCCCACAATTCCAGGTTGCTGGTCGAGGTGGGCACCCTGGTTGATCAGGGGCAGAAAATTGCCTTGATGGGGCGCACCGGTCGCGCGACCGGGGTCCATTTGCATTACGAAGTGTTGAAAGATGGTCGTCAGGTCAACCCCGCACGCTTTCTCAGTGCCAGCCGGGGTTAGGTTTTTTTCTTCAGGTTCCAGTGACGGAACGCTTTATATAACCAGAAATAGTTGGTACCCATGATTAGCACACTGCTTACCAAGATTATCGGCAGCCGGAACGACAGAACGCTCAAGGCTTTGCGCAAAATTGTAAAACAGATCAATGCCATGGAGCCGCAGTTCGAGGCTCTCTCCGATGCTGAGTTGCAGGCCAAAACGGCTGAATATCGTCAGCGTATCGAGCAGGGTGAGACTCTGGAGCAGTTGCTGCCGGAAGCGTTCGCGACCGTGCGTGAAGCCTCCAAGCGGGTGTTTGGCATGCGTCACTTCGATGTGCAGCTGATCGGCGGCATGGTGCTGAACTCCAACCGCATCGCGGAAATGAAAACCGGTGAAGGTAAGACCCTGACCGCAACCCTGCCAGCTTACCTGAATGCCCTGAGCGGTCGTGGCGTCCACGTGGTGACGGTAAACGACTACCTGGCCAAACGTGATGCGGAGGCGAACCGCCCGCTGTTCGCCTTCCTCGGCATGACCGTTGCGTGCAATGTGCCCGGCATGGATGCGTCCCAGAAGCGTGACGCCTACGCCGCCGACATCACCTACGGTACCAACAACGAATTCGGTTTCGACTACCTGCGCGACAACATGGCGTTCTCGCCGGAGCAACGGGTACAGCGTCCGCTCAACTACGCGCTGGTGGATGAGGTTGACTCGGTGCTTATCGATGAAGCTCGTACCCCGCTGATTATCTCAGGCCCGGCCGAAGACAGCTCCGAGCTCTATATTCGTGTCAACAAGCTGATCCCCTTGCTGGTCAAGCAGGACAAGGAAGATACCGAAGAGTACACCGGTGACGGTCACTACACGGTAGACGAGAAGAACCGTCAGGCGCTGCTGACCGAAAACGGCCAGATCTTCGTGGAAGAGCTGCTCAAGAAAGAGGGGCTGCTGGATGAGAACGATTCCCTGTTCTCCGCCTCCAACATCAGTCTGTTGCACCACGTGAACGCCGGTCTGCGTGCTCATACCCTGTTCGAGCGCAACGTGGACTACATCGTCCAGAAAGACGAGATCGTCATCGTCGATGAGCACACCGGTCGTACCATGCCGGGTCGTCGCTGGTCTGATGGTCTGCATCAGGCCGTTGAAGCGAAGGAAGGGGTGAAGATCCAGAACGAGAACCAGACGCTGGCCTCCATCACCTTCCAGAACTACTTCCGTCTCTACAACAAGCTGGCGGGGATGACAGGTACTGCGGATACAGAAGCCTTTGAATTCCAGCAGATTTATGGCCTGGATACCGTGGTTATCCCGACCAACAAGCCGATGGTGCGCAAGGACATGGGCGATCTGGTCTACCTGACCGCCAACGAGAAGTATGCCGCCATCATCGAAGATATCCGTCAGTGCGTGGCCAAGGGCCAGCCTGTACTGGTTGGTACTGTCTCTATCGAGAACTCCGAGCTGCTCTCCGGCATCCTGACCAAGGAGAAGATCCCGCACAAGGTGCTGAACGCCAAGTTCCACGCCATGGAAGCGGAGATCGTTGCCCAGGCCGGTCAGACTGGCGCGGTCACTATCGCCACCAACATGGCCGGTCGTGGTACCGACATCGTGTTGGGCGGCAACTGGCAGGCTGAGATTGCCAAGCTGGAGAACCCGACCAGCGAGCAGATTGCCGAGCTGAAAGCCGCCTGGCAGGTGCGTCACGATGCGGTGCTGGCCGCCGGTGGTCTGCACATTATCGGTACCGAGCGTCACGAGTCCCGCCGTATCGATAACCAGCTGCGCGGCCGTTCCGGTCGTCAGGGTGACCCGGGCTCCTCCCGTTTCTACCTCTCCATGGAAGATACTCTGATGCGGATCTTCGCCTCCGATCGCGTCACCGGCATGATGAAGAAGCTGGGCATGGAAGAGGGCGAAGCCATCGAACACCCCTGGGTCACCAAGGCGATCGAAAATGCCCAGCGCAAGGTGGAAGGTCGCAACTTCGACATCCGCAAGAGCTTGCTGGAGTTTGACGACGTGGCCAACGACCAGCGCAAGGTAGTGTACGAGCAGCGTAACGAGTTGCTGGATACCAACGATATCTCCGAGACCATCCACGTTATCCGTGATGATGTCTACGGCAGCGTGATTGACGAGTACATCCCGCCCCAGTCTCTGGAAGAGATGTGGGATGTGCCGGGTCTGGAAGCGCGCCTGAAGGCAGACTTCGCGCTGGATCTGCCGCTGCAGCAGTGGCTGGCGGAAGATGACAAGCTGTATGAAGAGAAGCTGCGCGAGCGCATTCTGGACGAAGCCACCAAGCTCTATGCCCACAAGGAGGAGCTGGTTGGCAAAGAGGTGCTACGCAACTTCGAGAAGGCAGTGATGCTGCAAACTCTGGATGGTCTGTGGAAAGAGCATCTGGCGGCCATGGATCACCTGCGTCAGGGCATCCATCTGCGCGGCTACGCCCAGAAGAACCCCAAGCAGGAGTACAAGCGCGAATCCTTCGATCTGTTCACCCAGATGCTGGAAACCCTCAAGCGCGACGTGGTCAGCATCCTGAGCCGTGTTCAGGTGCAGGAGCGCGATGTGGAAGCGATGGAAGAGCAGCAGCGCCAGCAGGCGGAAGCCGCTCCCCGTACCTACACCCATGCCGCGGCTGAGAGCCAGCTGGCCGATGAACAGGCCGCAGGTGAAGAGGGCCACACCACCTTCGTGCGCGATGAGCAGAAGGTTGGTCGCAACGATCCCTGCCCGTGCGGTTCAGGCAAGAAATACAAGCATTGCCACGGTCAGTTGACCTGATCGATGCAGTGCTATGACAAGGCGGGCCCGGTGCCCGCCTTGTTTTTGTCAGAGGGTGGCGACGTCACTGTGGTGGCGCCATCTGACCAAGGGTTATCGGATATCAGGCATCATCGGCCGTTCATCCAGCCGGAGGTTGGGCACATTGAACGGCCTGGTCAGCCATAGCGTACAAAGGTAACAAGATGGAACAGAAAAAGCGGATCTGGGTAGCGGTTGGCGTCATCGAGAATGAACAGGGCGATATCTTTATCGCCAGACGCTCCTCCGATCGCCATCAGGGGGATCGCTGGGAGTTTCCAGGTGGCAAGGTCGAGTCGGGCGAGGATCTTCTCACCGCACTGGATCGGGAGCTGTGGGAAGAGATCGGCATCCGGGTGCAGGATTGTGCCCCTTTCATGGAGCTGCAGCACGACTACCCCGAGAAGCAGGTGTTGCTGGATATCTGGAAGGTGACCCGTTTCAGCGGCGAGCCGTTCGGCAAAGAGGGGCAGGAGTGTCTATGGGTGCCGGTGTCCGAGCTGCACAACTACCACTTTCCCGATGCCAACGGTCCGATTGTCGCGCGGCTTCAAGGCCTGCTGGCTTGAACCGGTTGCAACAACAAGCATCAAAAAAGGGCCCATCGGCCCTTTTTTATTTTATAGCGGAGAGTGACCAGGGGCTTATAGCCACTGATCGCCCTCTTCCGGCTCCGGCAGCAGATCCGGGTTGATCTCCCCGGGGATCCGCTTCTCTTCATCGGCCCACTCGCCGAGATCGATCAGCTGGCAGCGTTTGCTGCAGAAAGGTCGGAACGGACTCTGCGGGCCCCACTCCACTTCGCTCTGGCAGGTCGGACACTTTACCTTGGTGACCATAAGTACTCCTTAGCAGCAGGCGAGCTGGAATGGCACATCGCCAATCTGCTGCTCGCCCGTAGGCAGGAAGCGCAGGGCAAAACGATTCTTGTGGCCGCTCAGGGTCGGGTAGCAGAACAGATTGCCCGGCAGCTTGATGCGGATCAGCTCGGCGCTTTCGGCGGTGTCCTGGAAGAAGCCGTTGGTCGCCACCTGCTCGCTGAAGCTGCCCGATTCACGCCACAGACGCAGCAACAGGGTGATGGCGTTCATCAGCAGGGTGATGTCGCTAAGCCAGCCCTGCATCTGCTGGTGACGGGTGATGGCCGGGGTTCCGAGCCAGTGGTGCAGCTGGGGCACGTCGAAGGCACACAGGCCACCCGGGATGGAGAAGCGCTGGCGAATGGAACCGAGCAGACGATCCTCTTTCAGGCGGGCTCCCGGGCGTGGCGAGTTGAGCAGGTTGCGGGAGAGCTGGCTGCTCTCTTGCTGCATCTGTTTGATCTGCTCCAGATCGACGTCGGGCAGGCTGGCCCAGTGGCTCAGACGTTGGCCGAGACGCTCCAGATCCTTGATAAGGTCAGCGCGCAAGTCACCACGCTCCAGCAGCTCCTGCAGATCGAACAGCCCTTTGAAGAAGGCGATATGGGCCCAGGATTGCTCGCTCTCCAGATTGTCGCGAATTTGGGAAAACAGGGACTCCAGACGCAGGTAGGTCCGGCTTTTTTCATTGAGGGGAAAATCGTAAATCATGCCTAATCCTGGCCAGCCATAAACCGGCCTAGTGTACTCACTGTTGACGGGGTTGTTGAGAGGCAAATGCCAGATATGTCTCGTGCAGTGCCAAAATCCGCGTTTTTATCGCCATTTCGCTGCCATTGGCGTTCTCGATGACATCATCCGCCGCAGCTAGCCGTTCTGTCCGGCTGGCCTGTGCTGCGATGATGGCTCTGGCCTGCTCGGTGCTGACGCCATCACGACGGCAGGTGCGCTCAATCTGGGTCGCTTCGTCCACATCGATCACCAGCACCCGGTCGGCGAGGCCGGTGAGTTTGTTCTCCACCAGCAGCGGCACCACCAGCAGGCAGTAAGGAGAACTGGCTGCGGCACACTGGCGCAGCATTTCACTGCGAATCAGCGGATGGAGCAGTGTATTGAGCCACTCCTTGGCCTGCGGGTCGCTGAATACCCGCTCGCGCAGGGTGCGACGGTCGAGTTGACCGCTCGGCTCAATCACATCCGGGCCAAAATGGTCGGCGATGGTGGCAAGGGCCGGGGTGCCCGGCTCTACGACCTCGCGGGCGATCACATCGGCATCCACCACCTCGATACCCAGTTCGGCAAACTGATTGGCGATGGTGGTCTTGCCACTGCCGATACCACCGGTAATAGCAACTACATACATGGGGGGCCTCTTGCTCAAAGCAGGGTAGAGAGATACCAGTTGGTGATGGTATCGCCCCACAGCAGGGCAATCCAGCCCGCGATGGCGAGGTAGGGGCCGAAGGGGATGGGCTTGCCCTGATGGTGTTTGTGCAAGGCGATCAGGCTGATGCCGATCACGGCGCCGACCAGGGATGAGAGCAGCAATATGATCGGCAGCGCCTGCCAGCCGAGCCAGGCACCCAGCGCCGCCAGCAGCTTGAAGTCGCCATAGCCCATCCCCTCCTTGCCGGTGAGCAGCTTGAAGGCCCAGTAGAGGCTCCAGAGCACCAGATAGCCGACCATGGCGCCAATCACGGCATCCGCCAGCGGTACGAAGCCACCTGCCAGATTGAACAGCAGACCGCCCCACAGCAGGGGCAGGGTGAGCTGATCTGGCAGCAACATCTTGTCGAGATCGATAAAGGTGAGGGCCACCAATACCCAAGTCAGCAGCAGGGCGGCCAGTGTGCCCCAGCCCGGCGTTATGACCATGGCAACGGCCACCGAGAGCAGGGCTGTTATCAGCTCTACCAGCGGATAGCGGGCCGAGATGGGCGCCTGACAGTCGCGGCAACGCCCCTTGAGCCAGAGCCAGCTCAGCAGCGGAATGTTCTCGATGGCGGTAATGGGGTGACCACAGTGAGGACATGCGGAGCGCGGTACCATCAGGTTGTAGCGCTCTGGTGCGATGGCCTCTTCGTCGGGGGAGAAGTAGCTGCGATACTCGGCCTGCCACTCTCGCTCCAGCATGATGGGCAGGCGGTGGATCACTACGTTGAGGAAACTGCCGATCATCAGGGAAAAGATAAAAACCAGCGAAAAAAAGATCCATGGCAAGCCGTGAGCCAGCTCGAGAAGAAGTGTCATAACAAACCGTCAGTTATTGAATGAGTGAAGGGCATGGCTTTGGCTCCATGCCCTGATGAATCAACCCACCACGTCGCCAAGTTTGAAAATGGGCAGGTACATGGCGATAACCATGCCGCCGACCAGCACCCCGAGCACCACCATGATGAGGGGTTCCAGCAGGCTGGTAAGGCCATCGACCAGGTCGTCCACCTCTTGCTCGAAGATGGTGGCAACCTTGGAGAGCATATCATCAATGGCACCGGACTCCTCGCCGATCATCACCATCTGGATCACCATGTCCGGGAAGAGATCGACGGTGCGCATTGCCACGTTGATCTGCATACCGGCCACCACCTCGTTGCGAATGGCCATAACGGCGGTGCGATAGACATAGTTGCCGGAGGCTCCGGCCGCCGAGATGAGAGCATCCACCAGCGGGATACCGGCCGAGAAAGTGGTTGAGAGTGTGCGGGCAAAGCGGGCCATCGCCGCTTTGTGCAGGATCATACCGACTACCGGGATGGTGAGCACAAACTTGTCGGTATTGTCCCTTACCTTCTGGGAGGCGCGCCAGGCGCGCACATAGAGGAAGATGGCGAGCGCAGCTCCGCCGAAGAAGACATACCACCAGTTCTGCATAAAGCGTGAGATGCCGATGACAAACTGGGTGAACACCGGCAGCTCGGCGCCAAAGCTCTTGAAGATATCCTCGAACTGGGGGATGACGAACAGCAGCAGGATGGAAGTCACCACTATGGCCACCAGAATAACCATGGTGGGATAGAACATGGCCTTCTTGATCTTCGACTTGAGCGCTTCCGACTTTTCCCGATAGGTGGCGATACGGTCGTAGATGGTCTCCAGTGCACCGGATTGCTCCCCCGCCTCAACCAGATCGCAGTAGAGATCGTCAAAATGGCGAGGGTGGCGGCGCAACGCCTCCGACATGGGGGTTCCGGTCTCAACATCGGAGGCGATCTCACCCATCAGCTCGCGCATGGCGGCTTTCTCGTGGCTGCGGGCGATGATCTGCAGGCTCTGTACTAGTGGTACGCCGGCGGAGAGCATGGTGGTGATCTGGCGGGAGATAATCGCGATATCCATCGGCTTGATCTTGGCGCCGCCCTTGGAGAAGAGCCCCTGGGATTTTTTGGCCACCTTGGTGACGTTTACCCCCTGCTTGCGCAGCTCCGCCTTGACGGTATTGATGCTGTCAGCCTGCAGCTCACCGGAGACCTTCTGCCCCTTGCGATTGACCCCGTGCCAGCGGAAGGCGAAGACTTTTTTCGGGGGGGTGTTTTTTTTCGTTAGGGTTGCCATCTTTGCATCCTGCAATTGGGCGGATGGTCAGGGAGCCCCTGAACCATCTGACCTGATAAATATCCTCAAACGGCTTGGCACCATCTGGTCGCTTGCTGGTAGATCATCTTGCTCGCATCTTGGCGAGGTTTAATTGGTGGTGACCCGGTTGACCTCGGCCAGGCTGGTGACACCGAGCCGTGCCTTCTCCAGTCCCGAGGTGCGCAGGGTGCGCATGCCCTCTTTCTGGGCAATCGCCGCAATTTGCAGGGAGTTGGCCCCCTGCATGATCAATTTTGCGATATTTTCCGACATTAGCATGATTTCGTAGATGCCGACTCGCCCCTTGTAGCCGCCGGAACACTCCTTGCAACCAACCGGTTTGAACAGTCGCAAGCCGGCTGCCAGCTGCTGCGGTGTAAAACCCAGCTCCAGCAGCTCGGCTTCCGGCACCACCTCCGGCGCCTTGCAGTGGTCACACAGCTTGCGGGCCAGCCGCTGGGCCATGATCAGGGTGACCGAAGAGGCGATATTGAAGGCGGGCACCCCCATGTTCATCATCCGGGTCAGGGTTTCGGCAGCCGAGTTGGTATGCAGGGTCGAGAGCACCAGGTGGCCGGTCTGGGCCGCCTTGATGGCGATCTCGGCGGTTTCGAGATCCCGTATCTCCCCCACCATCACCACATCCGGATCTTGCCGCAAGAAGGAGCGCAGGGCGCTGGCGAAGGTAAGCCCCGCCTTGGGGTTGACCTGCACCTGATTGACGCCCGGCAGGTTGATCTCCACCGGATCTTCAGCGGTAGAGATATTCACCTCGGTGGTGTTAAGAATATTGAGGCCGGTATAGAGCGATACCGTCTTGCCCGAGCCGGTGGGGCCGGTGACCAGTATCATCCCCTGCGGTTTCGAGAGGGCACGCAGGTACTGCGCCTTCTGGCGGTCGTCGAAGCCAAGCTGCTCGATATTGAGGCGGGCTGCCGAGGAGTCGAGCAGACGGATAACGATCTTCTCCCCCCACATGGTGGGCAGGGTATTGACCCGCATATCCATCGACTTGTTGCGCGACAGCTTCAATTTGATGCGGCCATCCTGCGGCAGCCGCCGCTCGGCGATATCGAGCCGTGCCATCACCTTGAGGCGGGCAGAGAAGCGGTTGGCCAGATTGACCGGCGGGGTTGCGATTTCGTGCAAAATACCATCGATGCGAAAGCGCACCCGATACTTGAATTCGTAAGGCTCGAAGTGCAGGTCGGAGGCGCCGCGCTTGATGGCATCCATCAGGATCTTGTTGATGTACTTGACGATGGGGGCATCGTCATCGGCGGTATTGACGCTCTCGTCGAGCCGGCTGCTCTCGTCGCTTACCTCGAGGTCGGAGATCTCGGCCTCGTCGATATCCTCCATGCCGAGGGCGTCGTTTTCGCTCTCCAGCAGCTTGCCGATGGCGGCGGTGAGCTTGTTCTCCTCCACCAGCAGCGCCTCGGTATGAAGGCCGAAACTGAAGCCAAAGTCCTCCAGGGCCGAGACATTGGTCGGATCCGACATGGCGATATAGAGGGTGTGGCCCTGGGTATAGATGGGCAGGACGTGGTGCTTCTCAATCAGTTTCTGATTGAGGTACTTCTGCGGGATCTCGGCCAAATCGAAGGCGGCAAGATCCAGCAGAGGCACCCCATACTCCAGCTCGCAAAAATCGGCGAGCGCTTTGCTGTCGAGGATGTCGTTTTCTATCAGAAAGGTCACAAAGGGTTTGCGCTGGGCCTTGGCCTGGCTCAGATAGCGCTGGGAATCCTCTTCACTGATCAGTGAAGAGGCGGCCAGGCTTAACGCCAGGCCGCTATTAGGGCTAGAGGTCATTATTTAGCTGGGCAATAATCTGCTGCCGCTGCTGCACAAGTAAGAGTCCATGTTAATGGGTCTGTATTGGAAGGGGTTGAGCTTGTCAAAATTGCAGTGTCTCCAACGACAAGAGGTGCAAGTGAGCCTGCTGCGGCGCTCGCTGTTGGTGCTGAAGTTACAACCCAAGCAGAGGTTCCTCCACCAGTCACGGTTGTTGTGACATTTCCTTGCGCAACAGCACCACTTTGAATGTCGGCTAAGACGCAAGCAGTACCTTTAGTTTGCACACAGACTTCAATAGAGGTTTTGTATTTACCGGTAGCAGAAGCAACCTCAGTCATTTTGGCTTTTTTGGTGTAGTTCTGATATGCCGGCAGCGCGACGGCGGCCAAGATGGCCACGATCGCAACCACGATCATCAATTCAATAAGGGTAAAGCCTGATTGTTTCTTCATTTTGCTGTTCATGGAAAATATCCTTTTATCCTTGGTTCCTGGGAAGTGCCGGTGGAAAATCATCTGCACGTCAGTATCTTATCCGAGCTGTCAGGGGTGGCAACAGAGATTGTCCATTTTGTTAATCACACTTCTTTCATTTAGCAAAAACTTGATGCGTGTCATAAAAGAAGTGGCCTCCTATGACTCTTTCTATGGCCGAATTAGGGTCCGTCTGTACACTCCTTTGCCGAGGGATCCTGCATAAAGAAAAGGCGCCTCTGGCGCCTTTTGCAAGTTGTTTGTCCGGTTATATCGAGTGTTTGCTCAAGCCTGTGGGGGGCGTCTCACGGTTGGATAAAGCGCATGGAGAGATCGAGTGCCCGCACATGCTTGGTCAGTGCCCCGACCGAGATAAAATCGACGCCGGTGGCGGCAAACTCGGCCAGAGTGTCGAGGGTCACATTGCCGGAGACCTCCAGCTTGGCGCGGCCCTGATTGATGGCGACCGCTTCTCGCATCATGGTCACGTCGAAGTTGTCCAGCATCACGATATCGGCGTTGGCCGCCAGCGCCTGTTCCAGCTCGGTCAGCGATTCCACTTCCACCTCTACTGGTTTGCCCGGATTGAGATGGCGAGCCTCATTAATCGCCTCGGCAATGCCGCCACAGGCGAGGATATGGTTCTCCTTAATGAGATAGGCGTCATAGAGGCCGATGCGGTGATTCTTGCCGCCGCCACAGGCGACCGCGTACTTCTGGGCGGTGCGCAGCCCCGGTATGGTCTTGCGGGTGTCGAGCAGGCGGCAGTCAGTGCCCTCCAGCTCCGCCACATAGCGAGCGGTGAGGGTGGCGACGCCGGAGAGGGTCTGGACAAAGTTCAGCGCATTGCGCTCGCCGGTCAGCAGCAGGCGGGCAGGGCCGTGGAGGCGAAACAGCTCCTGATTGGGGGAGAGCACTTCCCCATCCTGCACCTTCCACTCCACCTTCACGTCGCCGCCGAGTTGTACGAACACTTCATCCACCCATGGCTGGCCGCAGAACACTCCGGCCTCGCGGGTGATGACCCGGGCGCTGGCCATCCGGTTGGCCGGGATCAGCTGGGCGGTGATATCGGCACTGGCGTCCGGTTGGTCCAGCGTGGTGAGGGCATCGCCCAGATCTTCGAGTAGTGCGGCGCGCACGGCGCGGCTGACATCCTGTTGAAACATGCCTTATTCCTGCAAGGGTCTGAGCAGCAGTTGCCGCTCCTTTTGAACCAGCTCCAGCCGACCGAGGGCGTTCATGCCAACCAGCACTTCGTCACCGTCTGCCGCCGGATTGATAAAGATGGCCAGATCGTACAAGGTCAATGGCCCCATCGCCAGCGTTTCGATGGTGCCGTTGCCGACCCGGATCTGCCCCGCGGCGGTATTGACCTGGCTGCTGCCATGAGCGGTCAGGCCGAGCCGCTCGGCAACCTGCTGCGGGATGGTGATACGGGTGGCGCCGGTATCGAGCAGCAGTTGCACCGGCTGGCCGTTGATGGCACCCTCCAGACGATAGTGGCCGCTCTGGTCGGCCCGCAGCAACAGCTCGCCGCTGGCAGTGACACTTGGTTGGTTGCGGGAGTGAAAATAGAGGGTCAGCAGGCCCATCAAAGAGAGCCAGGCCAGTAACCACATCCAGCGTGCCGTGTGCTGCATACCCCATCCATATCGAGCGGAAGATGACTCAGCCTAACATACCATTTCCCGTTGATTCAGTGAGTTGGTGCCGGGTTGCCTATCAGGTATCTTCGTTTTCTCGCCATTTATCAGCCAACTCGAGTAGCCGATGACTCAACTCGCTTCGCAACCTTGTTTCTCTATCGATGCCGCAGGCTGGTGCCAGCAGGCGCGCCGGGTGCCTTCTCCCCATCACAACGAACGGGCAGCGCCGGATGACATCTCCCTGCTGGTGGTTCATGGCATCAGCCTGCCGCCTGGGGAGTTTGGCGGTCCCTTTATCGACGATCTCTTTATGGGACGACTCGACCCGGAGGCTCACCCCTATTTTGCCGGTATCCATCAGCTGCGGGTCTCGGCTCATTGCCTGATCCGCCGTGATGGCGAGCTGGTGCAGTATGTGCCGTTCGGCGAGCGTGCCTGGCATGCGGGAGTATCGAGCTGGCTGGGAAGGGAGGCATGCAATGACTTCTCCATTGGCATCGAGCTGGAAGGGACTGACGAAACCCCCTATACCGAGGCTCAATACCGGGCATTGGCAGGGCTCACTCGAGCTATTTCGGAGCGCTATCCGGCCATCACCCACGAAAAAATTGTCGGCCATTGCGATATCGCGCCAGGGCGCAAGACGGATCCCGGAGCCAGTTTCCAGTGGGATTACTACCGGCAACTACTAAACAGCTAAAGTAAACATTCAAATTTAGTTTGGATTTTAAAATCAATGGCTTGCCTATCTGGCAGGCCATTTTTGTCTCTGGTTGCGCAAATGTTATTTGTGAGCGAAGTCAAGAATATTGGTCAGACCATTTTCTATGAGCTAAATCATGTTTCCCCTGCTTTACCTCTTAAGTGGCAGGGCTGATTCTTGACTCAGATCATCTTTTGAGTGGACTTTTCAAAAGGCCTCTGCTAATTTTCGCCCCATCCATGAAATTGGTAATACCAATTTAACAAAGTAGCCTCATGCCCTATCGCAAGATTACGCAACCCAAGTTGGCCGACTCCATTGTCGCCGAGCTGGAACAGATGATTCTGGAAGGCAGCCTGCAGCCGGGACAGAAATTGCCTCCCGAGCGGGAACTCGCCATCCAGTTTCAGGTATCGCGCCCCTCCCTGCGCGAAGCCATCCAGCGACTGGAAGCGCGCGGATTGCTTTATCGCCGTCAGGGCGGCGGCACTTATGTGCAGAATGCCCTGAGCAAGGGGATCGCCGATCCTCTGTTCGAACTGCTCAGTACCCACCCGGAAGCCCAGTATGACCTGCTGGAGTTTCGCCACGCGCTGGAAGGCATCTGTGCCTACTACGCGGCCTTGCGGGGAACCGGGTCTGATTTCGAGCGTATTCGTCAGGTGCAAACCACTATCGAAGAGGCGGGCCAGCTGGGCTCGCTGGTGGCCGAATCGGCAGCCGTGACCCAGTTCTATCTGGCGGTGGCCGAGGCGTCCCACAACGTGGTGCTGCTGCACCTGCTGCGGGCCATGAGCCCGATGCTCGAACAGAACATTCTGCAGAATAACGAGATTTTGAATCGCCGCCCGGGAGTGGTAGCCAAGATACGTCGCCATCGCGCGAATCTGATCGAGGCTATTCTTTCGGGGGCTCCGGAGCGGGCCAGAACAGCTTGTCATGAGCATCTGGCCTTTATCGAGGACACCTTGTTGGATATGCAGAGGGAAGACAGCCGGATCCAGCGATCCATGCGTCGGATCCGTCAGCAGGAAAACTAATCCCACAAGGCTTTATTGTCGAATGCTTGCGCCCTTCGCCGTGCAATGCCGTGCAATCACAACAACATAGGAACCAGCCATGTCTGATATCCTGAAGAACGATGTGGACCCGATAGAAACGCTGGAGTGGCTTGCCTCTCTGGAATCCCTGCTGCGTGAAGAGGGTCCGCAACGCGCTCAGTTCATCCTTGAACAGTTGGCCGAGAAAGCCCGCGCAAGCGGTGTGGACGTGGCTGCCAAGGCAAATCGCGATTACATCAACACCATCCCGTCCAGCGATGAGCCGGACTACCCGGGTGACCTGGAGATGGAACGCCGCATTCGCGCCATCATCCGCTGGAACGCCATGATGATCGTGCTGCGCGCGTCCAAGAAAGACCTGGACCTGGGTGGTCACATGTCTTCCTTCGCTTCTTCTGCGACCATCTATGATGTCTGCTTCAACCACTTCTTCCGTGCTCGCAACGAGAAGGATGGTGGCGATCTGGTCTACTTCCAGGGTCACATTTCCCCGGGCATCTATGCTCGCGCCTTTGCTGAGGGTCGTCTGACCGAAGAGCAGCTGGACAACTTCCGTCAGGAAGTGGACGGCAAGGGTCTGCCTTCCTATCCGCACCCGAAACTGATGCCGGACTTCTGGCAGTTCCCGACCGTCTCCATGGGTCTGGGCCCCATCGCCGCCATCTATCAGGCTCGCTTCCTGAAGTACCTGACCGACCGTGGCATCAAGGATTGCTCCGAGCAGACCGTTTACGCCTTCCTGGGTGACGGCGAGATGGACGAGCCGGAAGCCAAAGGTGCCCTGACTGTTGCCGTGCGTGAAAAGCTCGACAACCTGGTGTTTGTGGTTAACTGCAACCTGCAGCGTCTGGATGGTCCGGTTGTCGGTAACGGCAAGGTCATCAACGAGCTGGAAGGCCTGTTCGCTGGCGCCGGTTGGGACGTGACCAAGGTGATCTGGGGTCGCAAGTGGGATGAGTTGCTGCGCAAGGATACTTCTGGCAAGCTGATCCAGCTGATGAACGAGACCGTGGACGGTGACTACCAGACCATGAAGTCCCGCGACGGTGGCTACATCCGCGAGCACTTCTTCAACCGTTATCCGGAAACTGCCGCGCTGGTCAAAGACATGACCGACGAGGAGATCTTCGCTCTGAACCGCGGTGGTCACGATCCTCGCAAACTGTTCGCCGCATTCAACAAGGCGACCCAGACCAAGGGCAAGCCGACCGTTATTCTGGCCAAGACCATCAAGGGTTACGGCATGGGTGAAGCGGCTGAAGGCAAGAACATCGCTCACCAGGTCAAGAAGATGGAGCTGGACTCCGTGCGTCACCTGCGTGACCGCTTCAACCTGCCGGTGGCCGACGAGCAGCTGGCCGATCTGCCGTACCTGAAGATCGAAGAGGGCAGTGAAGAGCACAAGTACCTGCATGCTCGTCGTGCAGCCCTGAAAGGCTATCTGCCGACCCGTCTGCGCGAAAGCACCACCAAGCTGGAAATCCCGGCGCTGGATGCCTTCGGCCCGCTGTTGGGCGAGCAAGCGCGCGAAATCTCCACCACCATGGCGTTCGTGCGTTCCCTGAACGTGATGCTGAAAGACAAGTCCATCGGCAAGCGCATCGTTCCGATCCTCGCTGACGAAGCCCGTACCTTCGGTATGGAAGGTCTGTTCCGCCAGATCGGTATCTACAGCCCGCACGGTCAGCAGTACACCCCGCAAGACCGCGACATCGTCTCCTACTACAAGGAAGACAAGCAGGGTCAGGTTCTGCAAGACGGTATCAATGAGCTGGGCGCCATGTCCTCCTGGCTGGCTGCTGCGACCTCTTACAGCACCAACGATTGCCCGATGATCCCGTTCTACATCTACTACTCCATGTTCGGCTTCCAGCGGATCGGCGACATGGCGTGGGCAGCCGGTGACCAGCAAGCCCGTGGCTTCCTGCTGGGTGCAACCTCCGGTCGTACTACCCTGAACGGCGAAGGTCTGCAGCACGAAGATGGTCACAGCCACATCCTGGCGAACACCATCCCGAACTGCATCTCCTACGACCCGTCCTATGCCTATGAAGTGGCGGTGATAGTACAGGACGGCCTGCGCCGCATGTACGGTGAGAACCCGGAGAACGTGTTCTACTACATCACCACCCTGAACGAGAACTACGCCATGCCGGCCATGCCGGAAGGCGCCGAGGAAGGCATCCGCAAGGGTATCTACAAGCTGGAATCCGTCGCCGGTGCCAAGGCGAAAGTTCAGCTGCTGGGTTGTGGTTCCATCCTGGGGCACGTGCGCAAGGCTGCCCAGATCCTGGCCAGCGAGTACGGCATCGGTTCCGACGTGTTCAGCGTCACCTCCTTCAACGAGCTGGCCCGTGACGGTCAGGACGCGGATCGCTGGAACATGCTGCACCCGACCTCTGAAGCGCGTGTTCCCTACATCGCTCAGGTACTGGGTTCCGAAGCCACCATCGCTGCGACCGACTACATGAAGTCCTTCGCCGATCAGGTTCGCGCCTTCGTTCCGACCGAGAACTACCGCGTGCTGGGTACCGACGGCTACGGCCGTTCCGACAGCCGTGCCAACCTGCGTCGTCACTTCGAAGTGAACGAGTTCTACGTGGTGGTTGCTGCTCTGACCGAACTGGCCAAGCGCGGCGAGGTAGACAAGCAGGTTGTGGCCGACGCCATCGCCAAGTACGGCATCGATGCCGACAAGGTCAACCCGCTGTACGCGTAAGTGGATCAAGGGTCGCGCCGTCATGCGGCGTGACCCTGCCAGGATTTAAAACGGTTAACGCGAGATGTGCGTGGCGGCATCAGCCAGTCACGCGGATCGACGCAAGAGGATAAAGCACAATGTCCAAACAGATTATGGTGCCGGATATCGGCGCCGATGAAGTTGAAGTCACCGAGATCATGGTGGCCGTGGGTGACAAGGTCGAGTTGGACCAGTCCATCATCGCGGTAGAAGGCGACAAGGCCTCCATGGAAGTACCGGCCCCGTCTGCCGGTATCGTCAAAGAGATCCTGATCAAGGTAGGCGACAAGGTTGCCACCGGTTCCCAGATCATGATCTTCGAAGCCGAAGGCGCTGCCGCCCCTGCTGAAGTGGCTGCACCGGCTGCCGCTGCTCCGGCCGCCGCTCCTGCCGCTGCCGTGCGCAAAGATGTGCACGTGCCGGACATCGGTGACGACGAAGTGGACGTGACCGAGATCATGGTTGCCGTGGGCGACATGGTTGAAGCCGACCAGTCCATCATTGCCGTGGAAGGTGACAAGGCCTCCATGGAAGTGCCAGCGCCGTTTGCCGGTCGCGTGGTCGAGATCAAGGTTGCCGCTGGTGCCAAGGTCTCTACCGGTTCTCTGGTGATGGTATTTGAAGTGGCTGGCGCTGCGCCTGCTGCCGTTGCTGCTCCGGCTCAAGCTGCCGCGCCCGTGGCTGCTGCCCCGGTTGCCGCCGCTGCCAAAGAGGTCAATGTACCGGATATCGGTGGCGACGAAGTGGAAGTCACCGAGATCATGGTTGCCGTGGGTGACAAGGTTGAAGCTGACCAGTCCCTGATCGCCGTGGAAGGTGACAAGGCCTCCATGGAAGTGCCTGCGCCGTTCGCCGGTGTGGTCAAAGAGATCAAGGTGAAGGCGGGTGACAAGGTCTCCACCGGTTCCCTGATCATGGTATTCGAAGTGGCTGGCGCTGCTCCTGCCGCCGCGCCGGTTGCTCAAGCTGCCGCCCCGGTCGCTGCAGCCCCTGTTGCCGCTGCTCCGGCTCCGGTTGCTCAGGCTGCTGCCGCTGCGACCGATTTCGTTGCCAACGACGCTTATGTACACGCCTCTCCGGCGGTACGCCGTCTGGCGCGCGAGTTTGGCGTCAACCTGGCCAAGGTGAAGGCCTCCGGTCGCAAGGGCCGCATCGTCAAAGAAGACGTGCAAGCCTACGTGAAGGATGCCATCAAGCGTGCCGAGTCCGCTCCTGCCTCTGCCGGCGTAGCCGGTGGCAACGGTCTGGGCGTACTGCCGTGGCCGAAAGTAGACTTCAGCAAGTTCGGTGATGTGGAAGAGGTCGAGCTGACTCGGATCCAGAAGATCTCCGGTCCGAACCTGCACCGCAACTGGGTCATGATCCCTCATGTCACCCAGTTCGACGAAGCCGATACCACCGAGCTGGAAGCGTTCCGCAAAGAGCAGAACGCGATGCTCGAGAAGCAGAAGGCTGACGTGAAGATCACCCCGCTGGTGTTCATCCTGAAAGCCGCCGCCAAGGCGCTGGAAGCTCACCCGCGCTTCTGCAGCTCCCTGTCCGAAGATGGCAGCAAGCTGATCATGAAGAAGTACATCCACATCGGTGTGGCGGTAGATACCCCCAACGGTCTGGTTGTGCCCGTGGTGCGCGATGTTAACAAGAAGGGCATCATGGAGCTGTCTCGCGATCTGGCCGAGATCTCCAAGAAGGCCCGTGCCGGCAAGCTGACCGCTGCCGACATGCAGGGCGGTTGCTTCACCATATCCAGCCTGGGTGGCATCGGCGGTACCAGCTTTACCCCGATCGTCAACGCGCCGGAAGTGGCCATCCTCGGTGTTTCCAAGTCCGAGATGAAGCCGAAGTGGAACGGCAAAGAGTTCGCGCCGCGCCTGATGCTGCCGCTGGCTCTGAGCTACGACCACCGCGTGATCGATGGTGCCGATGGGGCTCGCTTCATCACCACCATGAACGGCGTGCTGTCCGACATTCGTCGACTGGTCCTGTAAGTGAGAGGGCGGGCCCAGAGCCTGCCCTTTTTACTTCTCATTTCATTAACATGATCGTAAACTTGCCCCGTTTTTTTCACGGCTGCAGCCACCCGTTTCGGTATAAGACTGCGCTGTCCGGGGATATAAGAACGACAAAGAGGTCATGATGAGTAAAGAAATCAAAACCCAGGTCGTAGTACTGGGTGCTGGCCCTGCCGGTTATTCCGCTGCTTTCCGTGCAGCCGATCTGGGTCTGGATACTATTATCGTCGAGCGTTACTCCACCCTGGGTGGCGTCTGCCTGAACGTGGGCTGCATCCCCTCCAAGGCGCTGCTGCACGTTGCCAAAGTGATTGAAGAAGCCAAGGCGCTGGCCGAGCACGGCATTGTCTTCGGTGCACCGCAGACCGACATCGACAAGATCCGTCTGTGGAAAGAGAAGGTTATCAACCAGCTGACCGGCGGTCTGGCTGGCATGGCCAAGATGCGTAAAGTTCAGGTTGTTAACGGCTTGGGTAAATTTACCGGCCCGAACACCCTGGAAGTTGAAGGTGCCGACGGCAAGACTACCGTGACCTTCGACAACGCCATCATCGCGGCCGGTTCCCGTCCGGTGAAGCTGCCGTTCATTCCCCACGATGACCCGCGCGTATGGGACTCTACCGATGCGCTGGAGCTGAAAACCGTTCCTGGCAAACTGCTGGTTATCGGTGGCGGCATCATCGGTCTGGAGATGGGTACCGTTTACTCCTCTCTGGGTTCCGAGATCGACGTGGTGGAATTTGCCGACCAGCTGGTTCCGGCTGCCGACAAAGACATCGTCAAGATCTACACCAAGCGTGTGGCCAAGAAATTCAACATCATGCTGGAGACCAAGGTCACCGCAGTTGAAGCGCGCGAAGACGGCCTGTACGTCTCCTACGAAGGCAAGCACGCCCCGGCCGAGCCGGTTCGTTACGACAACGTGCTGGTTGCCGTAGGCCGTGTGCCGAACGGCAAGATGCTGGATGCCGAGAAGGCAGGCGTTGCCGTGACCGAGCGCGGTTTCATCGAGGTGGACAAGCAGCTGCGTACCAACGTGGCCCACATCCACGCCATCGGTGACATCGTGGGTCAGCCGATGCTGGCACACAAAGGTGTTCACGAAGGTCACGTTGCCGCCGAAGTGATCGCCGGCAAGAAGCACTACTTCGACCCGAAAGTGATCCCGTCCATCGCCTATACCGAGCCAGAGATGGCATGGGTTGGTCTGACCGAGAAGGAAGCCAAGCAACAGGGTCTGAACTTCGAAGTCGCCACCTTCCCGTGGGCTGCTTCCGGCCGCGCCATTGCGTCCGACTGCTCCGACGGCATGACCAAGCTGATCTTCGACAAGGAGAGCGGCCGCGTCATCGGTGGTGCCATCGTGGGTACCAACGGCGGTGAACTGCTGGGTGAAATCGGTCTGGCCATCGAAATGGGTGCGGACGCCGAAGACATCGCGCTGACCATCCACGCTCACCCGACTCTGCACGAGTCCGTGGGTCTGGCTGCCGAAGTGTTCGAAGGCTCCATCACCGACCTGCCGAACGCCAAGGCCAAGAAGAAAAAGTAATCTTCTGCCAGCTTCATGAAAGAGCCGCTCGAATGAGCGGCTTTTTGTTTTTGGGATTTGGCGCAGAGGTTAGCAACGCCCCTTTTTGGCCTGACCGGGCGGGCAGAAGGTGCCATAGCCGCCACTGCTGCCATCCGAGACTCGAATGCGGGTGTCATCGACGCTCACATCCGCCCCGTGTACCCGCACCGGCCCGTTGCTGCAGGCGCTGAGCACTCCTCCCAGCAACACCATCACTATCAGTTTGCCCATAACTCCTCCTCATATTTCCCTGATTATGAGGCATTTCGAGAGCCGCATAACGGCGGTTGAATGGCCGTGCGTCACCGTTTGCCGTGGCTATGACAGAGGGCGCCGCAGCGCCCTCTGGTGAGTCTTCATAAGTGGGATGCAGACTACAACCGGAAGTTGCCAACCAGCTTGTCCAGCTGACCGGAGAGCTGCTGCAGGCTGCGGCTCGATTCGGTCAGCTGGTGGGCGATATCGGCGGTCTCCATGGTGAGCTGGTTGATATCTTCCACGTTGCGGTTGATCTCGCCGACCACGCTGGACTGCTCCTCGGTGGCGGTGGCGACCTGGATATTCATGTCGTTGATCTGGGTGATGTGCGCGGTGATCTGTCCGAGGGCTGCGTTGGCCTCATCGGCCTGGCTCACTACCTCCAGACTCTGGTTGCGCCCCTGCGCCATGGCGCTGACCGCGCGGGCACTCTGCTCCTGCAAGCGGTTGATCATCCCCTGGATCTCGGCGGTCGAGGCGGCGGAGCGGTTGGCGAGGTTACGCACTTCATCTGCTACCACGGCGAAACCGCGACCCTGTTCACCGGCACGAGCGGCCTCGATAGCAGCGTTCAATGCCAGCAGGTTGGTCTGCTCCGAGATGCTGCGGATGGTTTCGAGGATGCTGCCGATGGAGTCGGTCTGGCTCGCCAGCGACTCGATAACCCCTGCCACCTGCTCAATCTCGCCGGAGAGGTCGACGATGCCGTGGCGCGCCTGCGCTACCACTACTGCCCCTGCATCGGCCTGATCGTTGGCCTGTCTGGCTACTTCGGCTGCCAGCGAAGCGTTACCGGCGATCTCGCTCACCGTGGCCCCCATTTCGTGGATAGCGGTGGCCACCTGCACGGTGCGATCGCGCTGGGCAGTACAGTTGTGCTGGGTCAGCTGCGCCTTGTTGGCCACCTCGTTGGCGGTGGCCGCGAGCTGGCGGGAGTTCTCCGCCACCTGCTCGATGGAGCCGTGGATCTTGGCGACGAAGTTGTTGAAGCCGGTGGCGACCTGACTCAGTTCGTCACGTCCTTCCACCTTGAGGCGCTGGGTGAGATCCCCATCGCCGCTGCCCAGCTCCTTGAACAGGCGGGCCAGCTCGTTGAGCGGGCGGCTGACCGAACCTGCCAGCAGCATCCCCATCAGCCCCATGACCAGCGCAATCACCAGCGAGATCATCAGGATCTCGTTGCGGGTCTGATCCAGCTCGGCATAGATCTCGGCTTCTGGCACCTGGGCCACCAGATACCAGTCGAGCAGCGGGATATAGCTACTGGCCAGTACCATGGGCTCGCCATTGACTTCGGCGTTGATAACGGCAAAGGGACGTTTGGCCAGCAGGCTGCCGGTATCACCGCTGGCAATGTTGCCAAGCGTGTCACGCTCGATGCGGTTGGCCTCGGGGTGCAGCTTCACCTTGCCGCTGCCATCGACCATAAAGACGATGCCGCTCTCTTCCAGCCGGAAGTTGGAGACCATGGTCACCATGGTGTCGAGGGATTTGGCAAAGCCGGCCAGCCCGCGCCCGTTGAGCTGCTGGAAGTTGACGAACAGCTTCACCTCGCCGTTGCTCTCGCGGAAGATGCTGAGGGTCATCTCCTTCTGGCTCTTGGTGTAGTCATAGAACCAGGCATCTTGCGTGGGGGTCAGGTTGCGCAGAAAGCCATCCTGGTTGTAGTAGGCGGCACTCTGGCGATCGGCGAAGGAGGCAGTCACCAGACCATACTGGTTGGCCACATCCTTGAGCTGGTTGATGAGGATTGGCTCCTGCTCTTTGGGCATGCCCCGATCCACCCAGTCGAGGATGAAGCGGTCGGTGGCCAGTTGGCGGGCGGCCTGGGCGATGCCGTGGAGATCCTGTTCAATCTCCTTGCTGATCCGCTGGGTCAGGTTGGGGAGCTCCTGCTCGAACATCCGGTTTTCGATCAGTTGCTGGGCCGAGCGTTGGCTGAAGTAGCCTACCAGCAGGCAGGAGACGACCACGGCCAGGGTGACCGTGGCCAGTATTTTCTGTTTAAGAGTGAGGGTTGCCAGCATAAAGGTGCTCAAAAGGTTGAGATTGACGACGCTCATATTAGCGGCAGCGCGGCGCTACCCATGAGGCTTGCAGCCCTTTATTTGCGGATTACGTTTGCGCTCACAGGGGCGGCGGCGTGCCCCTTCGCCATGCAGCACAGGCGGGATGCGGATTGACGGTTGCGCTAACTGCCGGGCCCCTTATAGTAGAGGCCATCCTTGGTGACTGACCCTCTGAATAATATGGAAAATATGATGCGCAGCTTAGGTGCGGGATGGACCCGTCTGCTTTTGGTGATGCTGGCGGCCTGCCCACTGCTGGCTGTGGCGGCACAGGGGGAGCGCCCGAAAATTGCGGTGGTGCTCAGCGGCGGCGGCGCCAAGGGATCGGCCCATATCGGCATCCTCAAGGTGCTGGAGCAGAAACGGATTCCGGTCGACATCATAGTCGGCACCAGCATGGGCTCTTATGTGGCGGGGATGTACGCCATGGGGCTCAGTGCCGAGGAGGTGGAGCGCACT
Source organism: Aeromonas sp. 600282 (assembly GCF_049175755.1). Lineage (NCBI taxonomy): Bacteria > Pseudomonadati > Pseudomonadota > Gammaproteobacteria > Aeromonadales > Aeromonadaceae > Aeromonas > Aeromonas sp. 600282. The sequence goes on along the minus strand of NZ_JAAKVR010000012.1, from coordinate 73,750 downwards.
ACCCTGGCCATCGACTGGAACAAGGGCTATCAGGACAAGGTGGGCCGCGACGAGCTGTCGTTGCGTAAAAAGCAGCAGAACGAGCAGTATCAGCTGCGCACCGATATCGGGGTGAATGGCGACACCACCCAGCTGCCGGACGGTTTTTTCCAGGGCCAATCCATGGCCAGCCTGCTGCGGGGGGCCACCTCCAACCTGCCGGTACAGGAGAGCTTCGACGATCTCCCCATTCCCTACCGCGCCATGGCGACCGACATGGAGACGGTCACCCCCTTTGTGCTGGATCACGGCAGCCTGGCCAAGGCAATGCAGGCCTCCATGTCCATTCCCGGTGCCCTCAAGCCGGTGGAGTGGGAGGGGCACATCCTGGCGGACGGCGGCAGCGTCAACAACATGCCGGTGGATGTCGCCAAGGCAATGGGGGCCGACGTGGTGATCGCGGTGGATATCGGTGCCAAGCTGCGTACCCGTGAATCACTCAAGTCAGGGTTGGCGATGATCGACCAGCTCACCACCTACATGACCCAGGTGGGTACCGACAAGCAGAAGGCGCTGATGGGGCCGAAAGACATACTGATCGCTCCCGAGTTTGGCGATATGGGGATCGCCGACTTTGCCCGCATGCCGGAGGGGATCAAAATGGGTGAGGCGGCGGCGTACAAGGCGTCGCTGCAACTCGATAAGCTGTCGCTCACCAAGGCGCAGTACAACGCCTATCGCAACCAGAAGCTGAGCCGCCGTGCCGAGCGAAGTGGTCAACCCGCCTACTTCATCGACAAGGTGGAGATCATCAACAAGTCGCGCCTCTCCGACGAGACGGTGCACGCCATGCTGAAGGTTCGGCCGGACAAGATCCAGACCAACGAGAGTCTGGAGGCTGGCATTCGCCGCCTCTATGCGCTGGAGTCGTTTGACCGCATCACCTATGAAGTGGAGGAGCGCGATGGGGAGAACGTGCTGGTAGTGGATGCCAGCGAGAAGAACTGGGGGCCTGGTTACCTCAACTTCCAGTTCGGTTTCACCGATGACTTCGAGAATACCTCCAACTACAACGTCGGCATGTCCTACACCCTCACCAACGTCAACGAGTGGGGGGCCGAGTGGTTGACCGAGGCATCACTGGGCACGGCCAAACATATCAAGACCGACTTCTATACACCGCTGGAGCCCTCCCAGACCTTCTATGGCGAGGCGAGCCTGGCCTATGACCAGACCCAGAGAAGCCTCTTTAATCCGGATCCGGACGAACCTATATTTACCTATCTCGATACCGAGTACTCCTTCTTCAGCGCCGATCTGGCGGTCGGCTGGAATCGTCAGCCCTGGAGCCGCCTGTCTATGGGGCTGGAAGGGCAGACGGGCAGTATCGAGATCAAAAACTTCAAAGAGCTGCAAGGGGATGCCACGGCGTGGGGCCCCTATGTCCGCTTTGAACACGACAATCTGGATAGCCGCTATTTCCCCTATCAGGGGGTGAAGTGGGATATGAAACTGGGCCACTCCCACGTCAGTGTGGATGGACTCGAGTCGGCAGATGGCCGCAGTGAAGGCTGGAATTATCAACTCTCCATGATCAAGCCCTGGTCATGGGACAGGCACAGCCTCAACCTGATCCTCGAAGGGGGTGGCTCGGGCAGTGAAGAGGTGGTGCCACTGCATATTCAGGATCTGGGCGGGCTGTTCCGCCTCTCAGGTTTCCAGCGCTACCAGCTGAGCGGTCGCTACAGCCTGTTTGGTGGCCTGCGTTACATCTATCGGGTGGCAGACAATGACTTCGGTGCCCTCAAGATGCCGCTCTATCTGGGCGGATCTCTGGAGCAGGGCGGGGTCTGGAACAAGGGGGAGGATATCAGTCTGGAGAGCTCGTTTACCGCCGGGTCGCTTTATGTCGGGGTGGAGAGCTTCCTCGGCCCTGTGTTCCTCGGCTACGGCATGGCGGAGGGGGGCAATGACGTCTTCTATCTGCAATTGGGTAGTACGTTCGAATAATGCCGAAATGATGCCAATTTGTTAACTCTGATTGATGACGTTCAATTAATTATCAAAAAATACCAGCATGTTTAATTGGTTATGATTTTGTGGTGAATAAGTAAACAGGGTTTGGATTTTAATTAGTCGTTAAAACTTATATAGTGGGGAGCACCCTACGGGGTGTCCCGCAAGGACGATCGCCGCGAGCTTGGGCGAACCCCAAAAAAAGACCAAAGAGGAATTAGTCGTGCTTGAAACATACCGTAAACACGTCGCAGAACGTGCTGCCGAGGGCGTGGTCGCCAAACCTCTGGATGCAGAGCAGGTCGCCGCCCTGGTTGAACTGCTCAAGAACCCGCCCGCTGGCGAAGAAGACTTTCTGAAAGAGCTGTTGTCCTCCCGTATTCCCCCCGGTGTTGATGAAGCGGCCTATGTCAAAGCCGGCTTCCTCACCGCCGTCGCCAAGGGCGAAGCCCACTCTCCCATCCTGACTGCCGCCGAAGCTGTCGAGCTGCTGGGCACCATGCAGGGTGGTTACAACATTCAGCCGCTGATCGACCTGCTGGATCACGCCACCCTGGCGCCGCTGGCCGCCAAGGGGCTCTCCCACACCCTGCTGATGTTTGACTCTTTCCACGACGTGGAAGAGAAGGCCAAGGCGGGCAATGCCCACGCCAAACAGGTGATGCAATCCTGGGCTGATGCCGAGTGGTTCCTCTCCCGCCCGGAGTTGGCCGAGAAGATCACCGTCACCGTGTTCAAGGTGACTGGCGAAACCAACACCGACGACCTCTCGCCGGCACCGGACGCCTGGTCCCGCCCGGACATTCCGCTGCACGCGTTGGCGATGCTGAAAAACGCCCGTCCCGGCATTACTCCGGACAAGGATGGCGCCGTCGGCCCCATCAAGACCATCGATGCCCTGAAAGAGAAAGGCTTCCCGCTGGCTTATGTGGGTGACGTGGTCGGTACCGGTTCTTCCCGTAAATCCGCCACCAACTCGGTGCTCTGGTTCATGGGTGACGACATTCCGTTCGTGCCGAACAAGCGCGCTGGCGGTGTCTGTCTGGGTGGCAAGATTGCCCCGATCTTCTTCAACACCATGGAAGATGCCGGCGCACTGCCTATCGAAGTGGACGTCTCCAAGCTGGAAATGGGCGATGTGATCGACATCTACCCCTATGCCGGCAAGATCTGCAAACACGGCACCGAACAGGTGCTGGCGCAGTTTGAACTGAAAACCGACGTGCTGATCGACGAAGTGCGCGCCGGTGGCCGTATTCCGCTGATCATCGGTCGCGGCCTCACTGACAAGGCCCGCGAAGCGCTGGGTCTGCCGTTCTCCACCGTATTCCGTCGCCCGCAGCCGGTGGCCGATACCGGTAAAGGCTTCACCCTGGCCCAGAAGATGGTGGGCAAGGCGTGCGGCGTGAAGGGCATTCGCCCGGGCACTTACTGCGAGCCCAAGATGACCACGGTCGGCTCTCAGGACACCACGGGCCCGATGACCCGCGACGAGCTAAAAGATCTGGCCTGCCTCGGCTTCTCCGCCGATCTGACCATGCAGTCCTTCTGCCACACCGCGGCCTATCCGAAGCCCATCGACGTACAGACTCACCACACCCTGCCGGACTTCATCATGAACCGCGGTGGTGTGAGCTTGCGTCCGGGTGACGGCGTCATCCACTCCTGGCTGAACCGCATGCTGCTGCCGGATACCGTGGGTACCGGTGGTGACTCCCACACCCGTTTCCCCATCGGTATCTCCTTCCCGGCGGGCTCCGGTCTGGTGGCCTTCGCCGCCGCCACCGGCGTGATGCCGCTGGATATGCCGGAGTCGGTGCTGGTGCGCTTCAAGGGCGAACTGCAACCGGGCATCACTCTGCGTGATCTGGTCCATGCCATCCCCTATGCCGCCATCCAGAAAGGGCTGCTGACCGTCGAGAAAGCGGGCAAGAAGAACATCTTCTCCGGCCGTATCCTCGAGATCGAAGGTCTGCCGACCCTGAAGGTGGAGCAGGCGTTCGAACTGGCTGATGCCAGCGCCGAGCGTTCCGCAGCCGGTTGCACCATCAAGCTGGATAAAGAGCCGATCATCGAGTATCTGAAGTCCAACATCGTGATGCTGAAATGGATGCTCTCCGAAGGCTACGGCGACGTACGCACCATCACCCGTCGCATCAAGGGGATGGAAGAGTGGCTGGCCAACCCGACCCTGATGGAAGCGGACAAGGATGCCGAGTACGCCGAAATCATCGAGATCGATCTGGCCACCATCAAGGAGCCGATCCTGTGTGCGCCGAACGATCCGGACGATGCCCGTCTGCTGAGCGACGTGGCTGGCGACAAGATCGACGAGGTGTTCATCGGTTCGTGCATGACCAACATCGGTCACTTCCGTGCCGCCGGCAAACTGCTCGAGAAGTATCAGGGCGAGCTGCCTACCCGCATGTGGATCGCGCCGCCCACCAAGATGGACAAGGATCAGCTGACCGAAGAGGGCTACTACGGCATCTTTGGTCGCGTCGGTGCCCGCATCGAGATCCCGGGCTGCTCCCTCTGCATGGGCAACCAGGCGCGGGTAGCGGAAGGGGCCTCCGTGGTTTCCACCTCCACCCGTAACTTCCCGAACCGTCTGGGTAAAGGTGCCAACGTCTATCTGGCCTCTGCGGAGCTGGCCGCCGTTGCCGCCATCCTCGGCAAGATCCCGACTGTGGCGGAGTACCTGCAGTACGCCAAGGCGCTCGATGCCACTGCGGCAGATACTTACCGCTACCTCAACTTCAACGAGATCGCCTCCTACACCAAGAAGGCCGATGCGGTGATCCTGCAGCAAGCCGTTTAACGGAGTTCTTGCGCGATTTGCGCGATAAGAAGCCAATAATGCCGCGTATTTACGCGGCATTATTTATTTGTGTGTTATTCACCGTCTTTTTTGAAGATTGTTTGCACGATCCTTGCTAGAGAGATCCAACCACCTGTTTGGTGGTTCGTTTTATAAACGCTTTGGGTTATGTTGTTCGGTTATGTGCGGTAATGATGAGGCATCGTTATCGAGGGAAAGTGGATATCTGTTCACTGGGTGCTTGCGTTGGCAGGCCTGACGAATTGCGGCGTGGTTCTTTATGTTTCTGTTCAGGATCGATCTCTCCCGAACCGGGTTACGCTTCGGCGGTGCCTTGCTGGTCTTTACCCTGCCGCTGCTGGTGGGAGCTTGGCTCATCCACAGCAATTATGTGCAGGAGCTGAAAGCGGAATCCAGCGCCTCGGCCCACAAGGCCAGAACCCTGATGGAGTCGATGCTGGATCATGCGGAGCAGGCCAACCGCTACGTGCTGCCTCTGGTGAATGCTCCCTGTCGCGACAACCTGCTGGTGCTGCGCAAGAAGGTCGCCATCGAGCCCTTCCTGCGTTCGGTCAATCTGGTGCGAAACGGCATCATCAATTGCACCTCGCTGTTTGGTGAGGCCAATGATGCCGATGACGGCTCCATTTACACCGGCCGCAAGCTGCTGCTGATGAGTGGCAACCGGGTGCGGCAAAATCACCCGCTGCTGGTAGTGCGCACCGAGCAGGGCAAGGATGCCGCCTTGAGCGCCATCGACAGTACCCAGCTCAGCTTCATGCTCTCCATGAGCGGAAAATCCAGTGCGCTCTATCTGCAGGTGGGGTCTGCCTGGCTCAATGAGTCGGGCCGCTATCTGAGCGAGGCGCCCACCCTCCATCGCGGGATCAGCCAGGCCCTCACCTCATCCCATTATCCTTTCACCATCCATGCCGGTTATGCCATGCCGGTCTACTGGAAGTCGCTGTGGGCCGCGCGGCATGTGGCGCTGTCGTGGCTGGCGGTTTCCTCGCTTTTGCTGGCCTGGCTGGTGTGGTGGGTGCTGGGGCGGCCCGGCTCGCCAACAGATGAGTTGCGACGAGCCCTGCGGGCCAGGGAGTTTGTTCCCTATCTGCAGCCGCTGATTGCCAGCCACGACGGCAAGATGATGGGCGCCGAGGTGCTGATGCGCTGGGAACATGTCAATGAAGGAGTGATCCGGCCCGATCTCTTTATTCCGCAAGCAGAGGAGTCGGGACTGATCGTCCCCATGACCACCCATATCATGAAGCAGGTGGCGACACGGTTGAACCGCTCTCAGGAGCAGTTGCCCGATGGGTTTCATATCAGCTTCAACATCAGCGCCGCCCATTGCCACGATTTTGCCCTGTTGGCCGAGTGCCGCGCCTTTCTCGGTCACTTCCTCCCCGGCAAGGTGGTACTGGTGCTGGAGCTGACCGAGCGGGAGCTGCTGATGTCCGATCCCCAGACCCTCTCCCTGTTCCGCCAGCTGGACGAGATGGGGGTCAAACTCGCCATCGACGACTTTGGTACCGGCCACTCCAGCCTGGCTTACCTGCAGCAGTTTCATGTGGATTACCTCAAGATCGACAAATCCTTTATTGCCCGCATCGGTACCGAGTCGCTCTCGGAGCATATCGTGGACAACGTGATCGACCTGGCGACCCGGCTCGGTCTGGCGCTGGTGGCGGAAGGGGTGGAGAGCGAGCGTCAGGCTGACTACCTCAGGGCCAAAGGGGTCGATTATCTGCAGGGGTATCTGTTTGCCCGCCCCATGCCGCTGCGCCAGTTCTGCGAGGAGCTGCTGCCGGAAGAGGCACAGACCCGCCAGCCAGATGGGGTGCGAGGCATCCCGAACGCCACCTGATCTATCGGTGACAGACGGGCGGACAAGCTCCCGTCTGGCAGGGTAGGGAAGTGCTCTCTCCCTATCCCCCCTCGAGTGCAGGGGCTTGTTTTTCATGCCTTGCGGCTCGCTTTTCGGTAGAATCAGCGCTCATTTTGACGTCAGTAAAAGATGAGGCGCGGTATGACGGTTCAGTTCCAGGCATTTCACAGCATCAAGGCGATCGGTAATCGGGAGGTGCTGTTCAACTGGTCGAGAACCAATCCCCTCGGGGCGCTGGATCAGGTGTGGCGCCCGAAAACCCGCGACGAGCTGCAAGCTCTGCTGCGGGAACACCCCGAGCGCAAGCTGCGCCTTATCGGCTCCGGCCTCTCTTTCGAACCCATCCACAGCGTCTATGCCGAAGGCAGTCAGGCGCTGCTGGTGGACTTGCACCACCTGCGCGGCCAGCTGGCGAAAACTGCCGATACCGTGACCTATCAGGCGGGGACGCCACTCGATACCGTTTATGCCGAGCTGATCGCCATGGAGCGGATGCTGCCCGCATCCCCGGGCGTTATCGGCATCCAGACCCTGGGCGGCGCCCTCAGCACCGGCACCCACGGTCAGGGGCTGCACCAGTCAGCCCTCTGCGATGCGGTGGAGGCGATGACGGTGATGCTGGCCAATGGCGACATCATCCGGGTGGATCGCACCGATCCGCGCTTCGGTGCCTTCGTGATGGGGATGGGGATGCTCGGCATCCTGCTCGACGTCACCCTGCGCACCGTGCCCAACCGCATCATGCGCTGCACCAAGTTCACCACCGATTACCCCTTCCTCTTGGAGCACAACGAGCGGCTCAATCGTGAGCACGGCTTTGTGAAGAGCTGGTGGTTTGCCTGGACCGGCGAGAGCCACATCTGGTTGGTGGATCCCGCCTCTGATGAAGAGGTGGCCCGCTATCGTGCCGGTGGCAGCGAGCCGCTGCTGCTGGATGGCGATATCGACGCCCGCATGAACGCCACCATCGACGCCACCCTGCAGAAGATGGCGAAGGACACCAAGGATGAGGCGCTGGCGGGTGAGCACTTCGAGACGGTGCGCCGCTTCAAGGATGCCTCCGATCTGGTGGGCAACGTCTACCAAATTCTCTGCAAGGGGATCCCTGCGCCCCAGATCAACTGCGAAGTGGCGGTGCCGCTTAATCGCATGAACGAGGCACTGGAGACCCTGCAGGCCTGGCAGCAGGCCAACCCAGGCGTGTTGCACTACCCCTTTATCCTGCGTTGCACCGGCTCTTCCGAGGCCTGGCTCAGTGCCGCCTACGGCCAGCCGGTCTGCTGGATCGGTTTTCTGGTCTATCTGGCGGCGGACGGCACCTTCGTCAACGGCTCCATGGAGCAGATGCGCGAGTTGCAGCAACTGCTGGCGCCCCTTGGCGGCATTCCCCACTTCGGCAAGCATCTGGCGATGGATCTGTATGACTTCCCGGCCCTGCTGCCGCGCTGGAACGACTTTGTGGCGTTGAAAGCCGAGCTCGACCCCCACGGCCGCTTTGAAAACCGCTGGCTCAGCGACCTGTTTGCCAACCGGTAAGGATCTGACATGACCGATATGCAAGATACCCGTATCCCAGTGACTCTGCTGACCGGCTTTCTCGGCAGCGGCAAGACCACCTTGCTCAACCACTGGGTCAAGCAGCCGGAGCTCGGTGAGTGCGCCGTGCTGATCAACGAGTTCGGCTCGGTGGGGCTGGATCACCATCTGGTGCAACAGGTGGATGAGCAGGTGATGCTGCTCGACTCCGGCTGCATCTGCTGCTCGGTGCAGGGCTCTTTGGTGGAGGCGCTGCAGGGGCTCTTTATGAAGGCCATCCAGCGCAAGATCAAACCGTTCAAGCGGCTGATTATCGAGACCACCGGTCTGGCAGATCCTGCCCCCGTGCTATTTACCCTGCGCGAAGAGGGCTTTATCGCCCAGCGCTACCGCTTCGATGGCACTGTCACCGTGGTGGACGCCGGTCATATCGAGCAGCAGTTGGCGGCCCAGTATGAGGCGGTGAAACAGGTGGCGCTGGCGGATCTGCTGGTGGTGAGCAAGGGGGATTTGGTGGAGGACGAGCAGCTGGCACGGGTCGAAGCCCAGCTGACTGCACTCAATCCGGCGGCCCCGATCCAGCAGGTGACCAATGGCGAACTGTCGCCAGCGGTGCTGGAGAAGCTCGGTGCCTACAACGAAGCGGCGGGGCGCGATGTGCGCCAGCTGCTGGCCTGGCTGCGCACCGAATCCCCCAAGCAGGGGCTGGCGTCACCCATGCAGCCGAAGATGCAGCCGTTCGCCGCCAAGGTGGGCACAGCTGCGCCCACCCACTTCGAGCACGGCAACATCGAGAGTTTCTCCCTGCGCATCGGCGAGCCGCTCAAACCCTCTCGTCTGCTGGCCGCCATCGATGCGGTGCAGGCCCAATACGGCGATGCCCTGCTGCGCCTCAAGGGGATCTTGCAGCTGGAAGGGGAGAGCCAGCCGGTGGTGATCCACGGCGTCCACGGTCAGCTCTATCCGCTGCAGGCACTGGGTGAGTGGCCGGAGGGCAAGGCCCAGTCCCGACTGGTGTTTATCGTGAAAAGTCAGGACAAGGCCGGTATCGAGCAGCTCTTTATGGCGACCCTCAAGGCCCCCGAGCCCACTCTGGAAGAGCGGCTCAAAGCCATGCTGGGTCAGCCCGACAACTGATCTTGCGCGTTGCAGCTCTCCTGCACCGGGTCAGGACGGCGACGGTTGAACAGCACGAACGCCACCGGCACAAAGTAGAACGAGAGCAGGGTCGCCAGCGCTGTGCCACCGGCGATGGCGATGGCAAAGGGTGGCCAGAAGCCGCCGCCCCCCAGCAATAGCGGGATGAAGCCGCCCACCGTGGTGATGGTGGTCGAGACGATGTGGCGGCTGCAACCGGCCACCAGATCGCGGATCTGCGGCAGATTGCCCTGCTGTGCCTGTGGGTCTGCCTTCAGCTCGGCCAGAATGACGATGGCGGCGTTGATGGCCAGCCCCATCAGTCCCAGCAGGGCGATGATCACCGTAAACCCGAAGGGGTAGCCCAGTAGCCAGACCCACAGCAGGCCGAGCCCCGCCGACTGGATCGCCACCAGGGTGACGATGCCTGCCAGCCGGAACGAGTTGAAGCTGAGCACCAGCACGGCCACCAGCAGCACGGCGACCAGGCTGACATGGGCCATCAGATTGCCCACCGATTCATCCCGCTTGGCGGCTTCCCCGCCAAACTCCAGTCGATAGCCCGGCGGCAACGCCAGCGCCTTGGCGGCCAGCCTCTCTTTGACCTGCTCCAGCACGGTTTGCGGCAGTACGCCGACCGCCAGATAGGCCTCCAGCACATTGACCCGCTCACCATCCCGACGGCTGATCTCCCCCCAACTTGGCAGCAGCTCGGGAGTGGCCAGTGCCCGCAAGGTGAGAGTGGCTGCCTCTTGCTGGCCGGTGCCGGTGAGCGATAGCGGCACATTGAGCGGCGCATCCGGATCCTGACGCAAGGGCTCGGCCAGCCGTACCCGTACCGGTATTGACTCGGTGCCTTCCAGCACAGTGCCGCCCAACCTGCCATCCAGTGCGCCCGCCAGCCGGGAGGCAACATCGGTCAGACTCATGCCTGCCAGTCGGGCGGCCTCCTCATCGACCTGCAACCAGAGTTTGGGGGCCCCGGCCTGCAAGGTGGCGCGGGTCTGCACCACTGCCGGGGTATTGGCGAGCAGACTGCGAAGCTCCTCTCCCAGACGGTGTAGTTGTTCAAGGTCGGGGCCAAACAGCCGCAGCTCGACCGGGGCATTGAAGGGCGGCCCCTGTTCCAGCTTGCGCACCAGGATCTGCGCTTCGGGAAATTTTGCATCGAGCCGCTGCTGCAGTTGTGGAATGAGCCGCTCGGCAGCATCGGCATCCTGCAGAGTGATCATCCCCTGGGCGTAATCGGCCCGCCCCTGTTTTCTGGGCACCAGGTTGTAGTAGAAGCTGGGGGCGTTGTCGCCCACCACCCAGTCCTGACGAACCAGCTCGGGGAGGTTGTCCAGCTCGGCGGAGATCCCCAGTGCCAGCTCGCGGGTGTGCGCCAGGCTCGCCTGTGGGGAGAGGCTGGCCTCGATGTGGATCATGTCCCGATCGGCAGGGGGAAAGAACTGTTCGGTGAGGCGGCCCGCCACCCAGAAACCGAGCAGGGGCAGCAGACTGACCAGCAGCAGGGTGCGCCAGGGGTGAGCCAGCGCCATGGCGATGCTCTGCTGGAAACGGGCGCTCACCCGGGGCAGGTGCAAGCCATCCTGATACCAGCGTCCCCCCTGATCACGGCCAATCCAGCGGGCTGCGAGGCCAGCCACCAGGGTGTGGGCGATGAGGTAGGATCCCAGCAGCGAGCAGATCACCGCCCAGGCGATGCCGCCGACAAACTCGCCCGCCGGGCCCGGCATCAGAATGATCGGCATAAAGGCGAGCATGGTGGTGAGGGTGGAGCCCAGCAGTGGCAGCCAGAGGTGGCCGATGGCTTCCAGTGCGGCGGCACTCATGGCCATGCCGTGGCGGCGCTGATACTGCACCCGATCCGCCATGACGATGGCGTTGTCCACCATGATCCCGAGCGCCACCACCAGACCGGTGACCGACATCTGGTGAATGGGCAGATTGATCAGGTTCATGCAGGCGAATGAGAACGCCACGGTAAGCGGCAGCGACAGGGCTACGATAATGGCGGCCTTGACCCCCAAGGTCACCAGCAGCACGGCCACTATGATGAGGAAGCCCTGCACAATGTTGATGAGCAGGGTGTCGAGCCGCTGATCGGTATAACGCTGCTGATCGAAGCTGGTGACGAGGCCGATATTATCCGGCAAGTCTTGTTGCAGCTGGGCCAGCATGGTGTCGACCCGTGCCGACCAGAGGTCGATGCGGTGATCCTGTGCCATGCGCAGGCCGACCACCACGGCTCGCTCACCATTGGCAAAGGCCAGCTGGCTCTCCGGCTGGTGCAGGGTACGTCTTACCTCGGCAAGATCGCCAAGGCGCAGGGTCTGGCCCTGCTCGCCGGTACGCAGCGGGATCTGGCGGATCCGCTCCAGGGTATCGAGGGCGCCGCGGATCTCCACCTGAAAGCGATTGTGGCTACCCTGCAGCTCCCCGGCGGCCACTTTGGCATCGGCACCACTCAGCGCCTGGGCAAGCTGTTCGCCACTCATGCCGCTGGCACTGAGGGCGAGGGGATCGAACCGCACCTCGATCTCCTCCTGCGGTGCCCCGACCCGCTCGACGTATTCGGTGCCCGGTAGCTGGCGAGCCCGGCGTTCCAGCTCGGCGCTGTAGCGGGCGAGGCGATCCAGCTGTGGCTGGCCCGGCCCGCGCCAGACTACATTGACCAGCCGGGTGAAGGGGTAGCCCTTCTCGTCATCCAGCTTGGGGGCACTGGCGCCAGCTGGCAGCCCGGCGGCAAGATCTGCCAGCCGGTCACGGACTCTGGACCAGACAGGTTCGACATCGCTGACCTCATCCTTGAGCTCCAGATTGATGATGGAGAGGCCGGGGCGAGAGCTCGACTCGATCAGCTTGATCTCGCTCTGGGCCCGCAGCCGGTTCTCGATGGGCTCGCTCACCAGCGCTTCCACCCGTTCGGCGCTGGCCCCGGGGAAGTGGGTAACCACGCTGGCAAAACGGCTGGTGAGCTGGGGATCTTCTGTTCTGGGCAGGGTCTGCAATGCCGCAAGGGCGGCCGTCAGCAGCAGCGCGACCGTCAACAGCAGCAGGCGGCCATTCTCGATAAACGGGCGGATCATGACTGTGGCTCCGGATGCGCCGTTTGATGATCCACGCTGGTTGTCAGGGTGACCTGCTGGCCCGGCACCAGTTTATGCAGGCCATCGGTCACCAGCTGTTCCTGTCCATTCAGGGCACCACTGATCCAGGCCCGCTCGCCATCTTGCTGCAGCAGGGTGACGTCCCGACTGACCACCCGGGGTGGCGTTTCGTCGTTGAGCAGATAGAGGGTCCAGCTGCCGCGCAATCCCTGGGTCAGCGCGGTGAGCGGTACCTCGTAGGCGCGGGTGGGCTCGCGGGTCTGATGCAACAGGGTGATCAGTTGCCCCTCTGCCAGCTGTTCGCCGCCCCGGGTCAGCTGGAAGCGGGCGGTGCGGGTGTGGGTCTGCCCGTCCACTTGTACCCCCAGATTAAGCAGGCGCCCCTCCAGTGATTGCGCACCGCTTTGCAGGGGGTAGCGTTGGCCGACGATCAGGGACTCGGCCTGTTTCACCGGCACGCCGATATCGGCCTCCCACTGGCCGCTGCGGGTCAGGGAGAAGAGAGGCTGGCCTGCTGCCACCACGGCCCCCAATGCCTGCTCGCGGCTGACTACGATCCCGTTGAAAGGGGCGCGCAGCTGTGATTTCTCCTGTTTGACCCGGTTGGCTTCGAGGGCGGCGGCCAGCTGGTTGGCGCTTGCCTCCAGCATGCGGACTTTGCCTTGCTGTTCATCCAGCGCCTGACGGGAGCTGAACTGCTGCTGGCGCAGGGCGGTGAGTCGATCGAGCGTCTGCCGGGCAAGGGTCAGTTCTGCCTCGTTCTGGGAAGCCCGGGCGGCCAGCTCTTTGGCTTCCACTGCCAGCAGCCGGGTGTCCAGTGTGGCGAGCAGTTCACCGGCCGCTACCGGCTCTCCGCGTCCCTTGTGCAGAGTGGCGATCCGCCCTGCCAGCTCGAAGCCTATCTGGCTGTGCTCGGGGGCGATCACCCGGCCATTGAAGCGGTGCAGCACCGGGTAGTGATCGCTGGCTTGCAGCGGCTGGGCGATCACCCGGGTCAGGGCGGGTGTTTCTTCTGACTCTGTGACCGGGCTGCAGCCACTCAGTAACAGCGCCAGCAGGATTAAGCAAAGTGTCATGACATCATCCTCTGGTTGACATAACATCAAATCACACCGGTGAGTCTAGTTTTTCGAAACTAGACTGTCCAGTTTGATTGTGGAGGAAAAATGAACATTTCACCCCGTAGTCAGCAGAAGCGGGCTGCGATCCTCGATGCTGCCGGGCGGCTCTTCTGTCAGCACGGTCTGCATCTGGTCAGCATGGACATGGTGGCCAGTGAAGCGGGCGTCTCCAAGCAGACGGTCTACAGCCATTTTGCCAACAAGGAGTCGCTGTTTGCCGAAGCGGTGGGCAGCAAGTGCGTCAGTAGTGAGCTGATGCCGGAGGTGTTGCTGCGTGGCAACAATGTGCGGGAGAGCCTGATTGCCTTTGGTCGCAGCTTTCGCAAGTTGATCCTGAGCGATGATGCCATCAATATCTTTCGCACCTGCATCAGCTGCAACGATGCCCAGCTGGCCACCCTTTTTTTCGAGGCGGGCCCGCTCTACGTGACCGAGATGCTGTCCAACTGGCTGGAGCAGCAGAAGCAGCAAGGCCTGCTGTGCCATCAAGACAGCGAACAGGCCGCCTTGCAGCTGTTGCTGATGTGGCAGGGCAAGGAGCGCATGCTCCGTGAGCTGGGTCTGCCGTTGACCCAGAGCGCTGCCGAGCAGGATGCCTGGACCCTGAGTTGTGTCGATCTCTTCCTGACCGCCGCCGCTCCCCCGCAAAAATAATGGAGGTGGCAATGAGCCACACAGTGACAGATGCCCAGCGCAAATGGCTGCCCCTGCTGGCGGCGGTCGGTTTCTTTATGCAGGCGCTGGATGGCACCATTCTCAACACCGCCCTGCCCAGCATGGCCGAGACCTTGGGAGAGAGCCCGCTGCAGATGCAGTCGGTGATCATTGCCTACATGCTGACGGTGGCGCTGCTGATCCCGGCCTCCGGCTGGTTGGCTGACAGATTCGGCACCCGTCGCATCTATCTGGCCGCCATCTCGCTGTTCACGTTGGGCTCGCTCGCCTGTGCCGCCTCCAATTCGCTCTCCATGCTGGTTGCCGCCCGGGTGCTTCAGGGGATTGGCGGTGCGCTGCTGATGCCGGTGGGACGGTTGGCGGTGCTGCGGGTCTATGACAAGCACGAGCTGCTGCGGGTGATGTCGTTTGTCACCATTCCGGGGCTGCTTGGCCCGCTGATGGGGCCGGCGCTCGGTGGCTGGCTGGTGGAAGTGGCGAGTTGGCACTGGGTATTTCTCATCAACCTGCCGGTGGGGCTGCTCGGCTTTATCGCCAGTTGGCACTTTATGCCGGAGCTGCGGCAGCAGACCGCCCGGTTCGACTGGCAGGGCTTTGTGATGTTCAGCGTCGGCATGGTGCTGGTGTCGGTCGGCTTGCAGGGTCTGGGGGAGCACAGCATCTCTACCGGTTGGGCGCTGTTTGCACTGATCTTCGGCTTGGCGGCGATGGCGAGCTACTGGCTCTATGCCGCCAATGCACAGCAGCCGCTCTTTAGCCTGAACCTGTTCAAGACCGCCACCTTTGCCATCGGCATCTGGGGCAACCTGTTTGCCCGCCTCGGCAGCGGCGCCATGCCCTTCCTCACCCCGCTGTTTCTGCAACTGGGGCTCGGTTTCTCGCCAAGCAAGGCGGGGATGACCATGATCCCCACCGTGATTGGTGCCATGCTGACCAAGACGCTGGTGAACAAGCTTATTCCGAAGGTGGGCTATCGCCGCATCCTGATCGGCAACACCCTGTTGCTGGGGGCGATGATCGCCAGCTTCTACTTTATCGACAACCAGCTCCCCTACGGGGTCTTGCTGGGCTGGCTGGCGATCTTCGGCGCCATCAACTCGCTGCAGTTCTCCGCCATGAACACTCTCACGCTGCAAGATCTCAGCCCGATCCTAGCCAGCAGTGGCAACGGTCTGCTCTCGGTAGTGATGCAACTCTCCATGAGTTTGGGGGTGGCGATTGCCGCCAGCCTGCTCGGGCTCTTCTCGGCGGGCACCTCAGCGGCCAACGGCCAGTGGCTGGCCGGGTTCCACCTTACCTACCTCTGTGTCGGGCTGCTCTCCATGCTGGCGGCGCTGATCTTCGCCCAGCTGGCGCGCGATGGTGCTACGCCGTCGGCGCGGGCAGATAGCTGACCTCGCAGGGGAGCTGCGCCAGCACCTCGGCCAGATGGGTGGTAGCCAGCAGAAAGGTCTGCTCCGGGTGGCCCGGAGTCCAGGTGAAGGCGGTGTGGTTGAGCAGTTGCGGATCCACCAGTAGCGGAATATCGGCGCGGGGCAGGAAGGGGCAGACCGCCCCCGGCAGGCAGCCGATCTCCGTCTGCATCTCTTCGGCGGTGCAGATGGAGGGCTTGGCACCGAGCGCAGCCTTGACCGCCTTGTTGTCGAGCCGTCCATCCCTGTGGGTCAGCAGCAGGGCGAAGCGGCCATCCTTGAACTTGAGAAACAGGGTCTTGCTGAACTCCGCCTGCCAGCCGAGGCGGGCCTTGACCTTTTCATCGGTGGCGTAGTCGAGGATGGGTTCATGCTCATAGCGCTGGTGGGGCAGTTCGGCCAGTAGCTGGCAGTTGAAATGGTGAATGGTATCGAGTGGCATGGGGTTCTCCTGTAGTGGGCGTTATCCTGCCAGCCTCGCAGGGTCAGGCCCAATGACACTTTCTTATCCGTGATAAGCAACCCTGTCTGTGGAAACAACAAGGGCGCCGTGAGGCGCCCTTGCGGATCAGTGATGCTGCAATTCGCACGCTTCCCAGTGAAAGGGAATGGGACACAGCTGCTGGGAGGCCTTGTCATAGGCTTGCCACAGCTCGCCCATGGTGCGGCCATCGACGGGGTGGTGCAGATTGGGGGCCAGTTCGGCCAGCGGCCACAGCACGAAGGCGTTGGTGAGCAGTTCACCGCGCGGCAGCACCAGCGGGGTGTCGCAGACCAGATCGCCATAGAGCAGCAGGTCGAGATCCAGGGTGCGCGGGGCGAACTTCTTGGCATCCGGCTCGCGGCCGTGGGCGAACTCCATGGCCCGCAGTCGCTGGCAGACGGTGGCCAGCGGCAGGTCGGTCTCGGCAGCCGCTACCAGGTTGTAGAAGGGGCGGCCGTTGAAGCCGACCGCCTCGCTCTCGAATACCCGGGAGACCCGCAGCTCGCCAAATTCGGCGTGCAGGGCATCGAGCCCGGCGCGAATATGGCGATCCCGCTCGATGTTGGAGCCCAGGCTGATATAGATGGTGGTCATCAGTTGCTGCTCGCGGCCGGCGTGCGATGACGCAGGATCTCGACGCCGACCCCGGCGGCATTGGGCACTGCGCCCGGCTTGGTGAGAGTCACCTTGACCCACTGCACCCGCTCGTCGATCAGAACCAGCATGGCGACCTGCTCGGCCATGGTCTCGACCAGCTCGACCACCTTGCCGCTGACATGCTCGCAAATCTTGTTGGAGAGGTCGGCATAATCCAGTGCCAGATTGATGTCGTCGGTTGCTGCCGCGGGGCGGTTGTCGAACCCCATCTCGAGGTCAAAACGGAGCTTTTGGCGAATGCCCTTCTCCCATTCATATACACCTATGGTGGTCAAAACTTCGAGTCCGCGAATAAACACCTTGTCCATGACTGTACTTCTTCTTTACTCTTGATGGGCTGTGATGACAGCGCAGGGATGCTGGCCGGGCAACAGGCTTGCCGAGGCGCTCTGGGTGGGCATGGGCCCATGCCAGCGTATGTGGCCCGCATCATACCCCATTCATATCGTGGTAAAAACGACCAAGATGACGGCCCTGACGATTTTGATGATTATTCTGGCCTACCTGGGTGGTTCACTATCCAGTGCTGTGCTGGTCTCCCGTTGCACCGGTCTGCCCGACCCGCGGGATCATGGCTCCCACAATCCGGGGGCAACCAATGTGCTGCGCCTCGGTGGCCGGATGGCGGCGCTGGTGGTGTTGTTGCTCGATGTGCTCAAGGGGACTGTGCCCGTCTATCTCGCCTGGTATTTGCAGATAAAGCCGGTCTACCTCGGCTTTATCGGGGTGGCCGCCTGTCTTGGCCACATGTACCCCATCTTCTTTCATTTTCGCGGTGGCAAGGGGGTGGCTACGGCGCTGGGCACCATGATGCCGCTCGGCTTCACCATGGGGGGCGCTGTCATCGGCACCTGGCTGCTGGTGTTGCTGGCAAGCGGCTACTCTTCGCTGGCCTCCATCATTACCGTACTGCTCACGCCACTCTTCACCTACCTGCTCAAACCCGAATACACCCTCCCTGTCTCGCTGCTCTCCTGCCTTATCCTGATCCGCCATCACGAGAACATTTCCCGTCTGCTCAAGGGGGAAGAACCCAGAGTCTGGCGGCGAAAAGGGTGTGCCAGTGGCGAGGAAGTGGGAAAAACGGGTGATGTTGAGCAAAAAAGAGACGAACGAGACAAAAAGTAAAATTTCCCGTTGACCATCCGCCTTAAAATCCGTTTAATAGCGCCCACGCCCAGATAGCTCAGTCGGTAGAGCAGGGGATTGAAAATCCCCGTGTCGGCGGTTCGATTCCGTCTCTGGGCACCAAATTTTGGTGCCATGAAATAAAAAATTTGTTCATGCACAATGGTTTAAAGTGTGCCGGCTTAGCTCAGTAGGTAGAGCAACTGACTTGTAATCAGTAGGTCACCAGTTCGATTCCGGTAGCCGGCACCATTTGCCCAGATAGCTCAGTCGGTAGAGCAGGGGATTGAAAATCCCCGTGTCGGCGGTTCGATTCCGTCTCTGGGCACCACTAATAATTCCTCCTTAGCTCAGTCGGTAGAGCGACGGACTGTTAATCCGCAGGTCGCTGGTTCGAGCCCAGCAGGAGGAGCCAAACCGAAAAGCCCTTGTCGCAAGACAAGGGCTTTTTTTCTTTGGTTCAATACCGAGTTTTTACCATAACAACAATCACACACGCACAGAATGACGGCAGGATAGATATGGAAAATCAAGTAGTTATAGACTCAAAGGGGCGACTGGCCACCATCCGCGAGTGGCTTGAGCCCGTGCTGGTGCTGCTGATCCTGGGCAGCCTGTTTGGCTACCTCGGCAGCCAGATGGGCCTCTCCGCCATGGTCAACACCCTGTTCAATACCGCCCACCAGCTGCTGCTCAATACCGTGCTCTTCATCATGGGGATCACCGTACTTTCCGGCGCTCTCAGCCAGCTGCTGAGCGAATTCGGGGTGATCCGGCTGCTGGAGGTGCTGCTGGCCCCCCTGATGAAGCCGGTGTTCCGCTTGCCGGGGCGCACCGCGCTGGCGGCGCTGATGACTTTCTTCTCCGATAACCCGGCGGTGATCAGCCTCGCCAAGGACAGCCGCTTTCGCAAGGGCTTCACTCCCTGGCAGCTGGTGTCTCTGACCAACTTCGGTACCGCCTTCGGCATGGGCCTGATCGTGGTGACCTTTATGGCTACCCTGCAGCTACCGGGCGGGGAGTCTACCGCCAGCGCGGCGCTGATCGGTCTGCTCGGCGCTCTGGTTGGCTCTGTGGTCTCTACCCGACTGATGCAGCGGATGATCCGCCCGCTGGTGGGTGAGGTGCTGGACGATGAGCCGACTGATGCCAAGGGGCACAAGGTCGGGGTCAGCAAAGAGGTGGCGCCGGGCTGGCTGCGGATCCTCAACTCATTGCTCGATGGCGGCAAATCCGGTGTGGAGCTGGGAATGGCGGTGATCCCGGGCGTGCTCATCATCAGTACCTTCGTCATGCTGCTCACCTTCGGCCCGGGGGAGAAGGGCTATACCGGCGAAGCGTTTCAGGGGGTTGCCCTGCTGCCGGTGCTGGCCGCCAAGGTTAGCTGGCTGTTTGACCTGCTGTTCGGCTTCCAGCAGCCGGAGCTGGTCGCCTTCCCGGCAACCTCGCTCGGTGCGGTCGGTGCCGCCATGTCGCTGGTGCCCCCCTTTATTGCCAAGGGGTGGATCACCGGCAACGAGGTCGCGGTGTTTACCGCCATGGGGATGTGCTGGAGCGGCTTTTTGAGCACCCACACCGCCATGCTCGATGCTCTCGGCTATCGCCATCTCACCTCCCGCGCCATTGTCGCCCACACGGTCGGCGGCCTGTGCGCCGGGGTGGCAGCGCACCAGCTTTATATGCTGCTGGGCTGAGCAGAGTGAAAAGAGAGAGGGGCGCTGCGGCGCCCCTTTCTGTATCTATCGGTGACGAGTTGGCTCGTCCTTCGGTTTACTCAACATCGCCGATCAGGCTCTGTGCGATCACCGCTTCCGGCATCATCTCCCGCAGCCCGGCGATCAGTTTTTCCCCCGCCTCATGCAGCGCAGCCAGCGGCATCTCGGGCAGGCTCTCCAGAATGAACCACATCTGGCCCGAATCGACACTCAATCGGGTGCGTATACCCTGCCGCCAGTTCCAGCGCCGACAGGTGACCCCCTTGTCATCCCGCCAGACGACCTCGCCGGGCTCCACTGGTTCGTGGGTCGGCTCGCCCCCCTTCATGGTATCGAACCGCTCGCTGCCATCGGCCACCACCAGTCGCGGCAGTCCCTCATAGGCAAGCAGGTTTTCGCCCCCCACCGGAATGGCGTAACGGATACTGATGGCGTTGTAGAGATCGACTACGGGAGCGATGGCGGGCAGGTTGCCATCGCGGGCGACCCGTTTTCTCAGAGCTTCGGCGGAACAGGGAGTCCGCTGCGGCTTGGCGCCGAACTTTCTGAATAGATCGCCCCAGGCGGCGAGATGCGCCTCTGCCCACGGCACATCGGCAGTCAGCATGGCGGTGCAGGCTTCATCAAGGGCGCGTGCCCCCACGTTCGGGTCGACCACGGCTGCGGCCTGCACCGTGATGCTCAGAGCGCGAAAGCTGGGAGCCAACTGGCTGACTTCGGGGGAGATATAGGGGGTGATCAGGGACATAGCGACTCCATAAAACGAACGAGGCTGGGAGAAGGCGGTTGCCGGCCAGCATAGCGGCAACGGCAAATCCGGTTTGAGAGCCATCTTGCGCGAACATTTTAGATAAGAAAATTTACATGATCTTAATAGCCATAAGTTTCATGAATGAAAAATGATGTGTTCAAGGAGATGGCGGGCATGTACCGGTATATAGCGAAGAGTAGCCCTGCGGTTTCCGGTTCGTTGCGGCAATACCCCTTTGCCGCCTTGATCTGCAGCGGCAGCCGCTGGCCGTCCGGCTCTCTTGTGATGCCCTCAGTTGTCATGCCCAAGCACGAGGCGGTCACTCAAATCGCTTGATTGCTCAATGAGTTGGCTATGGCTGGCGTTTTTTCATCGTTCTGGCCCCGCTTATGCATTTCTCTTGGCAACACCATCAAGGGTCGTTGTCGCGGAGAGATATCATGATCAGCAGCCTGCTTCCCCTTGCCTCTATCGCCCTCAAGCTGGGCAGTCAGCTGCTCGGCAGCAGTGCCAAACCCGAGTCTGTGCAGCAAACAGTGCAGGAAGATCGCCTCGCCCCTACCGTCCAGAGCTTGTTCCAGCGGCTGGGAATCAAGGATGCCAATAGCGAGCAGAACCGCGCTGCCATCAACCACTTTATGGGGGAGCTGATGCAGACTCTGGGGCAGGAGAATGGCGGCCAATCCCTCCCTGCCGCCATCGATAGCGCCCGTAGCCAGTTGGCCAATGGTACCCAGAGCACCCGCCTCGATGCGCTGCAAAGCGAGCTCGATACCCTCAAGGATTCCCTCGGTGCCAGCAATCTCAACCTCGACCAGCTGCTCGGCGCCTTTAAACAGACCCTGCCCAATGGCAAGGGGGAGGGGGTGGGCAAACTGCTCAATGCCAGCGCGTGAAATGACTGAAAATATGGATTTCAGTAGATGACGAGCCTGTCAATAAATAATCTGGTAGCGTATTCGTGTGGATGTGATGCAAAGCGTGACTATGGCTATTTCCCCATGAAATAGCCCACCCGTTTCATATCCATAGAAGAGAGGAATTCATATCTTTCTATTCGTGGAGAATCAAAGATGTTTTCAATCAAATCAATGAAATGTAAGAAATGCAGTAACCACTTCAAAGGGTTCGTGCTGGGTTCTCTCAACGTAATGAGTGAATACACTGCAGCTTGCCCAGCTTGTGGAGATATCCTGTCAGTTTATGGAAGTGGTGAATTCATTGATAAGGCAATACCTGCAAATGCCATTATGTTGAAAAGCGCTTAAAGCCAAGATAAAGCAAGAGGGGGAGCGATTGCTCCCCCTCTTATTTTCCAAATACATCAGAGATCAACCCGCTCGCTTGGCCAGCCACTGTTCGGCGGCGGTGAGGGCCGATTCGATCTGCTCGCGGGCGACGCCGCCCTTGGCAACCCGCTTGGCCAGGGTCGCCTCCAGCTCCAGGTTCGGGTAGACATCCTCCCTCACCACGGGGCTGAAGCGCTGGAACTCGGGGAGGGATAGCTCTTCCAGCGGCTTCTTCATCTGGATCGCGTAAACAACGGTCTCGCCGACGATATGGTGCGCCTCGCGGAACGGGATGCCCTTGGCCACCAGATAGTCCGCCAGCTCGGTGGCGTTGGCGTAGCCCCCCTGCGCCGCCGCCATGGTGCGCTCGCCATTGACCTTCAGATCGATCAGCACTAGGGCCGCCATGTCGAGGCAGTCGTGCCAGGTGTCGAGGGCATCGAACAGCCCCTCTTTGTCTTCCTGCATGTCCTTGTTGTAGGCCAGCGGCAGCGCCTTGAGGCTCATCAGCATGCCCATCTGGGCGCCGACCACCCGGCCGGTCTTGCCACGGATCAGCTCCAGCGCATCCGGATTCTTCTTCTGCGGCATCAGCGACGAGCCGGAAGTGACCGCATCGGAGAGCTCGACAAAGCCAGCCTCGCCGGTGTTGTAGAAGATGAGATCTTCGGCAAAGCGCGACAGGTGGGTCATGGAGAGGGATGCTACATGCATCAGCTCCACCACGTGATCCCGATCTGAGACCGAATCCAGACTGTTGCGGGTGGCACCGGCAAAGCCCATGTCCAGCGCCAAGGCTTCGCGGTCGATGGCGTAGGCGGTACCCGCCAGTGCGCCGCAACCGAGCGGGCTGGTGTCGAGGCGCTTGAGGGCATCCTGCAGCCGGGAGTAATCCCGCTCCAGCATCTCCACATAGGCCAGCGCCCAGTGGGCGTAGGTGACCGGCTGGGCCCGCTGCAGATGGGTGTAGCCCGGCAGCACGGCGGCCTGATTGGCGCGGGCGGAGGCCACCAGCCCCTGTTGCAGGGCGGTGATGGAGCCGAGCAGCAGCTCACCCTGCGCCTTGCACCAGAGTTTGAGGTCGGTGGCGACCTGATCATTGCGCGAGCGGCCGGTGTGCAGCTTCTTGCCAAGATCGCCGACGGCGGCGATAAGCTGGCTCTCGACCCAGGAGTGGATATCTTCAGCGTCCGATCTCAGGATCTGCTGGGGATCCTGCTGCACCGAGGCGAGCAGTACTTCCATCGCCTGCTGCAGCTTGCCCTGTTCACCCTCGGTTAACACGCCCACCTTCACCAGCGCTTTGGCCCAGGCCATGGAGCCCTGAATATCCTGCTCCGCCAGCCGGTAATCGAACCGCAGCGAATCGTTGAACTGCTTGAACCGGCTATCGGCTCCCTGACTGAAGCGTCCACCCCAAAGTGCCATACTGCTCTCCTTGAATGCGTTGTCGGTAGGCGTTTGCGCCTGCCCTACTCGCGCGGCCTCTTGGCCTGCGCGCAGAAATCTTGCCCTGTATTTTCCTGTATAACAGTGCGGTGGTGAGGAGTGCTGTTGCCGTTGAACATGTCACATCCAGCAACTACGAACCGGTCCCCTCTCCCTCTGGGAGAGGGCTAGGGTGAGGGGAATGGCCAATGACCTCCCCCTCATCCCCAACCCTTCTCCCACAAGAGGAGAAGGGAGAAAATACGTCAGCATCATATTCACACAGCCCCTGTTATCTCACAGAAGCGACCGGGGCGCTGCCGCTCTTGTCACACCGCCGATGATGGATCAGGGGCCATGCCCTCGACCTGTAGAAGAGGGGGCTATGCCCCCTCAACGGAATCAACGGGTTATCGTGCTTGCTTAGCCGTGGGTGTGATCACCACCGATGGCCTGATGCTGCTCTTTCATGGCGCGGATCCGGCTGGCCAGGGTGTAGAGACGGATAAAGCCTTCGGCATGGCTCTGGTCGTACACTTCGTCGGCGCCGAAGGTGGCGAAGTCTTCGGAGTAGAGGCTGTTCGGCGACTTCTTCTGCACCGCGGTGACCTGACCCTTGTACATCTTCAGCACCACTTCGCCATCGAGATCTTCGGCGATGGCGTTGGCAGAGGCGACAATGGCCTTGCACAGCGGGGTGAACCAGCGACCGTCATAGACCAGGTGGGAGAACTCGGCCCCCAGCTTCTCCCGCCAGGCGCGGGTCGGGCGATCCAAGACCAGCTCTTCTACCGCGCGCAGCGCAGCGACCATCACGGTACCGCCCGGGGTCTCGTAGCAGCCGCGGGACTTCATGCCCACCATCCGGTTTTCGGTGATGTCGATGCGGCCCACGCCGTGCTTGCCGGCACGCTCGTTCAGGGTCATCAGGATCTGGTGCGGGCTGAGCGGCTGGTCGTCAACGGCCACCACTTCACCCTGGGCCACGGTCAGCTTGACGTACTCCGGCTGATCCGGGGCCTGTTCGGCGGAAACGGTCCACTGCCAGACCGCTTCGGAGGGCTCGTTCCAGGTGCTCTCCAGCTCGCCACCCTCGGTGGAGATGTGCCAGGCGTTGGCATCGCGGCTGTAGATCTTCTTCAGGGTCGCCTTGCAGGGGATCTGACGGGCTTCCAGGTAGGCCAGCAGATCTTCCCGGGAACGCATGTCCCACAGACGCCAGGGGGCGATCACTTTCAGCTGGGGTGCCAGCGCGGCCACCGCACCTTCGAAACGCACCTGATCGTTGCCCTTGCCGGTACAACCGTGGGAGATGGCGTCGGCCCCTTCCGCCAGCGCCGCCTCGACCATCGCCTTGGCGATCACCGGACGGGCCATGGAGGTACCCAGCAGGTAGGTGCCCTCATAGACGGCGCCGGTCTTCAGGGTCGGGTAGACGTACTCTTTGACGAACTCTTCCCGCAGATCCTTGACGATGCACTTGGTGGCGCCGGAGGCGATGGCTTTTTGCTCGATCCCTTCCAGATCGTCACGCTCCTGACCGACGTCGGCAACGAAGGCGATGATCTCCGCATCATAGTTTTCCTTCAGCCAGGGAATGATGGCCGAGGTATCCAGTCCGCCCGAGTAAGCCAGTACGATCTTGTTGATTCCGCTCATTTACTTCTCTCCATGATGATTCGATAAAAGGGTGTGATTTGGGGTCGGTTGCCGTTATTTGTGCCCAAGCAGGGTCAGCAGCACGGCGTTCTGGATATGCATCCGGTTTTCAGCCTCGTCCATGATGAGGGAGCCAGGCCCGTCCATGACCTGAGAGGTGATCTCCAGCTCCCGGTGCGCCGGCTGGCAGTGCAGCACATGCTGGATGCCGGTGCGGTCGAGCAGGGCCTGGTTGATCTGATAAGGCATAAAGATATCTTTTACCTGCTCCATTGGCGTGTTGTCACCCATGGAGACCCAGGTATCTGTGTAGGCCACGTCGAACCCTTCGATATCTGCCACGTCATCGCTGATGTGGATGGTCGCCCCTGACTTGGCCGCCAGAGCCTGCGCCTGCAGGAAGATCTGGGTATCCGGGCCGTGGCCTTTCGGGCAGATCAGGGTGACGTCGGTGCCGAGGGTCGCCCCCAGCAGCAGCAGAGAGTGGCTGACGTTGTTGCCATCGCCGAGATAGGCCAGCTTCACCTTCGACAGATCGCCGTAGTGCTCGCTGATGGTCATGAAGTCCGCCAGCCCCTGGCAGGGGTGGTAGAGGTTGCACAGGCTGTTCACCACAGGCACTGTGCCGTGTTCCGCCAGCTCGACCAGAGTCTGGTGATCGAACACCCGGGCGACGATGGCATCACACCAGCGCGACAGGTTGGCGGCAAAATCCTTCACCGATTCGCGCTTGCCCAGCGCGCCGTTCTGCTGATCCAGATAGACGCTGTGGCCACCCAGTTTGGCGATGCCGATGTCGAAGGTGACCCGGGTGCGCAGGGAGGGTTTCTCGAACAGGGTCACCACGCTCTTGCCCGCCAGTGCCTGGCCGTACTTTTTCGGATCTGCCTTGACCGATTTGCCCAGGGCGATCAGCGCCTCGATCTGGGCCTTGCTCAAGTCGCTGTCTTTCAGAAGATGTTGCATCGAATGTTCCTTGTTCTGGTGGAGATCAGAGAGAGACCTGGGTGCCAACCGCACCGCCGGCCAGCAGCTTGAGCAGCTGATCCGGGTAGCGCCAGCTGGCGACACAGACCGGTTTGCCCAGGGTCTCGGCGGCATGCAGGGCGGCTTTCACCTTGACCGCCATGCCGTCGCTGATCACCCCCTTCTCCATCAGATCCAGCGCGGTCACTTTGTCGAGCTGGGGCACCAGCTTGCCCTTGCCATCCAGGATGCCGCTCACGTCGGAGAGCATCACCAGGTCGGCGCCGAGCGCCTCGGCAATGGCGGTAGCCGCCTGATCCGCGTTGACGTTCATCAGCTGCCCCTCGGCAGTGATGCCGATGGAGCTCACCACCGGCAGGAAGCCCTGCCCCAGGATCCCCGCCACCAGTGCCGGGTTGCCCGGCTGGCAGTCACCGACCGCGCCGAGTGCCGGGTCGAGCTGGCTCACCTGGCACAGACCGCCGTCCGCCAGACAGAGCCCCACCGCCGGGATGCCGGTGGCGATGGCCTTGGCCATCATCTGCTTGTTGGCGGTGCCGGCCAGGGCGCCGGCGATAAACGGGATCTGCTCGAACGGGGTCACCCGCAGACCGTTCTTCTTGGTGGAGGTGAGACCCAGCCCCTTGAGCAGGTCATCCACCAGGCAGCCGCCGCCGTGCACCAGCACCAGGGGTCTGTGCTGCTCGTCCAGAAAGCTTTTGAGGGTGGCGAACAGGGCGGTCAGCGCCTCGTCGTTCTCGATCAGTGCGCCGCCCAGCTTGATTACCAGAGTCTGCTTGTTCATCGTTGCGATCCTTCCTTGAGTCCTTAAATCAGGCCGGTGGCCGGTTCAAATCCGAATTTGATATTTATGCACTGCATGGCCTGGGAGGCGGCGCCCTTGAGCAGGTTGTCGATGGCGGATACCACCACCAGCATGTTGCCCTGCTGTTGCCAGGCGAGGTCGCAGTAAGGGGTGCCCGCGACGCCACGGATGGAGGGCATCTGGCCGGTCAGGCGCACCAGCGGCTTGCCCTCGTAGGCCTTGAGGTAGGCCTGATCCACCTGGGTCGGCGTCACTCCATCCGCCAGCTGCACATAGATGGTGGCCAGGATGCCGCGCACATAGTTGCCAAGGTGGGGTTGGAACAGCACCTCCTTGCCGAGGTGGTGGCTGATCTCCGGCTGGTGTCTGTGATTGAAGGTGCCGTAGGGATTGAGGCTCACTTCGCAGAAGCTGGTGTTGATGGCCGCCTTGCGACCGGCGCCGGAAACCCCGGAGACGGCGTTGATGATGGGCTGCCACCCCTTGGCAATCAGACCATCCTGCTGCAGCGGCTTGAGGGCGCACAGCGATGCGGTCGGGTAGCAACCCGGCACGGCAATCAGCTGGGCGGTGGCGATGGCATCGGCATTCCACTCGGCCAGGCCATAGACGGCCTGATCCAGCCACTGTTCGCTCTGGTGGGTGAAGCCGTAGAAGCTGTCGTAAAAGCCCTGATCCTTGACCCGGAAGGCGCCGGAGAGATCGAACACCGGCAGCCCCTTGGCGAGAAACTTGGGCGCGAGCTCGGCGCTCACCTCGTGGGCGGTAGCCAGCAGCACCAGATCGGCCTGGGTCAGGATCCGGGTCATGCCGTCGTCGTCCAGCGGCAGCAGCGGCTGATCGAGGGCGCCGACCCACTGGGGATGTAGGGAAGAGAAGCGCTTGTGGGCATCCTGACTGCCGGCGGAGACGTAGAGGCCGAACAGCTTGAGTTGTGGGTGGTTCTGTACCAGTGCGGCCAGTTCGGCTCCCGCGTAGCCACTGGCACCGACGATGACGGTGTTAAGCATGTTGAATATTCCAAGTCAGAGTTCGAGATTCACAGCATGACGCTGCAGTGCACAAGGGTGTTCGATCGCCCCTTTGCACAAGTGCGGAGGGGCAATTCAGGCGGGTGTGTGTCGTCGGTTATAGATCAGGTGACAGAACATTAACTTTCCCTTACAACTAGAAGCCTTTGTTGATGAGCCAGATATTCAGGTAAAATTACAGAATATTCATGCACTCGCTTTGCATTTGTATTTTCTAACAGAAACATTCCGGGGACGCAAGGAGGAGCTGATGGCCAATCTGGATTTTTTTTCACTTTATAAGAATATTATTGCGATTCCCTCTATCAGCAGCACGGATCCCAAGTGGGATCAGAGCAATGAGGCGGTGATCCGGCTGCTGGCCGACTGGTTCGGTCAGCTCGGTTTTCAGTGCGAGGTAACTGCGCTCCCCGAGCTGCCGGGCAAGTTCAATCTGGTGGCGACGATCGGTCAGGGGGAGGGCGGACTGCTGCTGGCGGGTCACACCGATACGGTGCCGTTTGATGAAGGAGGGTGGAGCAAGGATCCCTTCAAGGTGACCGAAGAGGGCAATCGCCTCTATGGCCTCGGCACCATCGATATGAAGGGCTTCTTCGCCTTTATCGTCGAGGTGCTCAAAGAGATCGACCTCACCAAGCTGACCAAGCCGCTGCGTATTCTCGCCACTGCCGACGAAGAGACCACCATGGCGGGGGCCCGTGCCATCGCCGCCGCTGCCGAGCTGAAACCCGACTACGCCGTGATTGGCGAGCCGACCGGGCTGGTGCCGGTGGTGGCCCACAAGGGGCATATGTCGGAGGCGATCCGCATTACCGGCAAGAGCGGTCACAGCTCGGATCCCGCCAACGGCGTCAACGCCATGGAGATCATGCACAAGGCGATGGGGCAGGTGCTGCGCTTGCAGCAGGATCTGAAAGATCGCTATGCCGATCACCGCTTTGCCGTGCCGCAGCCGACCCTGAACCTTGGTTACATTCAGGGCGGTGACAGCCCGAACCGCATCTGCGGTTGCTGCGAGCTGCATATCGACCTGCGACCCACTCCGCAGGTGGGGCCGGATGAGCTGATGGGGATGCTCAAAGAGGCGCTGTCACCCATCGAGATCCACCAGCCGGGCTGCCTGCATATGCAACATCTGCATGAACCCATTCCCGCCTACGCTTGCGCCGACGACTCTCTGCTGGTGCGCGAAGCAGAGAAGGCGAGCGGTCGCGCCGCCGAGTCGGTCAACTACTGCACCGAGGCGCCGTTTATCCAGCAGCTTGGCTGCCAGACCATAGTGATGGGCCCCGGCCATATCACCCAGGCGCACCAGCCGGATGAGTATCTCGACCTCTCCTTCGTCAAGCCGACCACCTCGGTGTTGCAGCACCTGATCAGACGTTTTTGCCTGTAGCGGCGGCGGTGAAAGGGGCGTAAAAACTGTAAGTAAGTTACATAACAAGCCGGTTGTGGAGTGGTGAGGGAAATACATGTTCTGAATCGGCCTGTTATTTGACCTTGCGCAGACAATCTGGGTAGATTGTCACCCTAAGATGACGGAGCATATGTTGTAATCGCACAACAATAAGTGAGGTCGTCTAGCACCCCGGATGGGTGTCAGGCACCAACAAGATAAGGATGTGGAATGAACGAAAAGTACGCCGCACTACGCGCCAACGTAGGTATGCTGGGTCAGCTGCTGGGTAAATCCATCAAGGATCATCAGGGTCAGGCCTTTCTCGACAAGATCGAAACCATTCGCCAATTGGCCAAGTCCTCCCGCAAGGGCAATGAATCAGACCGGGAACGTCTGCTCGATACCCTGCGCACCCTGAGCGATGATGAACTGCTGCCGGTGGCCCGCGCCTTCAGCCAGTTCCTCAATCTGGCCAACGTGGCGGAACAGTTCCACACCATCTCCCGTCGCTGTGAAGAGCAGGTCTGCACCCCGGACCCGCTGGAGCAGATGTTCGACAAGCTGAAAGCGTCCAACCTGTCGCAAGAGGCCATCATTCAGGCCGTGCGCGAGCTGGATATCGATCTGGTGCTGACCGCTCACCCCACCGAGGTGACCCGTCGCACCCTGATCCACAAGCACGTACAGCTCAACGACTGCCTCGAGGCGCTGGAGCTCTCCGACCTGCTGCCCCGCGAGCGGGACAAGATCCTCAATCGCATCGAGCAGCTCATCAATCAGGCGTGGCACACCAACGAGATCCGCGAACAGCGCCCGACTCCGGTCGACGAGGCCAAGTGGGGCTTCGCCGTGGTGGAGAACAGCCTGTGGCCTGCCATCCCCGAATTCATGCGCAATCTGGACGAGCGTCTGCAACACCATCTGGGTGTGCGGCTGCCGCTGGATGCCGCGCCGGTCAAGTTCACCTCCTGGATGGGCGGTGACCGCGACGGCAACCCCTTCGTCACCGCCAAGGTGACTGCCGAAGTGCTGGAGCTGGGCCGCTGGATGGCGGTGAGCCTGTTCTACAAAGACATCAAGGAGCTCACCTCCGAGCTCTCCATGTCCGACTGTACCGACGCCGTGCGCGCTCGCGTTGGCGATCACCCCGAGCCCTACCGTGCGCTGGTGCGCGAGCTGCGTGAAGCGCTGCGCGAAACCAAGGAGCATCTCACTGCCAAGGTGCAGGGTCAGGCGAGCGAGAGCCAGGATCTGGTCAAGACTACCGCCCAGCTGCGCGAGCCGCTGGAGCTCTGCTACCACTCACTGCACGCCTGCGGCATGGGCAACATCGCCGATGGCATGCTGCTGGATGTGCTGCGCAAGGTCGCCTGTTTCGGCATCCATCTGGTCAAGCTGGATATCCGTCAGGATGGCGAGCGTCACGGGCTGGTCTTCTCCGAGCTGACCCGCTATCTGGGTCTGGGTGACTACGCCGAGTGGAGCGAAGATGACAAGCAGGCCTTCCTGCTCAACGAACTGAACTCTCGCCGCCCGCTCATTCCCCACGACTGGGAACCGAGCGCCGAGGTGCGCGAGACGCTCGATACCTGTCAGGTTATCGCCGAGCACGACCCCGATGCGTTCGGCATCTACATCATCTCCATGGCCGGTGCGCCGTCCGATGTGCTGTCGGTGCAACTGCTGCTCAAAGAGGCGGGCTGCAAGTTCCGCATGCCGGTCGCCCCGCTGTTTGAAACCCAGGATGACCTGATGGCAGGCACCGCCGTGATGGAGCGTCTGCTCTCGGTGGACTGGTATCGTGGCTACATCCAGGGTCGTCAGTACGTGATGATCGGCTACTCCGATTCTGCCAAGGATGCCGGCATGATGGCTGCTGGCTGGGCCCAGTACGCCGCCATGGAATCCCTGGTGGGACTTGCCGAAGCCAACAATATCCGCCTCACCCTGTTCCATGGCCGTGGCGGTACCGTCGGTCGTGGTGGTGCGCCTGCCCATCAGGCCATCCTCTCCCAGCCGCCGGGATCCCTGCGCGGCGGTCTGCGTACCACCGAACAGGGGGAGATGATCCGCTTCAAGTTCGGTCTGCCGAAAGTGGCGATCAAGAGTCTGGAGCTCTACACCAGCGCCGTGCTGGAAGGGAACCTGCTGCCACCGCCCAAGCCGAAAGAGTGCTGGCGCGAGGTGATGGAACAGCTGGCCGCCGACTCCTGCGAGCACTACCGCAGTATCGTGCGCGGTCATCCGGACTTCGTCCCTTACTTCCGTGCCGCCACCCCGGAGATGGAGCTCGGCAAGCTGCCGCTCGGCTCCCGTCCCTCCAAGCGCAAGCCCAACGGCGGCGTCGAGAGCCTGCGCGCCATTCCGTGGATCTTCGCCTGGACCCAGAACCGCCTGATGCTGCCGGCCTGGCTCGGTGCCCACAAGGCGCTGCAACAGGCCATCGACGGCGGCAAGCTGGCGGTGCTGGAAGAGATGAGCGCCCAGTGGCCCTTCTTCCGCACTCGCCTCGAGATGCTGGAGATGGTGTTCCTCAAAGCGGACGTCTGGCTCGCCGAGTACTACGACACCCGTCTGGTGCCGCAGGAGCTGTGGGGCCTTGGCAAACAGCTGCGTCAGGAGCTCGCCGAATCTATTGAAGTGGTGCTGAAACTGAGCCCGCGCGGGGATCTGCTGGAGGATCAGCCCTGGATCAAGGAGTCCATCAAGCTGCGCAACCCCTACACAGACCCGCTCAACGTGCTGCAGGCCGAGCTGCTCAACCGCTCCCGCAACCACCCGGAGACCCTGCACCCCGAGCTGGACAAGGCGCTGATGGTCACCATCGCCGGTATTGCCGCAGGTATGCGCAATACGGGTTGATAGCCAGCCCAAGCAAGAGGCTTTAGTTATATCTATCAAGCCAAAGGGCGCCAATAAGGCGCCCTTTGTTTTTTTGTTGCCCGGCAGAATTCGGCTCGATGGGAGCCTCACCCATGTTTTGGGCGGTATTTTGTAGGGTGCAATAAGCACAGCGCATTGCACCGCTCGAAAATGCTCTTTGCCTAGTCTCGTCCTGTGTTTCATAGGGCAAGTGGCACAATTCACCTTGTTAATTGCACCCTACGTATTATCGGTGATGGGTACATATTTCCCCTCCGGCTTGCATCCCTCGCCATGCAGGCGCAGACTGTTTGGCCTTGTTTTTATGCGATTCGATTCAAGGCAACCATCATGACTCCTGCCATCAACCTGCTGAAGAAGCTAAAAATTCCCCACAAGCTCTACCCCTACGAGTGCGAAGCCCACGACGATTTCGGCAAGCATGCCGCGACCCAGCTCGGGCTGCCGGAGGCGCAGGTGTTCAAGACTCTGGTTGCCCATCACGACAAGCAGGCGGTGGTGGCCATCGTTCCCTCATCCGGCATGTGCAGTCTGAAGCAGCTGGCCAAGGCGACTGGCCTCAAGAAGGTGGAGATGATGAAACCGGCGGAAGCGGAGAAGCTGACCGGTTACAAGGTGGGTGGCATCAGCCCGCTGGCCCAGAAGAAGCTGCTGCCCACCGTGCTCGACGAGTCGGCGCTGCAGTTTGACGAGATCCTGGTGAGCGGCGGCAAGCGCGGCCTCTCGGTCGGTGTGGCGCCGCAGGATATGCTGACGCTGATGAAGTGGATCGCCGCTCCCATCGGCGAAGAGTAGTGCCGGGCACGTTGTGAACCTGTTCTCCGGGCCTGTGGTGGCCCGGATAGCCCCACCTGTGAGCGGGCGCGTGCCCTGTGCTCAACGGGGTGCGTGCCAGTCTATAATGGGTGAACCCCGTTGTATGAGTTCAGCCATGATGTACCGACTTCTGTTGCTTTGCCTCTGTTTATCCCTCCCCTCTGCCTTGCTGGCTGCCACCCGTTTTACCCTGCTCAGCCCTGAAAACAGTCAGGATATGCGGATGCGTTATTACCGTGAGGTGATGCAGCTGGCGCTAGAGAAAACTCGCCCCGAATATGGCGACTACGAGTTGCTGGACTCCCTGCCGATGAACAAGGCGCGGATGCGGATCGAGGTGCAGGAGCAGGGCAAAAACGCCCTCTTTATTGTCGACAGCTGGCCTTATCAGGGGGAGGCAGTGGCGGATCAGGTGGCATCGATCCCGTTCCCGATCGATATGGGGATCCTCGGCTATCGGGTCTGTTTCGTCGGCTCGGATCGTGCTGCCGAGCTGGCGCGGGTGAACACCCTGGATCAGTTGCGCCACTTCACTCAAGGGGTGGGCACCGGCTGGCAGGATGCGGTGATCCTGCGCAACGGCGGGCTGACTGTGCATGAGGTGGATAACTACGAGTCGCTGTTTCGTATGGTGGCACGAGGGCGCATCGATCTCTTCTGTCGTGGGGCCAACGAGATCCTGTCGGAGTGGCAATCTCATCAGGGCAAGGTGGCCGGTTTGACGGTCGATCGCCATCTGGCCCTTTTCTATCCGCTGATCCACGTGTTCTACAGCAATGCCCGCTACGTTCAGGAGCGCGAGCGCCTTGAGCGCGGTCTGCAACTGGCCTGGCAGGATGGTTCGCTCAAACGGCTCTGGCGCCATCACTTCCAACCCTCGCTGGTGTTTGCCAATCTGGGGGCTCGCCAGATTGTCCGGCTCGGCAATCCGCAGTTACCCAAGGACGGTTTTGACTATCGCCCCTACCTTTACAACCCGCTGACGGATGATTTCGGTTCACAACCCTGAGCCGGGTTATCAGGTGCGCAGCTCTGATAGAGTAAGGGAGAGATCATTGCCGCAAAGGAGATGGCCCATGCACGCATCTGCCCTCTCCTTGCTCTTCATCGCGTTGCTGCTGCCTGCCACCGGCGGTGCAGCCCCGGTCTTTACGCTGCGTACCTGCCTCGAAAACAGTGACTCCTACCCCTGGCTGCTGCAATCGGGGGAGGGGATTGTCCAGTATCACCTAAAGGCGGTTGCTACCGCCCTCAATGCCGAGATCGTGCTGACGCCGCTGCCGTGGAAGCGCTGCCTCTCTCGGGTGAGCAGTGGCCAGATGGATGCGGCCATCAAGATGAGTTACAGCGTCGAGCGGGCGACCAGGGTGGGGGTCTATCCCATGCGTGAGGGCAAACCCGACCCCGCCAAGCGGCTGCTGACCGAGAGCTACAGCCTCTACCAGCTAAAGGGGGGCAAGAGCCTGTGGGATGGCACCACCCTCAGGATCAAGGGCATGGTGGCGGCCCAGTCGGGATTCTCCATCGTCGACTGGTTGCAGGCTGCGGGAGCCGAGGTGGATGACTCCAGCCGTGACCCGCTGATCATGTTGAAAAAGCTGGTGATGGATCGGGCGCAGGCGACCGCCATCCAGACCGAGGTGGCCGACAGCATTCTGGCGGCCCATCCCGCGTTGCAGGCCCGTATCGAGCGGCTGTCGCCGGTACTGGTGGAGAAGCCCTACTATCTGGTCTTCTCTCACCGCTTCTATCAATCTCATCCCCGACAAAGCCGGCAGGCGTGGGATGCTATCGAGCAGGTGCGCGACTCTGCTGCCTATCAGCGTTATGCCACATCGCTCAGAAGCACACCTCCGGTGGGGGAGTAGGCTGATGGATGCGACTGGCCGAAAAGTGGAGGAGAGCGTGGGGTGGCGGCAGGGCCGAGCGGCCAAGCTAGGGGCTACACTGAAAGAACCCCTTCAGCCAAGGCGCGGTTTATGTCACCCCTGCATCTGCTGGCTGCCGCTCTGCTCTGCATGTTGTCGCTGACCGGACAGGCGGCCACCCGGTTTACCTATATCAGCCCGGAGAGCGAGCGGGACCCGCGCACCACTTATGATCGGGAGCTGCTGCGGCTCGCCCTCGACAAGACCCGCGACCAGTTTGGCGACTATCTGTTGGAGCCTGCGCCGCCCATGACCAAGGCGCGCGAGCGGGTCAGCATGCAGCTCGACAACTATCCCAACCTCTTTGTAATGGACAGCTACAGCAGCACCCGCGAGGATCTGGGGCTCGCCTATGTCCGTTTTCCCATCCATCTGGGCATCGTCAGCTACCGCATCTGTTTTGTCAGCCCGCAGCAAAAGGGGGCGGTGAGCAAAGTGACCGACCTCAAGGGGCTGCGCCAGTTCACCTTCGGTCAGGGCAAGGGGTGGCTGGATGTGGATATCCTGCGTTACGCCGGGATGGAGGTGGTGGAAGTGGAGGGGTACGAAAAGCTGTTCAAAATGGTGGCGCGGGGCCGCTTCGATCTCTTCTGCCGCGGGGTGAGCGAGCTGCGCAGCGAGCAGCTGACCCACAAGGAGATGACGGACCTGCTGGTGGATGATGCATTGTTGATCTACTACCCGCTGCCCCGGGTTTTCTACACCAATCCCAACAATCGCGAGGCGCTGCAGCGGGTCGAGCGGGGTTGCAGCTGGCGTGGCAGGATGGCTCGCTACAGGCGCTGTGGCGCAAGAGCTTTGGCCCGGCCATCGCCTTTGCCAAGCTCTCCCAGCGCCGACTGCTGCGACTGGATAACCCCTTCCTCGACGGGATCAGCTTCGATTTCCGCCCCTACTTCTACAATCCGCAGACCGATCGCTTCGGCGATTACTGAGGTGCCTGCCGCTGGCGGCAGAGGGCCAACCAGGCCTCGGCGGTGCGGGAGAGATAGCGCTCGCTCGGCCAGATCACCCCGAGTCGCCAGCTCAATTCGGGCTCCAGCGGCCGCAGCACCAGACCATCCGGGGTCAGCCGGTGGCAGACCGGCTCCGGCAAGAAGGCGACCCCCATGCCGCTGCGTACCATGGCGGTGAGAAAATCCCACTGGCTGCTGCGCGCCGCCACCTGCGGCACAAAGCCCGCCTCCTGACATGCCTGCTCCAGCCGCTCGCTCAGGGTAAACGCCTGGGTATAGAGCAGGAAGGGCTCCTCCTGCAGGGACTCCAGCCGCAGCGGCGTCTCGCCATGCCAGCGGGGTTGATCAGGCAGCACTACCCGGATCGGGTATTGATCCAGCTCCAGCGCGCTGAGGGCCCCCCCCTCTTTGGTCGGCAGCATGGTGATGGCGAGATCCAGCTCCCCCTCCAGCACCGCCTGTTCGATACGGCGACCGCCATACTCCACCAGGGTCAGCTCCACCTTGGGATAGCGGGTGCGGTAGGCGCGGATCAGATCCGCATAGACGTGACCCACCATGGGGGGAATGCCGAGGGTGAGGCGACCGTGTTGCAGGCTCTGCAGATCCGCCAGTTCGGCCTCCAGCTGCTGCATCTCCGCCAAGATGGTCTGGGCCCGGTTGAACAGCACCTGGCCGCTGTCGGTCAGGGTGAAGCGGCGCCCTTCCCGGTTGAGCAGGGGTTGGCCCAGCTCCTCTTCGATATTGCGGATCATCTTGCTGATGGTGGGCTGGGTGACGAACAGCTTTTCAGAGGCGCGGGTGAAGCTTTTTTCCCGCACCAGTTCGACAAAATAGCGCAGGGCGCGAATATCCATGGACTCTCTCGACTCGTGTTGGCGGGTACGGGATGAAGTATGCCTATGCGGCATGAATTTGATAATTTTAATTCATTTCTGGCAGGTTTTGCTCAACTCTATACTGTGAGCCGGTTCACAGAAAGACGATGATCATGAAAGCCCTCTGCTTGCGCTGGTTACAGACTCCCTTCCAGATTGTGTTGCTGGCAGCCATCTGGCTGCTGGCCGATACCGCGGTGCGTACCCTCCATCTGCCGCTGCCCGCCAACCTCACCGGCATGTTGTTGCTGCTGGCCTGCATCCTGCTCGGAGTGGTCAAGGCCGAGTGGTTCAGTGCCGGTGCGCGCTGGCTGCTGGCCGAGATGCTGCTCTTCTTCGTCCCCGCCGTGGTAGCGGTGGTCAACTATCAGGAGCTGCTGCTGCAAGAGGGGTGGCGCATCATGGTGGTGCTGCTGGTGAGCACCACCCTGGTACTCGGCACCACGGCGCTGGTGGTGGATCGGGTTTACCGCCTCGAACTGAAACTGGCCCGCCGGAGTCGCCGTCATGTCTGATACCCTGCTCGGGCTGATCTGTTTCGCCCTCACCCTGCTCTTCTACTACGCCAGCAAATGGCTCTACGGCAAAAAGCGGATCCTGCCGCTGATGCCGCTGCTGCTGGCGCCGACCCTGCTGGTGGCCGTGGTGCTGCTGTTCCACATCCCCTATCAGGATTACATGGCGGAATCCCACTGGCTGCTCTGGCTGCTGGGCCCCGCCACCGTTGCCTTCGCCGTGCCGGTCTACGAGAACCGCCAGCTCATTCGCCGCCACTGGCTGTCGCTGTCGGTAGGGGTGGTCGCATCGGTCATCATGGCGGTGGGGAGTACCGTGCTGCTGGCCCGCTGGCTGGATCTCTCCGACATGTTGCAGCGCAGTCTGGCGATGCGCTCCATCACTACGCCGTTTGCGGTGGAGGCGACCCGCGCCATCGGCGGTCAGAGCGATCTCACCGCGCTGTTTGTGGTGCTGACCGGGGTGATTGGTATGGCGGTGGGGGAGAGCGTGCTCACCGTGCTGGCCATTCGCAGTCGCCTCGGCAAGGGGGCGGGGTTTGGCGCCTCGGCTCACGGCGCCGGCACTGCCAGGGCTTATCAGATGGGTAATGAGGAGGGAGTGGTCTCCAGCATGGTGATGATGATCGCCGGTATGGTGACAGTGCTGCTGGCGCCCCTGCTGGGCCGGATGTTCTGGTAGGCCTGGCTTCCCTTTAGAAGGCTGCTCGCCCCGGCGCTACACTCTAGTGAGCGTGTATTCCCGGGATGAGCAGTATGACCTTTCATCGCCTCGCTTCCTGCTTGCTGCTGTGCAGTCTTTCCCTCCTTGCCACTCCCCTAAGGGCGAGCGACGTCATCACTCATATCAGCCCCGAGAGCGATCGGGACTTGCGTACCCTCTACTTTCGCGATCTGTTGCAGCTGGCGCTGGAGAAGACCCGCGACAGCTTCGGTGACTACGAGCTGCGGACCGCACCGCCTATGAACCGTATCCGGATGAGACAGATTGTGCAGACTCAGCAATACCCCAATCTGTTTGTGGCCGACAGTCTGCGTCCGGCCGCAGAGAGCGGAGCGCTGGATTACGTCCGCTTTCCGGTGGAGCTGGGCATCCTCGGTTATCGCATCTGCTTTGTCAGTCCGCAGCAGGCCGACGCAGTGGCAAGGGTCAATACCCTGACCGAGCTGCAGCAATTTCTGCACGGGCAGGGGCGTGGCTGGCAGGATGCGGAGATCCTGCGTCATGGGGGATTCAAGGTGCAGGAGGTCGACGGTTACGAGCGGCTGTTCAAGCTGGTGGCCCGTGGCCGCATCGATCTCTTCTGCCGCGGTGCCAACGAGCTCTTTATCGAGCAGGAGCAGCACAGTGATCTGCCCGGCCTCACCGTGGATCGGCGAGTGGCGCTGCACTATCCCTTCCTCCATCTCTTCTACACCCACAAGGATAATCAGGCCGCCATCCGCCGCCTCTCGGTCGGCCTCAAGCTGGCGTGGCGGGATGGCTCGCTGCAACAGCTCTGGCTGTGCCACTTCAAACCTTCCCTCGAGCAGGCGCAGCTCCCCAGACGCCTGTTGTTCGAGTTGGCCAATCCGCGCCTTGATAAGGTGGACTTTGATTATAGGGCCTACCACTACAACCCCGTTGACGGGACGTTCGGGCCCGGGCTGCCTTGAACCTGATGGTGTTGTTAGCGGATAAAGGGCCGTCTCTGCTGATGTGCTAAATCATGCCAAAAAGGCATGTTTTTTATTATTTAAATTCATTTTTTGATGGTTGTTGCGCTGCATATACTGGGGGTCGCTTCACGGTTCAGGTTTGCTCCTGTCCGCTTCTGGCTTGCGCGAGTGAGCCTGAATCGTCCTGCTGCGGCGTCTTGATGTTCTGCATGAAGGCGTCCATCACTGGGCCGGGATCGATCCCGGCAGGTATTACAGCTGACGGAGCCTTGTTATGTTTAATCCCCACTCTTGCGCCCTGATTGTCGAAGGGGGCGCGATGCGCGGCATCTTTGCCAGCGGCGTGCTCGATGCGTTTGTCGAAAGTCACCACTACCCGTTCGATTTCGTCATGGGCGTCTCGGCCGGTGCCACCAATCTGGTCTCTTATCTGAGCGAGCAGCCGCGCCGCAGCCACCACATCATCACCGAGCTGGCTTGCAGCTCCCGGTTTCTCGATCCCCTGCGCTTTGTCAAAGGGGGCGATCTGGTGGACATCGGCTGGCTGTGGCAAGCCAGTCGCCATCGCTTCCCGCTCGATCTCGAGACTTTCTGCGCCCGCGACATTCCCTTCTATGCGGTGGCGACCGATGTGGCGAGCGGCAAGGCCATCTATCTGCCGGTGCGGCCCGACAACATGGATGAGGTGCTGACCGCCACCTGCGCCCTGCCGGTGGTGCAGCATGATACCCCCTGTGTCGATGGTCGCCCCATGGCCGATGGCGGCATCAGCGACTCCATTCCGGTGATCGAGGCCTATCGGCGCGGTGCACGGCGGATGACAGTGGTGCTGTCGGAACCCCGGGGCTATCGCAAGAAGCCGGCCCGTTTCTGCTGGATGGTCAAAGCCTTGCTGAAAACCCAGCCTGCACTGGCGCAAGCTATGCTGGAGCGGGATCGCGCCTACAACCGGGCGCTCGATTTCATCGCCAATCCCCCTGCCGATTGCGACATCGAGGTGATCGCGCCACCGACCGATTTCATGGTCTCCCGTTTTACCCAGGATCCGATCAAGCTGGAGTCCGGCTATCTGCAGGGTTACTGGCAGGGGCGCCAGAGCGTGCTGCGGGCAGTCAGGACTGTACGTGCCGCTTAGCGGCAACCTGGTGTCTTTAAACGTTGCCACCCTCTGAGGCAGGTCACTGAATCGGGGGCGCTGGCGTGGTTAAATGGTCGGCTCACATCTTGCCGGATATTGCTGTGACCATGCCATCTGACCTTCAGCCGCTGCTCGCTTGGCCTGACTATCTGCAGGCCTCCTGGCTGCGCTGCGCCCACCAGACCAGTGCCACCCTCTGGCATCCCCCCCACAGCGCCAAGGGGCAGACCTTGCAGAGCCTGCGCCAGCGCAAACGGGATCTGCTCACCACCGGCGAGATGGCCCTCGAAGATCTCTACGAATTTATGGAGGGGCGCCCCTGCGCCCTGCTGCTCACCGACGAGAGCGGCTGCCTGCTGGCCCGGACCGGCCACCCCGCCACCCTGCGCGAGCTGGCGGCGCTGGGGTTTGGCCCCGGCGCCTTTTTCAGCGAGGGGCGTATCGGCACCAATGCCATCAATCTGGCCGCGTTGGAGGGCGTGCCGCTCTGCGTCAGCGGTGCTCAACACTTCAATCAGACCCTCCACCCGTGGCACAGCTGTGCCAGCCCGGTCTACAACAGCAATGGCCGTCAGGTCGCCATCATCGCGTTGATCTGCAAGGTGGAGGAGGCGAGCGCCGGCGATCTGGCGCTCACCGTCAGCGCCGGGCGCGAGCTGGCCCATCTGCTGCAGATGGAGACCCTGATGCAGGAGTCCCAGCACCACCTGAGCGAGCTTTACGCCCTGCTCGATGGCATGGATGACGGCGTACTGGCTTGGGATCCGCAGGGCCGACTGCGCTACCTCAACGCGTTGGCGGCACACCGGCTGCGGCTCGATCCGGCGCTCTGTCTCGGCCAGCCGCTGGAGCAGCACCTGCTGCTACCCCAGCGGTTGCAGCTGGCCATCAGGGGGCAGACGCCGCTCAGCCATGTGGAGGTGACGCTGGAGCGGCTCGGCGCGCAGGAGGGGGAGTTTATCAATGCGTTGGTGAGCCTCAAGCCGCTGCCGGGGCCGGAGGGGGTCAGCTTTATCGCCCTGCTGCACCCGGTCGATCGGCTGCGGGCCATTCACCAGTTGCGCCAGACGGTGCCCGAGTTGTCGGCGCTGGTGGGGGAGTCGAGCGCCATGCGCAAGCTGCTGCGCTACGCCCGGCAGGCGGCCCAGAGTCAGGGGCCGATCCTGCTGCGCGGCGAGGAGGAGGTGGGCAAGGCCCAGCTGGCGGAGGCGATCCACTTTGGCAGTGAGCGGGCCGCCGGGCCGCTCATTACCCTCAACTGCAAGGCGCTGCCGAGCGAGCGGATGGCGCTGGAGCTGATGGGTTCCGACGAGGCGGGGCAGGAGCGGGCGGGCAAGTTCGAGCTGGCCCACGGCGGCACGCTCGTGCTGGAGCAGGTGGAGTGCCTCTCTGCCCCCATGCAGGCGGCGCTGCTGCAATTGCTCAAGACCGGCCGCATCCAGCGCTTCGATTCGGCCCGTATCCTGCCGCTCAAGGTGCGGATCATCGCCACCAGCAGCGCTCCGCTGGAGCAGCTGGTGCAGGAGGGGCTGTTTGGCCGCCAGCTGCTCTATGCCTTGCAGGCGTGCGAGCTGTGGCTGCCGGGGCTGCGGGAGCGCGCGGCGGATTTGCCGGGCCTGATCAGCCAGCAGCTAGGGGCGCAGGGGCGCGAGCCGGTGCGCCAGTTCAGTCCGGCGGCCCTCGACTGTCTGCTCGCCTATCCATGGCCCGGCAATCTGGGGGAGCTGCGCAGTGCCGTCGAGCATGCGCTGCTTCACGCCGGTCAGGGGCCGATCCCGCCCGAGGCGCTGCCTGCCGCCATTCGGCACGGCTATCAGCGGGTGGCGGATGAGGTGGTGGGGCAACCGCTGCTCACGCTGGCGGAGCTGGAGCGGCAAGCCATCCTGCGCTGCGCTCACGCCTGCAAGGGACAGGTGAGCCAGATGGCCCAGCATCTGGGCATCAGCCGCACCACCCTGTGGCGGCGGCTCAAGCTGCTCGAGATCGATCCCGCCGACTATCACGGCTGACGGCGACCCGTCGCCAACTGGCCCGCAGAAAACGAAACGGCCCCGCAGTTGCGGGGCCGTTTTTATATGGCAAGGTCAGTGGTGGCGCTGCTACAGCCCCAGTTGGTGGGCGGTGACGATGGCCGCCAGCACATCCTCGGCAGTGACCTTGAACGGCATGTTGTGGATGGTCTCGCCCTCGGCGGTAGAGGCTTTGGCCACCTCCATCAGGCGCGCCATATCCAGCTCCTTGACCCCCATCATATGCAGGTTGGTCGGCAGGCCCACAGAGCGGC
Source organism: Aeromonas sp. 600282 (assembly GCF_049175755.1). NCBI lineage: Bacteria > Pseudomonadati > Pseudomonadota > Gammaproteobacteria > Aeromonadales > Aeromonadaceae > Aeromonas > Aeromonas sp. 600282. The sequence continues at coordinate 31,662 of NZ_JAAKVR010000012.1, read as the reverse complement.
AGAAGCCCAACACGGTTTCGATCTCCGCCATCGGCGCGTTCTCCAGCACCAGCTGTACCAGGGTACCGAACGCCACTTTTTCACCGTGGTAGAGGTGGTGACACTCGGCGAGCTGGGTCAGACCGTTGTGGATGGCGTGGGCAGCGGCCAGTCCGCTGCTCTCGAAGCCGATACCGCTCAGATAGGTGTTGGCCTCGATGATGTTCTCCACCGCCTTGGTGCAGAGCCCCTGCTCCACCGCCAGCTTGGCCTTGTAGCCATCGGCCAGCAGGGTCTTGTAGCAGAGCTCGGCGATGGCTTGCGCCGCCAGCGTGGAGGCACCACCGGCCATGGTCTGGCAACCTGACACCTTGTTGGCCCGCGCCTCGAAGTAGGTGGAGAGCGCATCACCCATGCCGGAGACCAACAGCCGTACCGGGGCGCGGGAGACCACGCCGGTATCCATGATGACCATGTTGGGGTTGGTCGGGATCATCAGGTATTCGCTGAACTGCCCCTCCGGGGTGTAGATGACCGCCAGCGCGCTGGTGGGGGCATCGGTGGAGGCGATGGTGGGTACTATGACCACCGGCACCTTCTGGTAGAAGGCGACCGACTTGGCGGTATCCAGCGTTTTGCCGCCGCCGATGCCGATGATGACGTCAAACGGGGTCTGCTGGCAGCGGGCCAGCAGGCGGTCGATCTCGGGGCGGGAGCACTCGCCGTTGAAGCAGTCGAACTCCGGCTTGATACCGGCGCCGTGGAAGCTGGTGGCTACGGTATCGCCCACCAGCTTGGTGACGAAGGCGTCGGCCAGAATAAGCGGCTTGCTGCCGAGCGCCTTGACGTAGTTGCCGATATTGGCGAGGGCCCCGTTGCCTTGCACGTATTTGCTGGGGCTGATGATAATGCGGTCCATATTTTATCCCTCTCTCTTTATGAATTAAGAATCGGGGCGAAGGGGCGGCTGTGCCGGGGACTCCTTCGTCTTGAATGAAGCTGCACAGGCTCAGCGAGCGAGTGCAGCCCTTGAAACAGTGGCGTGCGGCGTCAGTCGCCGAAACGCTCGTCGGCCAGCTGCTTGAAGCAGGTCAATGCTGCGGTGGCATCCTCGCCGCGCGCCAGCAGGGTGAGCGCATCGCCCTGACGCACGTTGAGCATGGCGAGCCGGGTCAGGCTGCGGGGATTGGCCTCTTTATCCCCCTTTTGCAGCTTGAGTTCGGCGGCAAAGGGCTTGAGGGCGGCCACCAGTCGGGCGGCGGGGCGCACATGCAGGCCGTGGGGGTTATCCACCACCACCTCGCAGCGCAGCCAGCCGTCGTCGACAACGGGGGCTGTCTCGGTGGCGGCCTGCGCCGCGCTGGCAGGCAGCATCGCCTGTTTCGGGCCCAGCGCGCCGATCGCCTCGGCGGCCACCTCATCCAGCGTCAGGCCGGAACCGGCCGCCACCACGGCGGCCAGAGTACCCTCGACCAGCGGGGCCGGGCAGAGTCGCACCCTCGCGCTCAGCTCCGGGGGCAGCAGTTCGAGGGCGGTTTCGGCGCTGAGCAGGGCGCTGCCCAAGTCCATCAGCACCAGCACGCCGCTGCCGTCGTCCGCTTCTTCAATCGCACTCATCACCGCGATGGCATCGGTGCCGATGGGGTGGTCTGGGTCATCAACCCCGGCCGCCAGCAGCAGGCGGGCCGGGCTGCCGAGCTGGTCGGCCAGCGCTTTCAAGCCGGCCGCCAGCATGGCGCTGTGAGAGACAACTACGATTCCGATCATGTCACAACCTCGCTCTGTCACGCAGGGCGGTCAGCAGCAGCAGGGTCGAGGTGGCCCCGGCATCCTGATGGCCGATGCTGCGCTCGCCAAGATAGCTGGCGCGCCCCTTGCGGGCCTGCATCTGGATGGTCGCCTCGGTACCGGCCGCGGCGGCTGCCACCGCCTTGTCCAGCGCTTCGTTGAGGGGCAGATCTTGCTGCTGCGCCTGTTGCAGGGCGGCCAGTGCCGGCCACCAGGCATCGCACATGGTCTTGTCGCCCGGCTCGGCACGGCCGCGGGAGACGATCCCCTCGACGCCATCGCTCAGCATTTTGCACAGCTGACTGAGGTTCAGGCTCTGGCAGGCATCGCTGCTGGCCGCCGCCCGGATAAAGAAGGTGCCGTAGAGTGGGCCGCTGGCGCCGCCGACCGAGGAGAGCAGGGTCATGCCGGTGGTTTTCAGCACCTGACCGATATCCTTGTCCGCTACCGCGGGCAGCTTCTCGGCCACCTTGGCGAAGCCGCGTTGCATATTGAGGCCGTGGTCGCCGTCGCCGATGTCGGTATCCAGCGCGGTGAGGTAGTCACGCTGCTCGGTGAAGATATGCTCGCAGTCGAGCAGCCAGTTGACGATGTGATGCTTGCTTAACATGGGTTCTCCTTAGCAGCCGCGACGCAGGGCGGGGGTGTGAACGGGGGCATCCCACAGGGTCATCAGTTCATCATCCACCTTGAGCAATGTGATGGAGATGCCGGTCATGTCGAGGGAGGTGCAGTAGGGGCCGATCAGGTTGCGCACCAGATGGATGCCCGCCTCCTCGCACAGGGTGGCGAGGCGACCATAGACGCCATAGAGCTCTGAAATCGGGGTGCCGCCGAGACTGTTGATCAGCGCGATAACCCGATCACCCGCATTCAGCGGCTCGATGAAGGTGTGCTCTTCCTGCCAGCTGCCGCTGGTGCGATCCCAGTGGCGCAGGGTACGGCCGTAGGGAGTGTTGTCCGCCAGCTCGCTGAACATGTCGTCCACCAGGGTATTGAGGTCGGTGAAGGGGCGACGTTCGATGCCCGGCTCGCCGTGGATACCGACGCCGAACTCCAGCTCGTTGTCCGCCAGAGTGAAGGAGGGCTTGCCAGCGGCCGGCACGGTGCAGGCATGCATGGCCACGCCTATGGTGCGGCTCTGGTTGTTGATGCGGCGGGCCAGCGCCTCGCAACGTGCCAGATCGTAGCCCGCTTCGGCGGCGGCACCGACCAGCTTCTCGCACAGCACGGTCGTGGCAACCCCACGGCGGCCGGCGGTATAGAGGCTGTCTTTGACTGCTACGTCGTCATCGATCAGGGCGAAGCCCACCTTGACCCCGTCACCGTGCAGCAGCTCGACTGCGGTCTCGAAGTTGAGCACGTCACCGGTGTAGTTCTTCACCAGAAACAGCACGCCCGCGCCGCCATCAACGGCCTGACCGCACTCGTACATCTGATCCGGGGTCGGGGAGGTAAAAATCTCGCCGGGGCAGGCGCCATCCAGCATCCCTTTGCCCACCAGACCGCCGTGCATCGGCTCGTGGCCGCTGCCACCGCCGGAGACCAGCGCCACCTTGCCCATCACGGGGGCGTCGGCGCGAGTGATGTAGTGGGGTTCGATACGTACCTTGAGCTCGGGGTGGGCGGCTGCCATCCCCATCAGTTGTTCACGGACCACGGCATCGACGGCATTGATCAGTTTCTTCATGGCTCACTCCTTGGCTTGCCACCGCACGGGTGGGCAAATGGTTGATGGAGCCAGTCTAACGACAGAAAAAGGGATAAAAATGACGGGTGATTTGGTTCGGATTTGAAACAGCAGAAGGGGGCTCGGTGTTTCAATCTGAAACGGCGCAGGGCTGGCGGGCGGGAAACTGTTAGCTGACTCACAGCCATGAAAAAGGGCCCCGCAGGGCCCTTCGCTACAACCGGAATATGCGGGCGGGTTAGATGGCCCAGCCACCGGCATAGAAGACCACCAGCGCCAGGGCGATGATGACGGTGCCGACGTTCAGCTTCTTCCACTCGGCAGCGAAGATGCGGCCAACGACCAGCGCCACGAAGCCCAGCATGATGCCGGTCACGATGTTGCAGGTGAGCACGATAAAGACGGCACACAGCATGCCGGAGAGCGCATCGACCGAGTCGCTGAAGTCCAGCTTGGTGACGTTGCCCAGCATCAGCAGACCGACATACATCAGCGCCGGTGCGGTGGCGTAAGCCGGTACCAGATAGCTCAGCGGGGAGAGGAAGATCATCAGCAGGAACAGCACGCCGACCAGTGCAGCGGTCAGACCGGTCTTGCCACCGGCCGCGGTGCCTGCGGCGGATTCGATGTAGACGGCCGCCGGAGCACCGCCAACGACGCCTGCCACCATGCTGCTGACGGAGTCGGCAGTCAGGGCCTTGCCGCCGCTGATGATGTGGCCACGTTCGTTGATAAGGCCTGCCTGACCGGCCACGGCACGGATGGTACCGGTTGCGTCAAACACGGCTGTCATCACCAGCGCCAGTACGGTCGGAATGACTACCGGATTGAGGGCGCCCAGCAGATCCATGCTGCCTACCAGCGAGCCTTTCTCGCCAGTCAGGCTCGGCATGGCGAAGAAGCCCTGCCAGGTCACTTTCGGGTCGAAGATAAGGCCGAGGATGGAGATGGCGATGATCACCATCAGGATGCCGCCCGGCACCTTGCGACGCTCCAGACCGAAGATGGCAGCCAGACCCAGCACCGTCATGATCACCGGGAAGGCGGTCACTTCACCGAGCTGTACCGGCAGACCGGCCCCTTCGTTCTTGATCACCATGCCAACGCCGTTGGTGGCGATCAGCAGCAGGAACAGACCGATACCGATGCCGGTACCGTGGGCGATGCCGGAGGGGAGGTTGTCCAGGATCCACTGGCGCACGCCGGTGACGCTGATCAGGGTAAACAGCACACCCATCAGGAAGATGGCGCCCAGCGCGACCGGAATGCTCAGTCCCTGACCCAGCACCAGACTGAAGGCGGTAAAGGCGGTGAGAGAGATGGCGCAACCGATAGCCATCGGCAGCTTGGCCCACAGGCCCATCAGCAGGGAGCCGAAGGCGGCGATCAAACAGGTGGCCACAAACACCGGGCCCTGCTCAAAGCCGGCTGCGCCCAGCATGTTCGGCACCACTATGATGCTGTAGACCATCGCCAGGAAGGTGGTCAGCCCCGCGACCAGCTCCTGACGCACGCTGCTGCCGCGCGCAGAAATGGAAAAATAAGAGTCCAGAAAGCCGCCTGTCCCTGTTTGGGCGGCCATATCTTGCTTTGCCATAACTAATCCTGAAAGTGTGAAGGAAATCGTTTGCGTTGGTGGCGCGCAAAATAGCAAGAATTCGCGGCAAATACAGCGGATAACCTGACTTTTTCGTCACTATTTTACATTTTGAGTCCATTCGGAGCTCATTCTAAGACTCAAGCGGTGAGAGCGTGTAAGGGAGGGATCAAGCGGTCGGGGGAGGGGAGATCTGTGAGGAAAAAGCGGGGAAAAACAAAAAACCCGCCTAAGCGGGTTTTTTTAAATTCTTGCAGAGCTGTCAGCAGTTGGCATGAGCCATCAGCAGCATGCTCCGGCTTGAATTACAGACCAACTACGTTGGCAGCAGCCGGGCCTTTCTGGCCTTGCTCGATGGTGAACTCAACGCGCTGACCTTCGTCCAGGGTTTTGAAGCTGGTGGACTGGATAGCGGAGAAGTGTACGAACACGTCTTTGCTGCCGTCAGCCGGGGAGATGAAACCAAAACCTTTCTCAGCGTTGAAGAACTTAACGGTACCAGTCATTTTGTTAGACATAATAATTTCCTTAAATAGTGTTGAATGCCACCTAAATGGCAATTTTTGATTTTTCGTCAGCAATACGTATGGGGAGCACTAAAGAAGGAGAATTAATTGATAAGAATTATCCGAGGATAATTCTTATGCTAATCACTGCTTTACTAAAATGACTGCCTAACATAATCAGGTCTGAACTGCCGAACCATCGAGAAAGATTAAAACACGCTCTCATTTTTAAAGCAAACTTTATCTCGATATTAATGTTTTGTAACAGCCAAAAATATCATTTTTTATAGTAAACATGATGCATTTCAACGGCATAGAAAAATCAGTGCAGACTCATATCACCCTGTGGCAAGTCAGATTCGGCTTTTTTGTCCTGACTATGTAGCCAGTTCTGACAAAAAATATGAGAAAAAATGAAAAAGGTGGCGATAGACCGGGGATTGTCAGTTGGCGTTCTCTCTAAGTCACAATGTAAATCACTTCTTTGCTGCTGCGATTAGCTTCTGGGCTGCAAATCAATGGCAGCGCCAAATCTGGCTCATCGAGCATCGCCCAGACATGCAAACGCCCGCAGGCACAAGTGCCAGCGGGCGTTTTGCAAGAAGGGATCAGCGCTTACTGCGAAACTTGTTGCTGACCGAATCAATCCAGCTGAAGGTTTCCGGCAGTACCTGGTTCTTGGCGCGCTCTTTGGCTTTCTCGCGAGCCAGCTTGGAGGCAGCCTTGGCTGCTTCGGCGCGGTCCGCCACAATTTTCAGGCGACCCTCTTCGCGGATCTTGTTCCGCTCTCCGTTGGTCAGCTGGTGGTCTGCATTGGCTTGTGCCTTTTGCAATAACAAGGCTATCTCGGCTTTTTCGGCCTCGGTCAGATCTTTCATTTCCAGCTTTTTCACGGCGCGCTCCTGCGGCAGGGTGGTTAGACACCCTAACACAGTTGTGCCGATCACTTCTTATGCAATCGGCTTTCCGGCAGTAAAAATGCGGGTTTGTGCCAATTTTCCGTTATTTCGCTGCCACTTTCCCGCCTGTTTGCCACATTTCAATTTATGGCGAGCGGTGAGGACAGCTCTTGCTCCTCCGGCTCGACGTGGATCAGCACGATGGCGTGGGGCAACTGCGCCATGATGGCGTGTTCGATGCGATCACAGATATCGTGGGCTTCGCCGATGCTCATCTCCGGGGGCAGGGTGAGATGGAAGTCGATATGGCGACGACGACCGGCACGACGGCTGCGCAGATCGTGAAAACCGCTGGCGGCAGGGCAGCATTCGGTGATGATGCGGCTGGTCATCGCCAGCTCTTCCGGGCTCATGCTCTGGTCGATCAGCGGCTGGAAGGCCTCGTTGAGCATGCTGATCGCCTCTCTGACAATAAAGATGGCGACCGCAATGGCGACCAGCGGATCGAGGATGGCGAGTGAATGGTCGAACAGACCGGCCAGCCAGATCCCGCCAAGACCGACGGCGACACCGGCTGAAGTGAGCACATCCGCCTTGAGATGAAGCGCATCGGCAGCCAGCGCGACCGACTCCTCCTCTCGGGCCACCTTGTAGAGGTAGGCAGAGACGCCGCTGTTGACCAGCGCCGAGATCACCATCACCAGCACGCCCCAGCCAATGCTTTCAATCGGGCTGGGGGTGATCAGCTTGTCGACGGCTTCGAAGATGATCCAGCCCGCGGCCAGCAAGATAAGCAGTGCTTCGATGACGCCGGAGACATTTTCAATCTTGTCGTGACCATAGGGGTGGCGTTCATCGGGCGGGAGATCGGACTTTTTCACCGCGAACAGGGCGATCAGGGCCGCCACCAGATCCATGGCGGAGTGGATCGCCTCCGAGATGATACTGACCGAGCCGCTGGCGAACCCGGCCACCATTTTCATGATGATCAGACTGATATTGGAGCAGACCGACACCATGGCGGCTCTGGTTTTTCTGTTCATGTACAGCTTCCTGAATAAAAACGGATATTTCGGTGCGGCGCGCATTATATCCGGCTGACCGGAAATAACCTATTCGGTGTTGTAACCTGATGTTTCCGATGGTATTGCGAATGCTTATTAAAATGGTGACCTCTTGCGTGGCAATAAATAATGAGAGGGATTTATATTTATCCGTGAAAATATCCAGGTAACGATAGCTTAATATAAGCGTGACAACATTTAATAATGCGAATTACTCTTTTTTGGTCTTTCCTGTCGAGGTCGTTTGGCCTCCCCGCTCAAGGGGCTGCGCGCGACATTTTTTGGACGAGAATGAGGCTGGATCCGGATGCCACTGGAGGGTATGCTGGGTCTGGTGATGGTCTTGCACCATCCCACCAAGCGTACTGAAGTTGATGATTCGGATGGCATGCTGGCTCCCATGAGGAACCAACTGTCTGGGTAACATTTTTGGAGTTTGATGATGAGTAACAAAGAACATCACAACGGCAAAGATGCCAAGAAAAAACCGCAGATGTCACTGAAAGAGAAACGCGAAGCCAAACGTCAGAAAGCAGAACTGAAAAACGGCAGCGCAATGAAGTAACGCACCCCTACTGCTGTTCCTTCGGAGCCAGTACAAAGCCAGCCCTTACCGGCTGGCTTTTATGTTTGTGGCTCACGGCGTGGCGCCGTAAGCCGCGAAAATCTGGTGATAACGACCATCCTGATGCATCGCCTCAAGGCGCTTATCAAACAGATTGCGGGCATCGGCCGTTCGGAAGGCAAAGTGATAGACGGTGGGCGGGAAGAGGTCTGCTTGCCTGACCTGATTGCGCTCGTAGTGCTCGCCTGCCTGGGCGGTGGCAATCAGCTGGTCGAGGTAGTAGTAGAACACCCGCTCCTCCAGTATGACTGCATCCACCCTGCCGCGCATTAGCTGATGTACCTGCACCTGCTGCTTGGCTACCTCCTCATAGTGGGGATTCTGGTTGGCCATGGTGGCGAACGCGCCCCCCAGAATGATCCTTGCCCGTTGAAAGGCGGTGACCCGTTTTGAATGCAGGTCGTCCAGAGTACTGATGTGGGTGCTGCGCAGGGTGAAGATCCGGTTATGGAAGGTGATAACGGGCTGGGTCAGAACGTGAGGATCAACCATACCGGGTCTGACGTTGATGATGGCATCCAGCTTTCCTGACTCGAACAGGCGGAAGGTGCGCTCCAGCGGCAGAAATTCAAAGCTGGGCTCATAGCCGCTGCCAGCGAACGCCTCTTTCAGCAGATCCAGCTCGATGCCACGCTGATTACTTTCGATGACATAAGGGGGGATGGCAAAGCTGACCCCGACCTTGAGTGGCGTTGCCTGCAACTGGCCGGAGAGCATGCTGGTCAGCATCAGCAATAAAGGGGTGAGCAGTTTCATTGCACTTTTCACAAAGCGTTCCTGTGGAGAATATCCATCACTGTAGGGGAGGCAACCAAAAAGCGTTATATCCCTTTCGGGCTGAGAGGTTCAGCCTGAGTGCATAAAAAAAGACCCTGAGTTATCAGGGCCTTTTCAATATTCTGTTCTTAGAACGGGATATCGTCGTCGAAATCCATCGGTGGCTCGTTATATACCGGCGGCGCAGATTGCGGCTGCTGGGCAGGACGGCCATAACCGCCTTGCGGCTGCATGTTCTGCTGCGGAGCCGGCGCCGGGCGCTGCTGATTCATCGGCTGCTGCATGGCTTGCTGCGGTTGACCCCAGCCACCTTGTTGGCCACCCATGTTCTGGCCCATGCCCTGACCACCTTGCGGACGGCCACCCAGCATCTGCATGACGCCGGTGAAGCTGTCGACCAGCACTTCAGTGGTGTAGCGCTCCTGGCCACTCTGATCCTGCCACTTGCGGGTCTGTAGTTTGCCTTCCACATAGACCTGGGAGCCTTTCTTCAGGTACTCGCCAGCCACTTCGGCCAGCTTGCCCATGAAGACGACACGGTGCCACTCGGTGCGCTCTTTCTGCTCACCGGTCTGCTTGTCGCGCCAGGTTTCAGAGGTGGCCAGAGTAATGTTGGTCACAGCACCGCCACTCGGCATGTAGCGTACTTCCGGGTCTTGCCCGAGGTTACCGATCAGAATGACTTTATTGATGCCTCGACTGGCCATAATCTCTCTTCCACCTTATTTACCGGCCAGGTCGAAACCTGGTCCAACACGACTAGATACCTGATTAGTTGCTGTGTACGGGGCGCAATGTCCCGCAGACGCATGTGACGGTCATAGTAACAGTTGCGAAGCGGATTGGCAGCATCCTTAACCGGCTTGATGTGCCAAAGGCAACGGTTGGCTCCTGCTGTGGTGATGGTCGGGTTGCATCTTTTTTCGGCGCATCCTGCATCACATTTCTGCCATATATTCCTGTTATGCTGGCAGATTGGCGAATTGGGAACAGTTTTTAAATCGACTAAAAACATATGGTTACGATATTTATGAGATCCATTCTCATACTTTTTTAATATTGTGCTCCCATACCTCCTTGGTAGACTCAGTCGGCCAGATTAGGTGGTTTACAGGTTCAAGGAAGAGCACACAATGAAAGCCGCATGCCCGATCGCACTGGTCACTGAAAATAATGTGCAGGCCAGCACATTTGCTGCATATCTCATCTCTCATTTGAGCCGTCCCGTCCAGCTAATCCACGAGATTAATCAGCTAGATAACCAGTGTGACGGCACGCTGTTTCTCATCGATCTCGACTATATCCGCTCCGGCCAGTCACTGGGCTGGAACCGGGCGATCTCTGAACGCTTTGGCATGGCGGCCACAGTGCTGCTCAATGCTCCCACTGCGACGGATCGCGACCTGCTGCTGATGTGGCCGCAGATCTGCGGTCTGTTTTTCCGTCAGGATCCGCTCGACCGACTGGTTGCCGGGTTGCAGAAAATCCTGTTGGGCGAGTACTGGATGCCGCGCCACCTGCTGTGCGAGCTGGTCGAATACTATCGCCAGGGCAATAGCTACCTGCTGCGTAACGACACCCTGCTGACAGCCAGAGAGCAGGAGATCATCCGTTATCTGATGACGGGCGCCTCCAATGTCGAGATCGCCGACAGCCTGTTTGTCAGCGAGCACACCGTCAAATCCCACCTCTATAACGTTTTTAAAAAGCTGAACGTGAAGAACCGGATCCAGGCGGTGAGCTGGGCCAAAGAGTATCTCGATGCTCCGGACTCCCACTGATGAAAGCGTTCTCTCTGGCGTGTTGCCTTGTGCTGCTCTGGGGCTTCACGACCGTTGTGGCGGCCGAGGCCGATGCTCCGCTGGAGTCGGTACAGCCGGAGCAGGAGAGTGATCGGCTGGATGTGGATGGTTTGGTGCTGGACCGCACTTTTACCCGCTTCGGTCAGGGCTTTTATAACGAATTTACCCGGTTGCGCAGTGATGAAGACCCGAATGCCAGAGAAAATCTGACGATTCATGAGCGCCCGACTGCTCGCTGGGGCAGCCTGATCTGGATCACCCATAACCGGAAGGTGATTTTTAAAACCGCGCTCTCTCCCGGCCGCAATCAGCAGGAGCAGAGCGCCAAACTGGCTTGGTCACAGGTCAGGCAGACCCTCGAACAGCAGAAGATCGCGACCCTGTTCATGGATACCTTCGATTTGGAACATGATGAACTATAAGGATATTTCTCATGCGTGCCCGGTTATTGCTAGTTGCAGCACTGATAGCGCCAGCGCTCCATGCGTCGGAGCTTGTCTATCGCCCCGTCAACCCCAGCTTTGGGGGTAACCCTCTCAACAGCAGTCATCTGCTTGGCACCGCCAATGCGCAGAATGATTACAAGGATCCCGCCAGTGGCAGCGGTAGCAGCGGTACCTCGGCGCTGGATCGCCTGACCTCCAACCTGCAATCCCGCTTGATCAGCCAGCTGCTGGCCGATATCGGCAAGGATGGCAGCCAGAGTGGCAGTCTGGTGACCGATGATTTTGCCATCAATGTGGTGGATGAAGATGGCACTCTGGTGGTTTCGATCACCGACCGGGTGACCAACCAGACCACCATGATCGAAGTGAATGGCCTGATTGCCGACTGAGGGCGCGATGAAACGACAACTGTTATTGATAGTGCCCCTGCTTGCGCTGGCTGGCTGTGCGACCCATATCGGCTCGCCCGTTGCCGATGAGAAGGCAACCCTGATGCCGCGATCCGTCTCTTACAAGGAGCTGATCAGTCTGCCCAAGCCAAAAGGGAAAATTGTCGCGGCCGTCTACGATTTTCGCGATCAGACCGGTCAGTATCTGCCAGCACCGGCATCCAACTTCTCCACGGCGGTCACCCAGGGCGGGGTCGCCATGCTGAGCACGGCTTTGTGGGATTCCCAATGGTTTGTGCCGCTGGAGCGGGAGGGGCTGCAGAACCTGCTGACCGAACGCAAGATTGTGCGGGCGGCCCAGAACAAGCCCAACGTTCCCGGCAACAATGCCAATCAACTGCCCTCGCTGGTAGCCGCCAACATCCTGATCGAGGGGGGGATCGTCGCCTATGACAGCAATGTGCGCACCGGCGGGGCGGGGGCCAAGTATTTTGGCATCGGTGCCAGCGGGGAGTACCGGGTCGATCAGGTGACGGTCAATCTGCGAGCCGTCGATATCCGTTCAGGCCGGATCCTGAACAGTGTCACCACCTCCAAGACAGTGCTGTCGCAACAGGTGCAGGCAGGGGTATTCCGCTTCGTCGAGTACAAGCGCCTGCTGGAGGCCGAGGCCGGTTTCAGCACCAATGAGCCGGTACAGATGTGTGTCATGTCGGCTATCGAGTCCGGGGTGATCCGGCTGATTGCCAATGGCGTGCGGGACAATCTGTGGCAACTGGCCGACCAGCGGGATATCGACAATCCGATCCTGCAGGAGTACCTGCAAGACAACGCCCCGCTGCTTTGAGTTTTCCCGCTCTCGCAATGCCCTCCCTGGTGGAGGGCATTTTTTTGGCCTCTATCGAATACGACTTAAGACTTTCTGCTCAACGACAGGGCGGTGTTTTTCATCCTCGAATCAGCGGAGTGCCTGATAGGCCGCCTCTTGTCTGACAGGGATACTGTGGGCGTTTTCCAACAAGGCGATGGCGCGATGAAACATCTGTTGAGTGCTCTCTTTTTTCTGCTGATATCGGGCGCCCCGCAACTCGCCGCAGAGCCTGCCGTCTTTGATGAGCTGGCGATGGCAAGCGAGCTGGATTCCGGTTTGCAGAACGACGGGAATCAGGCGCTGTTGTGGCAACTCGGTAGCGAGCAGCAACTGCACCTCACCCAGCAAGGGGAGCTGAATCAGGCGCGCCTGCTGCAACAGGGTTGGGCCAATGAGTTGGCGCTCTCCCAGGTAGGAGATGAGAACTGGGTCAATGGTGCGCAACTGGGTGAGGGCAATAGCGCCGAACTCTATCAGGCGGGCATCAATAACCGGATTTGGCTGCTGCAACAAGGCAGCGGCAATGAAGCCTGGATCAGTCAGCAAGGGGCAGACAATCAGGCCCGGGCGATCCAACTGGGTGATGGCAATCAGGCCAGCATCGAGCAGAACGGAATCGGATTAACGGCCACCGTCATCCAGATGGGGGCCAATCAGCAAGTAAATGTCGTTCAAACCAACTGAGCCTAGGCTCAACCATTAGCACGAGAGGGAAATCATGTTTAAACGTACCATCATTGCCTCGGCAGTTCTTCTGGCGACCAGCACCGCTTGGGCGGCATCTACTGGCAACCAGGCTACGGTGAACCAGGCCCAGAGCGGCAATATCGCCACCATTAACCAGGTGGTGGGAAGCGTCGATAACAAGGCTAACATCGATCAAGCTGGTAACAACAACACAGCTGTTACCACTCAAAAGAATACCGGCCAGTCAGATGCCGATACTCGGCAGGTAGGTGACAGTAACGAGGGTTACATCTTGCAACAAGGTGACACTAACCTCTCCAAAGCCTCCATCGATACAAAGGGGAACGACAACTTTGCTGATGTGATTCAGCAATTTGAGAATGGCGGTGCGGTTGCCGGGGTTGTGCAGGATGGGGATCGCAACGACGCCAAGATCAAGCAAGATAATGGTGACTTAGCTGACTCCAGGATCACTCAAATCTCGGATGGTAATCGGGCTGTCATTAATAACCAGATATCCGATTTCGCTCGGGCGAGTGTACAGCAGCTAGAAGGGGGGGCTCACCAGGCTGACGTGACCCAGACAGCGGCTGATGGAGCCAACGCCGAAGTGGTACAACGTGGAGAGAGCAATATCACCAAGGTGCTGCAGGCAACCGGTAACTATGACTATGCACCGGCGGAAGGAACATCTGCAGTGGTGACTCAGAGTGGTTCTTTGAACAATGCAGACGTCACTCAATACGATAGTGCCAACGTAGCGACTGTTGAGCAAAGTGGAACCCGCGGTGAAGTGGTGACTCTGCAGCAAGGGTCTGATGCCGGGAATGGCAACGGCCTGTTGGCCAAACAGTCTGGAACCGGGGAGTTTGCTGACCTGACACAGGATGGTAATCGCAACCGGATTGAGACCGACCAGCAAGGTACTGGCAATGATGCCTTGGTCAACCAGACAGGTGATGACAACAAGGCCGTGGTCAACCAGTTAGCCAGCAGTACCGATGGTGCGGTCACCATTGATCAGGTAGGTAATGACAACTATGCCAATGCAGTGCAACAAGCAGGCAGCGGCAATACCATCGATATCGACCAGAACGGAACTGGCAACCAGGTTGCCTCTGCTCGTGATGGTGAAGGCAAAGGCGCCTGGACCTGGGGCTCGGACAACGAGCTGGTCGTTGCTCAGAAAGGCACTGACAACTGGGCCTATGCCGATGCGTCTCACTCTGAGTCTGTGGTCAAAGTGACCCAGGATGGTGAGTTGAACAATGCCAAGGTTGAGTCCTACTTGGGTAGCGAGAACAAGCTCACCGTGACCCAGAACGGCGCTGAGCACGAGGCCAATGTCTACGTCAATGCTGGGGTTGGTGGGGGGCGCAACACCGTTGATGTGGTGCAAAACGAAAGCTTTAATACTGCCAATGTGACCGTATTGGGCAGCGATAACCATGCCTATGTCTATCAAGGGGCTGGTAGCAACTGATGGTCATCTCCGGATTCAGGGGCCTGCGGGCCCCTCTTTTATTGGTGCTGCTCTGTGGGTTGATGCTGGTTCATCGCGTCGCTTCCCCAGCAAGCGCTAGGGGAAACGAGATGGAGCCCGATCCGTCGATCCGCTTGTCCCTCAATATTGCGCAGAACGAGCAGGGGCTGTCACTTGCGCCAACGCTGCTCAGCAAGCGCGACTTGACGGTGAGTGTCAGCTTGCTGGTGCATGGCGAAGGGGCGGCCGGGAGCACGACTCAGCGCCAGAGCCGTAATCTGTCGCTGCAGGCTGGAGTGGTCATGGCGGTTGGCAAAATAGGGCTGGGTTTGCGTTGTCCCTATCGGGTCGAGGTCACCGCTCTGATATGGCAAAACGAGCGGCTGCTGGTGGAGAAAAAAGAGCAGATGGCGTGCGCCGGATGATGCGCATTTCATCTCATGACTGTCTATTCATCCAGTAGTCTCTATGCCATACTGACTCGCTCAGGTTTCTGTATCGAGCGTGCAACAAGATGGAAAAGATCGTGGTCCGGGGTGCTCGCACCCACAACCTCAAGAACATCAATCTGACCCTGCCCCGCGACAAGCTGATCGTGGTCACCGGCCTCTCCGGCTCGGGCAAATCCTCTCTGGCGTTCGATACCCTCTATGCCGAGGGGCAGCGCCGCTATGTGGAGTCCCTCTCCGCCTATGCTCGCCAGTTCCTCTCCCTGATGGAGAAGCCGGACGTCGACCATATCGAGGGGCTTTCGCCCGCCATTTCCATCGAGCAGAAGTCCACTTCCCATAACCCGCGCTCGACCGTCGGCACCATCACCGAAATCTACGACTACCTGCGTCTGCTGTTCGCCCGGGTCGGTGAGCCGCGCTGCCCGACCCATGCCATTCCGCTTGCCGCCCAGACCATCAGCCAGATGGTGGATCAGGTACTGGCCCAGCCGGAGGGGAGCAAGCTGATGCTGCTGGCCCCGGTGGTGCGTGACCGCAAGGGGGAACACACCAAGCTGCTGGAGAATCTGGCGGCGCAGGGTTATATCCGTGCCCGTATCGACGGCGAGGTGTGCGATCTATCCGACCCTCCCGCGCTGGAGCTGCACAAGAAGCACACCATCGAGGTGGTGGTGGACCGCTTCAAGGTGCGCGATGACCTTGCCTTGCGTCTGGCCGAGTCGTTCGAGACGGCGCTGACCCTATCCGGTGGTATCGTGTTGGTGGTGCCGATGGACGGGGAGGAGGGGGTTGCTCCCATGACCTTCTCCGCCAACTTCGCCTGCCCGGAGTGCGGCTACTCCATGTCGGAGCTGGAGCCGCGCATCTTCTCTTTCAACAACCCGGCCGGTGCCTGTCCCACCTGTGATGGTTTGGGCGTGCAGCAATATTTCGACCCGGCCAAGGTGATCGGCGATCCGGCCATCAGCCTGGCCAACGGCGCCATCCGTGGCTGGGACAAGCGCAGCTTCTACTACTTCCAGATGCTCAAATCTCTCTCCGAGCACTACAAATTCGATCTGGAGACGCCGTGGGAGGATCTGCCGCTCAAGACCCAGGAGGTGATCCTGCGTGGCTCCGGTCGCACCGAGATCGAGTTCCGCTACATGAACGACCGCGGCGACGTGGTGGTGCGCAAGCACCCGTTCGAGGGGATCCTGCACAACATGGAGCGGCGCTACCGGGAAACCGAGTCCAATTCGGTGCGTGAAGAGCTCTCCAAATACATCGCCAACAAGTCTTGCTCAAGCTGCGGTGGCAGCCGGCTGCGGGAGGAGGCGCGCCACGTCTTCGTCGACAACCGCAACCTGCCGGCCATTGCCGAGCAGTCCATCGGCGATGCACTGGCCTTCTTCGAGGGGCTGAACCTCACCGGCCAGCGTGCCCAGATTGCCGAGAAGATATTGAAAGAGATCGTCGAGCGGCTCGGCTTCCTGGTGAACGTCGGTCTCAACTACCTGAGCCTGTCGCGCAGCGCAGAGACCCTCTCGGGCGGCGAAGCGCAGCGCATTCGACTGGCCAGCCAGATCGGTGCCGGTCTGGTAGGTGTCATGTATGTGCTGGACGAGCCGTCCATCGGTTTGCATCAGCGCGACAACGAGCGTCTGCTCAAGACACTCACTCATCTGCGTGATCTCGGCAACACGGTGATCGTGGTGGAGCACGACGAGGACGCTATCCGCCTTGCGGACCATGTGCTCGACATCGGCCCGGGAGCCGGGGTACACGGCGGGGCCATCGTCGCGCAGGGTACGCCGGAGGAGATCATTGCCAATCCCGAGTCACTCACCGGTGACTACCTCTCCGGTCGCAAGCAGATCGCCATTCCTGCCGAGCGCACGCCGCTCACCGGCAAGTGGTTGAAGCTCAAGGGGGTGAGCGGCAACAACCTGCGCAACGTCAACCTGGATCTGCCGATCGGAGTGATGACCTGCGTCACCGGCGTCTCCGGCTCCGGCAAGTCGACCCTGATTAACGATACCCTGTTCCGCATTGCTCACCGCGAGTTGAACAAGGCCACCGAATCCACCCCGGCACCCTATCGCAGTGTCGAGGGGCTGGAGCATCTGGACAAGGTGGTGGATATCGACCAGAGCCCCATCGGTCGTACCCCACGCTCCAACCCGGCCACCTACACCGGCCTGTTTACCCCGATCCGCGAGCTGCTCTCCGGCACTCAGGAGGCGCGTTCCCGAGGCTACCAGCCGGGCCGCTTCTCCTTCAACGTGAAAGGGGGCCGCTGCGAGGCGTGCCAAGGGGATGGAGTCATCAAGGTGGAGATGCACTTCCTGCCGGACGTCTACGTACCGTGCGACGTCTGCAAGGGCAAGCGCTACAACCGCGAGACGCTGGAGGTGAAGTACAAGGGCAAGAACATCCACGAAATCCTCGAGATGACGGTGGAAGATGCCCGCGAGTTCTTCGATCCGGTACCGGCAGTGGCGCGCAAGCTGCAGACCCTGATGGACGTGGGCCTCTCCTATATCCGCCTCGGCCAGTCGGCCACAACCTTGTCTGGCGGTGAGGCACAGCGGGTCAAGCTGGCGCGCGAGCTCTCCAAGCGGGATACCGGTCAGACCCTCTATATTCTGGACGAGCCGACCACCGGCCTGCACTTCCACGACATCCAGCAACTGCTCAAGGTGCTGCACCAGCTGCGGGATCGTGGCAACACCATCGTCATCATCGAGCACAATCTGGATGTCATCAAAACTGCCGACTGGATCGTCGATCTGGGTCCGGAGGGGGGCGCCGGTGGTGGCCGCATTCTGGTGACGGGGACGCCGGAAGAGATTTGCACCAATAAAGAGTCTCATACAGCTCGTTTTTTGAGGCCACTTTTGGCGCGATAAGCCGTTATAATCGAGGGGCCTTTGGCCCCTTTTTGTTATAAAAATCGGGAGCATAGGGGGAAGCTCGTCAAGTGTGGGCAGGCTTGGCATCTCAGCATCATGGTAATGGATATATCGGGTTATGGCTCAGGCTCCGCGCACGATTGATCATCAGTTGGCTTACTCCATGTTCCCCATCTGGCTGGGGGCGATCCTGCTATTGCTGGTCCTGCTGGCGTGGGCCCAAATCCCGGCTGCCAGCCGGATTGAAGAGCAGCGAATGAAGGAGCATCTGCTGCGCGTGACCAAGGCGGTGCAGGCGGATGTGGCCGCTCTGGATGCATTCAGTCGGGATTGGGGCATCTGGGATGACAGTCACCGTTTTATGGACAACAAAAGCAGGGCGTACATCGAATCCAACCTGTTCAGTGATATGCCGATGCGGGATTTTAGTCTCAACCTGATGAGCTTCATGGATCTCACCGGCTACGAAATCTGGACGCGCACCCTGCTACCCGATGCGCCGGGGATCAATCCGGACCAGTTTCCCTACTTCCTTGATGAGCTGAAAAAGCAGTTAAGGGCGCGCTCGGTGGCGCAAGGGGGCATCAATCTGCACGGGATCCGTGCTTCCCAGTGGGGGCCGCTGATGTACTCGTGGCAGCCGATCAGAAACAGTGACGAGTCGGCACCGTTCAACGGTTTCTTGCTGGTTGTACGTTGGCTCGACAAGGCCTATCTCGAGCAGGTATCGGAGCGTACCGCGCTGCCTCTGGCGATCTCCCACGCCAATCTGGATGTCACCGCTACCTTCAAAAAACTGAAACCGCAAATAACGTATCGCCTGATCGACCTTGGGCTCACCCGGCTTAGGGGAGAGGTGCGACTGCTCAACAGCGATAACCAGCCGGTGCTGACTCTGGTGATTGAGGAGGAGAGAAAGATCTTGAGTGGCGTCATGGAGGGGGCGCTCTGGACCTTTATTGGTATGCTTTTTATCAGTTTTATCTGCGTCATGATCGCCATGTACCGGCTCAACAGCATTGTGCTTACCCCGTTGCAGCAGCTGGTGTCGGCGCTGCAACGCTTTGGCGATCGGCCAGATGCCACCTTGATCCCCTATATCGACAGCAGCGCCGAGATGGCGACCTTGAGCGGCAAGTTCAAGGAGATGGCCAGCAAGGTCAGTCAGCAACACGATGATTTGTTGGAAAAATCCAGCCAGATGGAGATGGCTGCATTCACCGACCCCTTGACCCGTTGTTTCAATCGTCGCTATCTGGATAGCTGGTTGCAAGACAATTGGGCCCGCCCTTGTCAGCTGTTGCTGCTCGATCTCGATCATTTCAAACGGATCAACGACCGATTTGGTCATGATATGGGTGATCTGGTGTTGCAGCAGCTGGCAGAACTGCTGCACAAGCTGGTGGTGAGTGACGCCGAGCCCGTTATCCGGTTGGGAGGGGAGGAGTTTTTACTCCTGTTGCAGGTGGATAATGAGCAAGAGTTGGTACAGCGTGCCGATTATCTGCGGCTTCGTGTTGTTCAGCACCGTTTCGGTTCGGAGGAGAGGCCGCTATGGTTAACGGTTTCATCGGGATATTGTCGGTATCCTCTGCATCCGGCGTGCCCCGATACCTTCTGGAGCCACAGTTTCAAGCTGGCCGACCTGGCGCTCTATCAGGCAAAACTGAGGGGCCGTAATCGATGCTGTGGCTATTCGGGCACTCTGTCTGTTCGGGAGGTGATGGAAAAGACCCCGGAGCAACTTGTCGAAGGGAATAGTCTTGCGTTGCAACATACTGTCAGCCCGGATTAGCCCTGCCGGACCAATACCAGATAGGCCAGGGCGACAATAAAACCGAGCAGGATAAAGAGAAAGGATCCGATCCCCCAAACGGCCGCGAGAAAGGCCCCCACCTTTTGCCATTTCGACTCATTTTTCATAAATAAACCATTACTTCCCAGTAACTTGCATGGCGCAAAAAATACGCTGATTTGCCCATATTAACAACAATTAATAGCCACTCTGCCGAGCGATAAGGTGTGGTTTGCTTGCTTGTTTTGGCGCTGAATGGGGTTAGTTACAACCTGTCGAAACAGGTATTCCGGCTTGTTGTCTGGGGACTCAAGGAGATTGGGATGGCGCGCAAAGATGTCACACCAATCGATTTATTTCCGCGCAACCTTTGCTTCAAGTCAATAACTTTGCATTTACAAGGGCATATAGTCAGCGGGCTTACAGCATCAAATGAAAACAAAAAAAGGGATTACGTGATGAAAAAATTACTTCCTCTGATGATTGCCGCTGCAGTGGCCTCTCCTTTCGCCATGGCCCATCAGGCTGGCGACATTCTGGTTCGTGGTGGTTTGGCATTTGTATCGCCGCAGGAAAGCAGCACGCCTGTAGAGCTGGAAATTAATGACAACATGCAATTGGGATTGACTCTCTCTTACATGATTACTGATAACTGGGGTATCGAATTGCTGGCTGCAACCCCCTTCTCTCATTCAGTCAAACTGGGTGGCGCTGAAGTTGCCAAGATCAAGCATCTGCCGCCGACTCTGATGGGTCAGTACTATTTTGGCGATGCTCAAAGCAAGGTTCGCCCGTATGTCGGTATTGGCGTGAACTACACCACCTTCTTTGATGAAGAGGGTCGTGGTGCACTGTCAGGAACCGATGTCAAAGTCGATGACTCCTGGGGGGTTGCCGGACAAGTTGGTATCGATATGGCGATCACTGACCGCTGGTTTATCAACGGTTCAGCCTGGATCATGGATATCGATACCGATGTGCATACTGCGATTGGCACCATTAATACCAAGGTCGACCCGATGGCCTTTATGGTGGGTGTTGGCTACCGCTTCTAATGATTCTGACTGCGGTTCTGAACGGATCGCGGAAGATAGCAAAGTACGTCTCTTTCAGCCCGGCTTTTGCCGGGCTTTTTTCGTATTGCTGATTTTGTCTGGACTGTGATCCAACCCGATACAAATCAATTAAATCCCTGTCGCTTTATTTCAGTTATTCGCCACCCTTGCCGATAGTGACTATGTTCACTTTACCTTCCCCCAATGAGTGAGGATGTCTCCATGGGCTTATCTATTGTGCAGCGGATCATCGCCGGATTTGTGTTGATGCTGCTGTTGCTGATCCTGCTTGGTGTGATCAGTACCTTTAAAATCAAGGGTATAAATGACGGCCTCTCTGCCGTATCTGACCGGGCAACCCCGCTGGTAGTGGCTGTCGCAGGTCTAAAGGGGGCACTGCAGGATAGTAACCGCTGGGTGCTGGTCTACCGCACTAGTGAAGATGCCGCCCAGTTGCCGCAGCTGGCCAATCAGTTCAAGGAGCAGCAGAACCGCTTCGCCCAGCTGAGTCAGGAGATGGGTAAATTTACCGGCGTAGCGGATGCCCGAGCCCGTTTCCAGCAGGTCGAGAGTGCTACCACCCAATTTTATGGCTTGGCGGATCAGGTGTTGGCCCAGCATAGGCAGTGGGTCAGTGCACTGGATCAGCGCCACAAGCTGGAGATGGAATTTATCCGCCTTGAGGATACCTACCAGTGGGCGGCTGATCTGCTGTTGCAACAGACGGCCAGCAAGCGTTCCATGCGCAACAAGGCGGAACTCATTACCTCAGGGATCGCCCGCGATCTGAAGAATATCCGCCGTGCCGATGCCAAAACCGACCTGAACGAGCTGGAAAAGGTGCTTAGCAAGGATATTGAGATGGCCCGCAAGCGTCTGGAGCGTGTACTGGTGCCCGATGATGTGAAAGCGCGCTTTGTCTC
This sequence comes from Aeromonas sp. 600282, assembly GCF_049175755.1. NCBI lineage: Bacteria > Pseudomonadati > Pseudomonadota > Gammaproteobacteria > Aeromonadales > Aeromonadaceae > Aeromonas > Aeromonas sp. 600282. The sequence goes on along the minus strand of NZ_JAAKVR010000012.1, from coordinate 9,940 downwards.
CAACCTGGATCGGATGCAGGAGCTGGCGCTCGGCGCTCAGGGCTTGCTGGCGACCATGCGTCAGGCCCAACAACTGGAGCTATCGTTGGCTACTCAGAATCAACAGCTGGATGCCAGTCTGGTCAACAGCCTCAATTTGCTCGATGAGATGGGCAAGTCTGCCGGAGCCATCGCCAGCGAGAGCCGTGTCAATGCGGATGAGGCGGTCAGCAGTGCCAGCTTCTGGATCCTGGTGGTTGCCGCGATGTCGGCTGCTGCCGCACTGGTGATCGGCTATACCACGGCACGCAGCATTCAGCGTCCGTTGCAGATGATCAACAAGGAGCTCGATTACATGGCGGCTGGCGACATGACACGGCGCATCAACTACCGCAGCAGTTGCGAATTTGGCAGCCTCTCTCGCTCCATTGATACGCTGGCGGGCAAGACTGGCGAGCTGCTCTCCCAAATCAATGCGGGCTCCCGCCATCTGGTGGACGAGGCGAGTCGCGCTGCCGAGATCAGCGAACGGGCCATGTCTCGGGTGCAGGAGCAGAAGAGCCAGACCGATCAGGTAGCCGCCGCCATTACCGAGTTGGAAGTGAGTGCGACCGAGGTGGCCCGCTCTACCGATGGCACCAAGCGGGAAGTGGATCTGGCTGACGAAGAGGCGCGCAATGGTCGCCAGAAAGTGGCCACCACTCGCCGGATCACCGAGCAGCTGGCTGGCGCCATGGAGGAGGCTGTCGGCATCACCTACAAACTTGGGGAATTCAGTAACAATATCGGCAGCATTCTCGATGTGATCCGCAGTATTGCCGAGCAAACCAACCTGCTGGCCTTGAACGCCGCCATCGAAGCCGCCCGTGCTGGCGATGCCGGCCGCGGTTTCGCGGTGGTGGCCGATGAAGTGCGGGCGCTGGCCAATCGCACCCAGACCTCGACCGAAGAGATCCAGGGGATGATTGAGAACCTGCAAAGCTCCAGCAAGCATGTGGTTGAAGTGATGGGGCGCAGCCAAGAGCAGACCCAGAGCTGTGTCGAGCAGACTCGCGAGATGGATGTTGCGCTGCAATCGATTGCCGATCGGATGAGTGCCATCAAGTCGATGGCTGATCAGGTGGCCCATGCCGCTCAGGAGCAGATCTCCGTCAGTCAGGGGGTCGCTCGTCATATCGCCGGTATTGCCGATGTGGCATACGAAACGGAGCGGGAGGCGCGCGAATCCGCCAGCAGCAGTGAAGTGCTGGCCGACCTGGTCGCCAAACAGCAGCAATTGATCTCACATTTCAAGGTCTAGGAGGGCTTATGTCTAAACAGTGGATTGGAGCCCTGAGTCTCCTGTTGTGTGGCCAGCTGATGGCCAGCGAGCTGGTGATTGAAAGCTGGCGAACCGATGACAAAGCGTTGTGGGAGCAGAAGATTATCCCGGCGTTTGAAGCGGCGCATCCCGGCATCAAGGTGAGTTTTCATCCGGTGCAGAACGTCAACTACATGCCCACTCTGTGGGAGAGCCTGAAAGGGGGCAAGGCGGGGGATCTCATTACCTGTCGTCCGTTTGATGACTCGCTTGCCTTGTTCAAGGCGGGACATCTGGCCGAGCTGACCGAGATGGCGGGAATGGAGAACTTCCCGAGTTTTGCCCAGTCACCCTGGCAGACCGATTCCGGTGCCCAGACCTTCTGTGTACCCATGGCGTCGGTCATCCATGGCTTCTTCTATAACAAGAAGATCTTCAGTGAGTTGGGGCTGACATTGCCGCAAACCCGCGATCAGTTCTTTGCCGTGCTGGACAAGATCAAGGCTGATGGGCGCTATGTGCCGTTGGCCATGAGCGGTTCCGAGAGCTGGGTTGCCTCAGAGCTTGGCTTCCAGAATATTGGCCCCAACTACTGGAAGGGAGAGGACGGCCGTCTGGCTCTGATCGGCGGGCAGGAGCGGTTGGATAACCCGCAATATGTGAGGGTGTTCGATGAGCTGGCCCGCTGGCGTTCCTACCTTGGCGAGGGGGCCGAGAGCCGCGATTATGCGACCAGCAACGAACTGTTTACCTCCGGCAAGGCCGCTTTCTATGTTGCAGGATCCTGGGAGATTGCCCCCTTCACCGGCAAGGTCGATTTTGGTGTCATGCGCCCGCCGGTGGCCAAACAGGGTGATGGCTGTTTCTTTACCGACCACACCGATATCGGTATGGGGATGAATCCGGCCAGCAAGAACAAAGAGGGGGCGATGGCTTTCCTGCAGTGGCTGACGACGCCGCAATTTGCCGAGCTCTATACCAACTCGTTGCCTGGATTCTTTTCCCTCTCCAACCACTTCTTCGATGTCACCAATCCGGCGGCTAAAGAGATGATGGAGTGGCGGGATCAGTGTGACTCGACCATTCGGGTGGCGACTCAGATCCTCTCCCGTGGTACGCCCAAGTTGGGGGATGAGCTGGCCGAGGTGAGTCAGGCTGTGTTGCTCGGCAAGATGGAGCCCAAGGCTGCCGCGGATCGACTGGAAAGTGGCTTGAAGAGCTGGTATGCCCCTCATCAGGGCAACAAGGCCAAGAGCGCGGATTGTCAGTGTGATGCGGTTGTCCCTGCCCCTGCCCCTGCCCCTGCTTCGGCTTCAGCGCCGGCGACTGAGGTGTCCGCAGCTCCCGCGACCAGTGAAACATCGGCCGTGGTGGCACCAGCTGTGACTCCCGCAGAACCCGCATCAGCGGCCGCTGCCCCATTACCGGCGCCGTCGGATGAGGTGGAACAGGCGCTCTCCAACGAGCTGGAGGCGCCACAGCAGCCACAGCAATAGGTCATCTGCATCAATAAAAACGGGAGGCATCAGCCTCCCGTTTTTTTATGGCTCGCGGCCAGCATGTATCGCTTTATTGTGCTTCGTGGGGCCAGCGGCAGAGGCTGCCGATGCGGGCAACCGGGGCAAACCCCAGAGAGCGGTAAATGCGCTGGGCATGGTAATGCTCGTCAGCCACTATGATCAGCTGTTTGGCACGGGATAATCCTGCGCGAGCCACTTGACTCAGCAGCTGGCGGCATAACCCCTGATTGCGCCACGCATGGTGCGTGCGTACCAACTGGAAGCGCCCAAGTGTGCCGCAAAAGAAGAGGCCACAGCTGGCGACCAGTTGTTCCTCTTTCCAGATCCCCCACCAGTCCCCGAGACCATCGGCAATCATGGCCTGATAGAGCGCCTGGCGGGATCGCAGATAGGGGAGATAGCTCTGTTCCGAGTGTCCCTCATCCCGTTCATTGAGTTCGAAGTCGAGCCACTCAGGCCAATCAGCAGTAGTGAAGGTGCGTGCCTCAACCTTGTTCATGTCGTCGTGAGGAGGTGGGCAGCTCTGTTCATCCAGCGCCAGTACCACGCACTCCATATATTGGTATCCCGTTGCGACAAAACCGGCGATCCGGCTGTTTTGCCCGGCGGCCAGCGGCCATTGGAAGGTGCGGTGGCGCACTCGAGGATCCTGGCCGATCAGCTGATCAAATGTGGCTTCCAGCCAGCCTTTGTCACGGTCGCTGGGTGGGTTGGGGAGTAGCAGGTAGTTGCCGAAGTAGTAGTCGGGAGCATCCGGCGTACGAACCGCCCAGAACTGATCGTGCTGAACAACCTCGCCCTGATAGCGATCGAACAGCAAGTCGGTGGCAAAGCCGGGGTGGGTATCCATGATGGTGCTCCTGCAAAGACTCATTCTGTTATCGGCAGGAGTGGGAAATAGATGAAAAGGGGCCGGAGAAACCTCCGGCCAAACAATCACACGCAGATTCAGAACGTCCAGGACGATCTGCCCCCATCATAACTCGACTGGGGCGATTTTGGGATGGGCACTTTTCGGTTACGTACCGTTAATTTTGTAAATATGAAGTTCGTCAGATCGGATGTGAGGTAAATCCCTGTTGACTTTGTGTCGTTTTACTCATAAATATAAAGACGTTTAGACGTCCAAACATCCGTTTTGACGTGGGCAGATGGATTGTAGGACAGGGAGAAGAGCAGATGGGTTTTCACAGTGCACGTCAGGTTGAGGCGCTCAACCAGAGCTTGGCAGATTTGAATGGCGATATATCGGTCAGTTTCGAGTTTTTTCCGCCCAACAGTGAAGGGATGGAGAATACCCTCTGGCAGTCCATCGAACGGCTGAAAGTGCTGGAACCCAAGTTCGTTTCCGTCACCTATGGCGCCAACTCCGGCACCCGTGATCGCACCCACAAGGTGATCAAGGACATCAAGGAACGGACAGGCCTGATTGCGGCGCCGCACCTGACCTGTATCGATGCCAGCCGCGACGAGCTGCGCACCATCGCCCGCGACTACTGGAACAGCGGTATTCGTCATATCGTGGCTCTGCGCGGTGACTTGCCGCAGGGGCTGGAGAAACCGGATATGTATGCCACCGACCTGGTTGCCCTGCTCAAGTCGGAGGCTGACTTCGATATCTCGGTTGCCGCCTATCCGGAAGGGCACCCGGAGGCCAAGAGTGCGCAATCCGACCTGCTCAACCTCAAGCGCAAGATCGATGCCGGTGCCAACCGCGCCATCACTCAGTTCTTCTTCGATGTGGAAACGTATTTGCGCTTTCGGGATCGCTGCGCCGCCATCGGTATTGATGCTGAAATCGTGCCGGGGATCCTGCCGGTCTCCAACTATCAGACCCTGGCCAAGTTTGCCGGTTTTACCAACGTGAAGATCCCGCGTTGGATGCATCAGCGTTTTGAGGGGTTGGATAACGATCAGATGACTCGCAATCTGGTGGGGGCTAGCATCGCCATCGATCAGGTGCGCGTGCTGAGTCAGGAAGGGGTGAAGGATTTCCACTTCTATACCCTGAACCGCTCCGAGCTGACTTATGCCATCTGCCATACTCTGGGGGTTCGTCCCAAGGGTTGACCGGTGGTCACCGCGATAAAAGCAAAAAGCCAATGAGTTGCTCATTGGCTTTTTCGTTATGGCCGATTATCAAGGTCTGGTCGGGGCGAGCTCTTTTGGCTCAAGATCGATAACCGCATTACCGGCAGCCCCCGGATACTGGCGATAGACCTGATCCTGCTCCAGTGTGTAGAAGGTATCCAGATAGTCGTCGTTATTGGTCATCCAGGAGTCGGGTAGCGCCTTGACGATGCGACCGCCGAGATCGAGGAAGGGCAGTGCTTCCGGCACGCCACCCGCAGTAAAGCCGAGTTTGAGAGCTTCAATCAGCAGGGCGCTCAGCTCCTTGTAGTTGACGTTGTCATCCTGCTCCATCATCACCACATCGACGGCACCCCAGCGATAGCGATCCCAGTAAACCAGGATCTGGTTGGGGGTGTAGTCTGTGTTGTCATAGTCGAGGTAGGGCATGTCGACAATATCGACTACTGGCTCATCTCGGCTGGGATTGACCCCTGCGACCACTGCATACACTTCGGCCGCGCCGAGTAGCCAGGGCTCCTGATCATCCTTCAATCTGATCTTTTTCAGGATACTGGTCTTGAGCGGCGCTGTGCTGGACGCTGCTCGTGGAGCGCTTTGCAGATCCGCATCGGCCAGCGCTTTGCGCATCACCTTCAAGCCTGCGTTTTTGGCTTTGACGGGATCGGCTTCGACTACCAGAACCGGCCGGGCCGGTGCCTTGTCGATATCCAGATAGACTGGATTACCGGCGCTGTCGAACGCTTCAATGGCGCTCCAGCTCTTCTCATCTCCACTTGGAACATAGGCGACCAGCGGTTCGACGCCCTGTTGCAGTGCAGCGGCCTGATCGGTGTTGGCCAGCCGCAACTGCATCAGTTGCTTGACCTCGCCATCCAGTCCTTGCCGGCTGATGGCTGCCTGGTTGGCATCGGTCGCCTGCCGCTTAAGGCGCGGGCTGGCCTTCTGCAGCAGATTGGGAAGCGGGCTCTGATATTGCTGATTGCTCAGCAGGGGCAGCAGGTTTTTCTGCTGAAGTGCGAGCTGGCGAGCCAGCTCTCGATCCGTATCGGCAGCCTGGACGCTCGTGGCTCCCAGTATGGCCAGTAGTAACAAGACAGCCTGATTTTTCATTTTTATACTCCGTTGCATGGAACCTGACAGGGCACCATGTCCGGGAAGATTGGTGCCCTGGCACCACTAGAAGGAAATTAGTTTCACTTGTGAATCATTTTATCTGGATAGTGTGCAGAGGTTCACGGTTTGAGGTTCAATTGATTCCTTTGTCGATGTGGTTGGAACTGATAGATCGCCAGACCAATCAGCAGACCCCAGCAGGCTGCCGCGATGCCGAGCAGGCTGATCCCGGACGCGGTAATGATAAAGGTGAGCAGCGCAGCTTCTCGCGCTTCATCCTGGTGCAAGGCAGAGTGCAGGCTGCTGCCGATGGTACCTAGCAGGGCCAATCCGGCGACGCAGGTGACAAGGGTTGCCGGAAAGGCGCTAAACAGGGCCGCGACGGTTGCGCCGAAGCAGCCGGTCACAAGATAAAAGCAACCCGCCCATACCGCAGCTGGCCAGCGGCGCTTGGTATCCGGGTCGACCTCTTTGCCCATGCAGATGGCGGCAGTGATGGCGGCCAGATTGAAGGCATAGCCGCCAAAAGGGGCGAGCAGCAGGCCAGTCAGGCCGGTCCAGCTGATCAGCGAGGAGGTGGAAGGCTGATAGCCGTGGGCCCGCAAGATGGCAATTCCCGGCATGTTTTGCGATGTCATGGTGACAATGAACAGCGGCAGCGCGATGCCAAACAGGGCATCAAGGGAGAAGGCTGGCCATGTCCAGACCGGGCTGGCGAGTTGCCAGTGAAGGGTGCCCAGTTGCAAATCCCCCCGCACGCTGCAGGTCAGCATCCCCACTCCCAGTACCAGCACCATGGTATAGCGGGGCCAGAGATGACGACCCAGCAGGAAGGCCAGCAGCAGGGTGCCAAGCAACAAGGGATCTTGCGGGGCGACCTTGAACAGATCCAATCCGAATCTGAGCAGCACGCCAGCGAGCATGGCGGCGGCCAGTGGAGCCGGGATATGTTTCATCAAACGGTCGAACCAGCCGCTGATGCCACACAGAGTGATCAGCAGGGAGGCGATCACAAAGGCGCCGATAGCTTCCGCCAGAGTGAAGTTGCCCAGCGTGGTGATCAGCAGTGCCGCGCCCGGTGTGGACCAGGCGGTTAGTATGGGTATGCGGTAATAGAGAGAGAGGCCGATGCAGCTCACCCCCATGCCGATCCCCAGCGTCCAGAGCCAGGAGGCGACTTGAGCAGTATCAGCACCTGCTGCCGTGGCGGCCTGGATGATCAGGATGACGGAGCTGGTGTAGCCGACCATCACGGCGATAAAGCCTGCGACCAGATGGGGGATGACGAAGGGCATGACTCTTCCTCTTGGCGTTGTGACGCGCTGTGCGTTATTACGTACAATACAGCTTTGACTATATCGCTGTGCGTTATAGCGCACAAGGTGCATCGTGCAAGAGTAATAAAGAGGCAGTTATGCAAGAGATGAGTCAGCATCTGGCTGCTCGACTGAAGGGGCTGCGTAGCGAGCGCGGCTGGAGCCTGGATGCCGCCGCGCGCGAAACGGGTGTCAGCAAAGCGATGCTGGGGCAGATTGAGCGGGGAGAGTCCAGCCCGACGGTGGCGACGCTATGGAAGATAGCCACCGGTTTTCGAGTCTCATTTTCCAGTTTCATTGAGCCCACACCCGCTGCGCAGGCTGAGGTGCTCTATCGCACCGCCGATGCCATTCGCCAGCAGCCAGCGGGAGAGGGCATGCAAGTGGCGCCGCTCTTCCCTTATGAAAACCGGTTTGGCTTCGAATTGCTTGAGCTGACCCTGTTGCCGGGTTACCAGCGTGAATCCGAGTCCCATGAGCCGGGAGTGACCGAACATGTCATCGTCATCAGCGGCATGATGGAGGTGCTGGTGGAAGGGGAGTGGCGTTCATTGGTGCAAGGAGAGGCGGTGCGTTTTGCTGCCGACCGTCCCCACGGTTATCGCAATCTGGGCATAGCCCCGGCGATTTTCCACAACCTCATCCACTATCCAGTGGCAACACCCTGAACATGTTCCGCAGTCATCAACCCGGTCGACCATCTGCTCTGGGGCGGATCAGTATCGGGGTATAGACCCAGACAAACAGACCATAGGCAGCGATCCAGGCAAGCGCGCTGAGGTTCCAGCCATGCAGGGTATAAGCAGGCCAGAACAGCGGAATCGTCACCCGCATTGTAGCGGCAGCGATAACCAGGGCGAATGCGCCAGTGATCCTGCGTCCTACCTGCAAGGCCCGACCGCTATGGCCGAGGGAGACTCGCGCAATCATGCCCAGGATCATGGTGCCCATACAGCCTGCGCTGAGCAGGTGACTGGCCATCGACAACGTGATGGGCAGACCCGCGCTATGTGCCGCAAGGGCGAGCAGGCCAAGAGGGATAAACAGATAGGCGAGATGGAGTGACCACAGCAGGGGATGCGCAAGGGTCGATGGCAGATGCCAACGCAGTTGCCGCCACAGATGCAAACTCGCCGCCACTATATAGAGAGGCACTATATATATGCTGGTGACCCATTGGGTGGGGAGCAGCAGCCAGCAGAGCAAGATAAGCCACAGTGTCGCGAGCGCCGCCCGCTCCAGCCAGAGCTGAGGTGCAGCTTTATCCTGACCGGTTGCTCGGGCGGTGAAGAACGGAATCACCCTTCCACCCATCACGGCGATCAGGGTGGTAAACAACAGCACTGTGGTGATCAATAGGTGCTCAACGGTGGTCCAATCGGCCTGCCATAACCAGCTGGCACCATTGAGCAAGGTCAGTATCAGCAACAGGGGCACGAAGAATAGATTGCGCCATTGCCGGGTTATCAAGATAGGCTTGGCAAGGAACCAGGCGCACAGCGGCAGCCAGAGCAGGTCTGCTACCATCAGGATCATGTTCTCCTCACCCAGCCAGGGTAACAAGGTCCTTGGCAATATCCACAACCCCACCACCATTGCCAATGGCCAGCTCCGAATACTGGGATGGGCCGTCCAGTTCTGCACCGCGGTGAGCAGAAAGCCCGCGACGATGGCTGCCCCGAAACCAAACAGCATTTCATGACCATGCCACCAGATCGGGTTGGCAATCCCTGGCAAGGTTAGCCAACCGTTGAGCTGCCCCAGCCAGAGCAACATGGCGACGGCAGCAAACAGAGCCCCGAACAAGAAGAAGGGTCGGAACCCCAAGCGGAACAGCGGGACGATTTGCTCTTCCTTATGGCTATCGAGGATTTGATGCATGAGGGTATTCCAATTGAACATTTGAAATGGCAATTATAAATTGGCTTTTCAAATGTTCAATTTAAATCCGGCAATAGTCAGGATTGATGCCATTTTGAGCAAAAAAAGAGGTGGTTGCTTGATATCTGAGCGAACGAACTTTTTTGCTGAAAAAGCCCTTGTCATCCCGGCGCGGCTCCCTATAATGCGCCCCTACCAGCACGGCGGAGCACGCCAAACTGATGAGCCAGCTTCCTAGCGAAGTGAGCGCCGAAAGAAAAGCGAAAACAATCGCTTGACTTTCGAAGTGAGAGGTGTAATATGCGCCTCCTCAACGCGACAAGCGTGACGCTCTTTAACAATTTGAATCAAGCAATCTGTGTGGGCACTCACAGCATCGAGCATCAAAAACAATTTTTGATTTTCAATGTCTGATGAAGTGACCAAAGCAACGAAAGTTGCAGCAGTTAATTCAGCAATTCATTGAGCCGCTTTTCGAAGCAACCAAACTTAAATTGAAGAGTTTGATCATGGCTCAGATTGAACGCTGGCGGCAGGCCTAACACATGCAAGTCGAGCGGCAGCGGGAAAGTAGCTTGCTACTTTTGCCGGCGAGCGGCGGACGGGTGAGTAATGCCTGGGGATCTGCCCAGTCGAGGGGGATAACTACTGGAAACGGTAGCTAATACCGCATACGCCCTACGGGGGAAAGCAGGGGACCTTCGGGCCTTGCGCGATTGGATGAACCCAGGTGGGAT